>JARIAS010000078.1 GCA_029257745.1 Candidatus Cryptobacteroides sp. | reverse complement strand
AAGAATAATTTGGGACTTCAAAGAATAGACGCTGACTTGGAATTTTCTCAAATAGAAGATGAACAATACTATTTGTTATCAGCATTTTTATGTGTGGAAAGACCATTAATAGGCGAGGAAAAAACTGCAGATGCTTCTGAGAAAAATCAAGGAGACGATATTTTATTTTTGCCACTTTATGTGAGAGAGCCAAATTTATATGGGGAAAATCCTTCATTTGAGATAGATAATTTTTTGCCTACAAAGAGGTACTATAATTTTTCTATAAACAAAAATCAAATAGAAAATAATAGAGCAAATATTAAATTAAGTTTTAGTCCCTTTGGAGTTATCAGATATAATAAAGATGGTGAAAAAGAGAAGGAAAATCTAAAATGTATAAAGATTAGCATTAGCTCATTAACATTAGAGGGCTATCGAGACTTACTGCGTAGTGCAGGAGATAATTCTTTTCTATCTAATTTGGGCATATCCTCAGTTAGTCCTTCTAATATTGATGGTGGTATAGGCCTTATATCTTCACATATAACTATGGATTTTGTGTATAAGATAGAAGATAAACAGAGTATATTAAAATAGAGAGGCCTTTCTTTAGTTGATATATACCTTAAATAAAGAGAATTATACATTTTAACCTCTTGGGTTATATGTTGCGTTTCTCTTTATTTTTTTATTCGTTTATTTTCTCAAACGTATGTCATAAAACTTATAAAAACCTTTTTTATATGAAAGAATGAGATAAAAAGCTTAAAAATGTATTGGTGAAAATTATAAAATAATTAGATATGTCCCCATTGTTATAGACTATGTCTTTAGTTACTTTTGTAGACATTAAGATAGGTATTAAGTTATGAGAGAAAAGCTTATACTATTCTAGCCATGAAGGAATGTGGCATAAAAGATCATAATTGGATAGCAGAAATTATATATAGTATTTATGATTTGTGAAATTTTGGAGAATATTAAGCGTTTTGATGAGTTTGGTCATGTTTATTGGTCAGCAAGAGAATTATCTCAGTCTCTTTTATATAAGAGCTATCAAAAGTTTGAAGAACTTATTAATAAATCTATTCTATCTCTTAATATATCTCAAGATGAGATTAATAATCATTTTATTAAGAAAGACTTTGCTGTCAATATAGGTAATAAAGCAATTAGAAAGATAAAAGATTACCATCTGTCTGCATTAGCTTGCAGGCAGATTGTTAATTGTGCATCGTCAAAGAAGAAAGAGGTTGTTTATGCTAGAAGATATTTCTTCTCTAAAGAGTTTGAAGCACAGTACTGCAAAAATGAACAAGTGCTTATTAGTAATAATATACTTGGAAGTAAAAAATGGGCAAGTATTATAGATGAAGCTTCTGATATATATAAATATAGGATGAAGAGTTTTTATGAAACTATGATAAATAGTCATAATAAATATTTGCAGGGGTGGAGAAGGGATGATAGTTTTGGCAGATCTTATAAGTCTAAAGATCATATAATATACAAGTTAGGGAATAATTTGTTATCAAAAGATGCCTCTTTGGAATATGAGTTTTGTATAGAGTATAATATAACAAAGCCTAGCAATGGTATTTATTATGGTGTGAGAGTTACAATATTATCTGGTGATGAGAATGAACAGGTAGATAGAATGATGAAAGAGTTTCAATTTATTAAGGAACTTATGGCGAAAATATTGTCAAATACTTTTCCGGGAAAGAAGTTTAGTTCTCGTTTTCGTCTTACAGACAATATACATAATAGTACTTATTGGCCTTTTTGGTTATCCTTATATGAAGAGGAAAATATAAGTGAGGTTGCTGCACGTTCCGTATATATTATAAAAAATATTTATAAGCTGGAGTTTGGTTTAGATGAAAAATTAGGTGGAGCTATATTGGAGGTTAATTCAGAAAATAAAACGCCTAAACATAATTATGAGGAAGACCCTATTGTTACAGAGAATTTATTTACTGACGATGTTTATGATAAATTTTTAAAAACTTTAGGTAAGGGTAAAAATATTTGGTTGGAGTTTGAGAAAAAATTATTAGACAAAGAGGTTATTTTTAGTGTTCCATATTATGAGAAGGCTTTTCAGGTTGATGTATTTAGTAAATATAAGGAGATAATTTATCTGTTTAATTATTTTTTTACTCATAATAATATTAGGCCTATTTGGTCATTATTATCAAAATTACTTCTTAATCCAAAAGGCAATGTTGATAAAAAGATGAGTAATAATATGTCTTCTATGGATGATAAATCGTATTGGTACGACCGTAGTGTATTGTTATATAATCAAATAATGGAATAGTAATAGGGGTTTATATAAAGTTTTTAATATGGATAGAAATAAAATTAATGATGCTTTATACAACTTGTATAACACGGAACCTGTGAGAGCATTTAGAAAAGATCTAGATAGATATAATCAAGCTTTATCAGGTGAGCGGATTGTTTTTAGCGGAATTTATGGAAAATTTGAGAGTTCTCATATTGATGGTTTGGAATTAACAAATATGTATTTATTGTCAGCATCTGACGCCTATATGAATTCACCTTTTAAGATAATGGTGGTAGGTAGAGAGACATTGGGATGGGGTGATGAGAGTAATGGGTATAAAGATGGTGCTTACTCTTCTGAAAATAGTATTATGAGTCTAATGGACTTGTATTTTGAACATACTTTTGTAAATAAGGGGAGTAATAGTACTTTTCATAAGTTTGTAGAAGAGTTGAGTTTTATTATAGATAGCAAACTTGGTATAAAACATCAGTTTATATTTAATAATATAGCTAAGATAGCCTATGTTTATTATAATATTGGATTTGATCCTAATATTAATAATTCTGAGATAGTTAAAGAACTTTTCCAAAAAGAATTAGAAATATTAAAGCCTGATATGCTTTTGTTTATGACTGGAATAGGAAAAAATAATCTTGATAGTTATATACAAGATAGATTATGTGTGGATTTTGAAGATGTACTGCAACTGGATAATAACTTATTAATATCAGAATTAAAGTCTAAGGATAAATCTAATCCATTAGCTTTTAGGGCATTTAGACTTAATCATCCGACAGCAATTAGTTTTAAGGGGAATTATATTAAATCACAAATATTTGATAAATTATTATCAATAGTCGGGGAAATGAAAAAGGTTTAGGCCTGTAAATATGTTGCATGAAGAGTTCATAGGAATGAATTTAGGATTTTTATTTTCATAATAGGTCTTTAGGGCTAGTTTTTATTATCTTATAAAAGATAATCTGTGGCACTTACTTGCTAATAGTAACTTAAAAAAGAGCAGTAAGTTATTGTTAGAGCTAATATAATGTGTTATAAGTTTTTATTTTCCTAATATTTTCTTACCTTTGTATGTTATTGTTATTGAAAATATAGGCTATAAATAGCTATTATATAGAAAATTAGAGATATGATAAATATTACTTTTCCTGATTCTACTGTAAAAAGTTTTGACAAAGGAGTTACAGCATATGAGATTGCCAAGGGAATTAATCCTCGTTTGGCTTCAGAAGTTTTAGGGGCTTTGGTGAAGCCTGAAGGATCTGAAGAGGGTGAAAAAGGTGAGATTTATGACCTTATGCGTCCTATTGAAGAAAATTCTTCTATAAGATTGTTGAAATGGGAGGATGAAGAGGGAAAATATATTTTCTGGCATTCATCTTCGCATTTATTGGCAGAGGCCTTGGAGATGCTTTATCCGGGAGTGAAGTTTGGTATAGGACCCTCAATTGATAATGGCTTTTATTATGATGTGGATTTTGGCGATAAGTCTATCAGTGAGGCAGATTTGCCAAAGATAGAAAAGAAGATGATGGAATTGGCTCGTCAGAAACAGGAGTTTAATAGGATTTCTGTGTCAAAAGACGAGGCATACAAATATTTTAAGGAAAAAGGCGATGAGTATAAGTGCGAGTTAATCTCTGAGTTGGAGGATGGCACTATTACTTATTATACAAATGGAGAGTTTACTGATCTTTGTAGAGGCCCGCATCTAAGGTCTACAGAATTTATTAAAGCAGTTAAGCTAACATCCATAGCAGGTGCTTATTGGAGGGGTGATGAAAAAAGGCAGCAGCTTACTCGTATTTATGGTATAAGCTTTCCTAAGGCTTCAATGTTGCAAGATTATCTTACAATGCTAGAGGAGGCAAAGAAGAGGGATCATAGAAAGATTGGTAAGGAGATGGAGCTTTTCACTTTCTCTCAAAGGGTTGGACTAGGTCTTCCTTTGTGGTTGCCTAGGGGTGCTGTATTAAGGCAGAACTTAGAAAGTTTTTTAAGGAAAAAATTAAACGAATATGGCTACTTGCCTGTTGTTACACCTCATATAGGTAGTAAACAATTATATGTAACATCAGGGCATTATGCTAAGTATGGAAAGGATTCTTTCCAACCTATACATACTCCTGCCGAGGGTGAAGAATATATGCTTAAGCCAATGAATTGTCCTCACCATTGTGAGATCTTCCGTTCTTCTCCTAAGTCTTATAAGGATTTACCTCTTAGGATGGCAGAGTTTGGTACAGTATATAGATATGAGCAAAGTGGTGAGCTACATGGACTTACAAGGGTACGTTGCTTTACTCAAGATGATGCTCATATGTTTGTAAGACCAGATCAGCTTAAAGATGAGTTTAAGAAGGTTATAGACCTTATAATGTATGTCTTCAAGGCATTTAAGTTTGAGAATTTTACGGCACAAATCTCTTTAAGAGACAAACACAATCGTGATAAATATATAGGATCAGAGGAGAATTGGGATAAGGCTGAAATGGCTATTATCGAATCTTGTAAAGAGAAGGGGCTTCCTGCAGTTGTAGAGTATGGCGAAGCTGCTTTTTATGGTCCAAAGCTAGACTTTATGGTGAAGGACGCCATAGGTAGAAAGTGGCAATTAGGTACTATACAGGTTGATTATAATCTGCCAGAGCGTTTTGAACTTGAGTATACTGATGCTGACGGTACAAAGAAACGTCCGATAATGATACATAGGGCACCTTTTGGCTCTATGGAAAGATTTACAGCTGTACTTTTAGAGCACACAGCAGGTCATCTTCCTTTATGGGTTGCACCTGATCAGGTTAAAGTCTTGCCTGTCAGTGAAAAATATGCTGAATATGCAGAAAAAGTTTGTGAATTGATGAATAATTACGATATTCGCAGTTCCGTAGATAGTCGTAATGAAACTCTTGGTAAGAGAATTCGTGAAATATCTATGCTTAGAGTGCCTATTATCGTGATAGTAGGGGAAAAAGAAATGACAGAGAACTTGGTATCTATACGTAAAGCAGGTGAAGATATGGGTTCTATGAGTATAAATGATTTTGTAGCTTGGTTCCAAGATATAATTAAAAAGGAACTAGCTTAGTATTAATTAAAGAATAGGAGGATTTTTTTATCGCTGCACCTTTTAAACCAAAAAGCTTTTCTGGGCCAAGACCCTCAGGCTTTTCCAAGACTGGTCCTAGACCAGCAGGATCTCGCTCATTCAATAGAGAAAGAGTTAAGGGCGAGAATGAATTAAATATTAATGAGGAGATTACAGCTTCTCAGGTTCGACTAGTTGGTGATAATATTGACCAACCCGGTGTTTATTCTATAAGAGAAGCTATTAAAATGGCTGATGAATTAGAGTTAGACTTGGTCGAAATTAGTGCAAAGGCAGATCCTCCAGTATGTAAAATATTGGACTATCAGAAATATCTCTATCAGCAGAAGAAAAAGGCTAAGGAGATGAAGCAAAATGCTAGTAAGATAGTTATTAAGGAGATACGTTTTGGTCCTAATACTGATGAACATGATTTTAATTTTAAGTTAAAACATGCTCAAGAGTTCTTAGAGGAGGGCTCAAAAGTTAAGGCTTCAGTATTTTTTAGAGGTCGTTCTATACAATTTGTAGATCAAGGTGAAAAATTATTACTTAGGTTTGCTGTTGAATTAGAAGAACTTGGAAGAGCTGAGAATATGCCTAAACTTGAGGGTAAGAGGATGATAATGATGATAGCTCCTATTAAAAAGAAATAACGCAAGTTATTAATTATATTATTAATCATTAACAAAATTTTAGAGATGGCAAAGCTTAAGACCAACTCCGGTGCAAAAAAGCGCTTTTCGCTTACCGGATCGGGAAAAATTAAGAGAAAACACGCTTATCATAGCCACATTCTCACAAAAAAGACAAAGAAGCAAAAAAGAAATCTAGTTAAGTTTACACTTGTAGACAAGTGTGATGTAAGCAGAGTAAAAGAGCTTCTAGTTATTTAAATTTTATTAAAGTATAAATTGGTGTACAGTTCAAAAGTATCTATAAGTTTTAGGTCACTGTCCCATAAACAAATTAAATTATGCCAAGATCAGTAAACGCAGTTGCCTCTAGGGCACGTCGTAAAAAAATTCTGAAGAAAACCCGTGGTAATTTTCTTTCAAGAAAAAATGTTTGGACGGTAGCTAAGAATACCTATGAGAAAGGTCTTACTTACGCTTATCGTGATCGTAAAGCTAAGAAACGTGAATTTAGAGCATTATGGATTCAGAGAATTAATGCTGCTGCACGTCAGTACGGAATGTCTTATTCACAGTTTATCGGCAAGTTAGCAAAACAAAATGTAGGATTGAACCGTAAAGTTCTTGCAGACCTTGCTATGAATAACCCTCAAGCATTTGAGGCAATAATCAATTCTGTAAAATAGTTGCTAATGTCGTTGAAGGAAATCTACCATAATAAATGGACAAAGCTGATAATAAGATCAGCATTGTATCTTTTGTGGGTGATTTGGCTTGAAAATTACTGGTTTCTTATAGGACTAATAGTACTCTTTGATTTTCATATTACAAAAAAAGTTAAATGGCTTTTTTGGAAAAAAGAGTATAAGACAGGAGAAAAGAAGAATGTGTTTCTAGATTGGCTAGACGCTTTGATTTTTGCAGTTGTTGTTGTTAGCTTTATAAATACCTTCTTTTTTAGAGCTTTTGAGATACCTTCATCGTCAATGGAGAGTTCACTTTACACTGGTGATCATCTCTTCGTAAGCAAATTAACTTATGGCCCGAGAATACCCCAAACGCCGTTAACTATTCCTTTTACCCATAATCAGTTTTTAGGTAAGGAGTCATATTCTACTTTATTAACAAATGAATATCGAAGGTTGAAAGGCTTTAGAAATGTAGAGGCGGGAGATATTGTGGTATTTAATTTTCCTCATGGAGATACGGTTTTAACCAAAGCTCCTGCAGATGATTACTATGCAGTATCAAGGATGTTCGGCAGGAAAACGGCAATATCAAATTGGGGGCCTATCGTTGTAAGACCTGTAGATAAGACTGACCACTATGTAAAAAGATGTGTGGCAGTTGCAGGGGATACATTAAGTATAAGAAATGGTAGAGTCTATATTAATTCTAAGCCTCAAACAGTTTGGTCAGGCTTGCAGAGTACATATAGGGTGAAAACAAAGGGACAGCCTTTCGGTTCTCATTTTATTGATGACTTAGGCTTAAATCTTTCAGAGTTATCTTATAATCCTCAGCAGTCTATATATCCAGATTTAGCACTTACAGAAGCTATGCTAGAGAAGGTGAAGAAAAATCCTTTATTGGAAAGTATCGAAGAAAATATAGATGTTTATCCTCCTGATGCACCAGATTCGGATCTACTGCTTTTTCCATATACAGAGAAAACTCATTGGACAAGAGATAATTATGGTCCGATATGGATACCTAAGAAGGGAACTACAATAGAGTTGAATATAGATAATATCGCTTTATATAAAAGAATTATCCAGGTGTATGAGCATAATAGCTTAGATATAAAAGGTGAAGACATCTATATCAATGCTAAGAAGGCTACAAGTTATACGTTTAAGCAGAATTATTATTTTATGATGGGTGATAATCGTCATAATTCTTTAGATTCTAGATACTGGGGTTTTGTACCTGAAGATCATATAGTGGGAAGTCCTTTTATAATATGGTTTTCAAAGGATAGGGACAGAGATTTTCCAGAATCTATTAGATGGAAGAGATTTTTTAAGTTTGTATAAGTCTTTGGATTTTACAAAGAATTTTACGATATTTGTCGCTCACGTAAGTATTTGGTTTAGAATAATAAAAAAAAGAATAATATTATGGCAAAGGTTTGTCAAGTAACAGGAAGAAAAAGAATGATAGGCAATAATGTCTCTCACTCTAAACTACGTACAAAACGTCAGTTCTCATTAAACCTTAAGACAAAGAGGTTTTGGTCAGAAGAAGAACAGAGGTTTATTACATTAAAGGTGTCTTGTAAAGGTATTAGGACTATTAGAAAAAATGGTCTTGATTCAGTAGTTAAGACAGCACAAAAGAAAGGATTTATCAACCTTGTTTAATTTTATATAATTATGGCAAAGAAAGCTAAAGGAAACAGGGTGCAAGTCATCCTAGAATGTACTGAGCAAAGAGAAAGTGGTGTACCAGGAATTTCTAGGTACATTACTACAAAGAATAAAAAGAATACTCCTGAACGTATGGAGTGTAAGAAGTATAATCCATATCTCAAGAAGGTGACAGTTCACCGTGAGATTAAATAATTTGTAGCTCATGGCAAAGAAAGCAGTCGCAACATTCGCAGCTAAATCAGGCTCAAGGAGTATGGTTAAGTGCATACGTATGGATAAGTCTCCAAAGACAGGAGCTTATGTATTTACAGAACAATTAGTAGATAGTGGTAAGGAAAAAGATTTCTTTGAAAAGAAATAATTTGCTAACTATCTTTATATATTGAAAATGGGTAATTTAATAATTACCCATTTTTGTTTTATACTATATGCTAAACTTGTCTTTTAATTGAGGTATTTTTCTTAACTTTGTTTAATTGATTTTATTTATTTATATATGGGACTCTTTGATAAGGGAATAAAAAAGACAAAACAGAGTTTTTTTTCAAAAATATCTAAGGCTATAATGGGTAAATCTAAGGTTGATGAAGATGTCTTAGATGCTATTGAAGAAGCCTTGGTGTCATCTGATATGGGTGTAGATACTACACTTAAGATTATTGATAATTTGGAAGATAGGGTAGAAAGAGATAAGTATGTGTCTTTTGATGAGCTTATAGACTTGCTTAGGGATGAAATAGCCAAGTTGTTAAATGTTGACAATGACGATGATAATTATAAGGATGTAAGTCCTTTTGACTTTTCAAAGAAACCTTATGTTATAATGGTTGTTGGCGTAAATGGTGTTGGTAAAACTACAACTATTGGTAAATTAGCATCTAATCTTAAAGCACAGGGAAAAAAGGTTATAATAGGAGCTGCAGATACTTTCAGGGCAGCAGCAGTTGATCAACTACAAGTTTGGGCCGATAGAGCAGGTGTTGATATAGTGCGACAAGAGATGGGCTCTGACCCTGCTTCAGTTGCTTTTGATACTGTAAGTGCAGCTGTTGCTAGAAATGCTGATGTAGTGCTTATTGATACTGCTGGAAGGTTGCACAATAGAGTGGATTTGATGGCAGAGCTGACTAAGATACGCAATGTAATGCGAAAAGTCATACCAGAAGCACCTCATGAAGTATTGCTTGTTCTAGATAGTACTACTGGGCAAAATGCCTTTCATCAAGCTAAGGAGTTCTCAAAGGCTACAGATGTTTCAGCCTTAGCGGTTACAAAGTTGGATGGCTCTGCAAAAGGAGGCGTAGTTATTGGTATTGTAGATCAGTTTCATATACCAATCAAATTTGTAGGTATAGGAGAGGGCATTGACGATCTTAAAGTCTTTAATAAACGTGAATTTATAGGTTCATTATTCTCAAAAGAGGATTTAGAAAAATAGTTATTATGAAATTATCTTACGACTGGTTAAAAGAATATCTTATATGTGATTTATCTCCTAAGGAGATAGCAGATGCAATGACGTCTATTGGAATTGAAGTTGATGGCATTGTAGAGCAAGAACAAGTAAAGGGCTCTTTAGAGGGTGTGGTTGTTGCAAAAGTACTTGAGTGTGAGGAACATCCTAATTCAGACCACCTGCATATTACTAAAGTAGATGATGGTAGTGGAGATATTCTCACAGTGGTGTGTGGAGCTCCAAATATTGCAGCCGGACAGAAAGTTTTATTTGCAAGGATAGGTACTATTTTGCCAGGTGATTTTAAGATAAAAAAAGCAAAAGTTAGGGGCGTTGAATCTTTTGGAATGATATGTGCTGAGGATGAACTAGGAATAGGGGAGGCACATGATGGTATTATGGTGTTACCACAAGAGACACAGATAGGACAGAGTGCAAAAGATTATCTTAATTTAAAAACAGAAGTTGTGATAGAATATGAGATTACAGCAAATAGAGTTGATGCTGCCTCTCATATCGGTGTAGCGAGGGATTTATATGCTTATTTTAAGCATAATAATTATGATGTTCAGCTTCGCTATCCATTATTAAATGAAGAACTAGCACATGGAAAGGGTGAGTCAGTGGCAGTGGAAGTCTTGTCTGATGAATTAGTTAAGCGTTATGTGTCTATTACTATTGACGGAGTTAAAGTAGCACCATCGCCAGAAGCTTTTCAAGCAAAATTAAGATCGATAGGCCTAAATCCTATAAATAACATAGTGGATATTTCTAATTACGTCCTTTTTGAATTGGGTCAGCCTTTGCATATATTTGATGCAGATAAGATTAGTGATAATGGGCTTATAGTAAGAACAGCTCGTGATAAAGAAAATCTTACTACATTGGATGGCATATCAAGGAGTCTAAATGAGGGTGATATCGTAATTGCAGATAAAAATTCTGTGCTTTGTCTTGCAGGTATCATGGGTGGTTTGGATTCTTCTGTTACAGAGTCTAGCCAGAGAGTATTTATAGAGAGTGCATATTTTGATCCTGCTCAGATTAGAAAGACTTCTAAAAAACATGGCTTGCAAACTGATTCTTCTTTTCGTTTTGAAAGGGGAGCAAATATAGACATAGCAGAATTTGCTGCAAGGAGGGCAGCTCAATTAGTATTAGAATTAGCAGGAGGTCAGATTGTTTCAGAAGTAAATGACTTTTATCCACATCCTGAACAGAAAAAGCAGATTGAAATAAATTATTCAAGGATAGCAAGATTTATTGGAAAGGATATAGGTAAAGAAGTGATAGATAATATTTTAACTTATTTATCTTACGAATTTGTAAGAGAAGATGAGAATACTGCTATAATTAAAGCCCCATATTATATGGTAGATGTGGAGAGGGAATGTGATGTTATAGAAGAGATATTAAGAATTTATGGATATAATAATATTGAACTTCCTCAGACAATGAGAAGCTCAATAAATTTTTCAAAAACATTTGATCCTGAGTCATTAAGGAATAATATATCCAATTTTCTTGCAGCAAATGGCTTTGTAGAAACTATGAATAATTCTTTAACTAAGTCAGAGTATTATTCAAAATTAACTACATTCCCACTAGAGCGTTGTGTTAGCATAGTTAATCCTCTTTCTTCTGATTTAAATGTAATGCGTCAAACGCTATTATTAAATGCATTAGAGGATGTGTCCTATAATGTTAATAGGCAGATTAGCCGTTTAAAGATATTTGAATATGGTTCTGTTTATGAGTTAGTTAATAATGATGCACCAGAGCAATTATCTTCATATAAAGAACATAGCTGTTTTTCTCTATTGATAACAGGGGCAACAGAAAAGCTTTGGCTAAGAGAAAGTCAGAAAGCTTCATTCTTTGAATTAAAGGCCTATATTGAACTGTTGTTAAAGAGATATGATATAGATATTTACTCTTTACCTACAAAGGAAGCACCAGAAGATATTTTCTTAGAGGGTTTGACCTATTACATGCCTAATTCTGAGGAAATTCTTATAAGAATGGGTACAATTAATCCAGTATTAGCAAAACAATTTTCTATAAAACAGGAAGTTTTTGCTGCTGAAATACATTGGCAGAACCTTTTGCAACTTATAAGCAAGATAGATATACATTTTAAAGAATTGCCAAAGTATCCATCTGTTAAAAGAGATTTAGCTTTATTATTAGATGAAAATATTTCTTTTGCATCATTAAGAGCAAGTGCATTTAGAGTATCTAAGTCCTTATTGAAGAATGTAAGCCTCTTTGATGTTTATCGTGGAGATAAATTGCCAGAGAATAAAAAGCAATATGCCCTATCATTTATTTTTCAAGACTTAAATAAGACATTGACAGATAAAGAGATAAATAAAATTGTAGATAAGCTTATATCTACATTCCAGAACGAATACGGTGCAGTGTTAAGATAATGAGATTAAGGTATTATATCTTTTTATTGCTTTGCTTGTTTATTCTATCTTGTTCAAAGGATAGGATAATATCTCGTGGAGATATGTCAAAAATATATGCAGAGCTTTTTCTTGCAGATCAATGGTTACTAGCTAATAATATGAATGATGCTGCTGACACTGTCTGTGTGTATTATCCTATTTTAAATAAATATTCTTATACAGAGGCAGATTTTGCACGTAGTGTATCTTACTATGCTTCTGATGTTGAAGATTTTAAAGCTATTATAGAAGGGGCAAATTCCTTGCTGAAGACAATGATTGGAAATTTAGATGTGCAGATAGAGGAGGAGAGAAAAAAACAGGAGTGGAATAGGCGTATAAAACGTCTATATGCAGATAAAAATTTGTTTTATACGGGTACAAATACAATCTCAGATGAGGCCCTCGATATTATTTTTCCATATGCTAATGTAGATAGTTTATATAGTGTAATATACCAATTAAAAGTAAGGGGCAAGGATTTAGTTACTATACCAATTGATAATTATCAATATCATAGAACTCGTTCAAAAGATAATAAGCCTTATATATTAAAATAAATCTTTTATGAAGCGTTACGTGGCACATTACCTTTATACATTGTCTGCACAAGGTCTTATTGTAAATGGCTTTGTCGAACTAGATGATAATGGTGAAATTACAAGGATAGGCAAGGCTGATTCTTGGACAGAAGAGGAGTATATTGAAGGTATTATCTGTCCCTCTTTTGTGAATACTCATTGTCATATAGAGTTATCCTACTTATGGAAGACTTTTAGGAAGGCAACAGGTATGGCGGGCTTCATTGATCAGATCAATGAGTTGAGAGATAATAAGACTAAGGCGGAGAAGTTAGAATCTATTAAGTTTTGGATGGATAAGTTGTGGGAAAGAGGCGTTTCAGCAATGGGAGATATAAGTAATTGTGATGACTCTTTTGAGATTAAATCTAAGTCTCCTATATATACAAGAAGTTTTTTAGAGGTTTTTGGTACAGAGGCAAGGGATTGTAAGGGAGTAATGAACTCTGTAAGTAAATTGACACAGAAAGCAAAGTCTTATGGATTAGACGCAGCTCCTACTCCACATTCTTGTTATACTATGAGTCCTGAATTATTGACTGCATCTAGTGCCGCAGCTTTAAAAGAAGGCTTTTTATCTTTTCATAGTGAAGAAACGCAGGAGGAAGAGGAACTGATAAAATACGGAAGGGGTAAGATGTATGACAACCGTAAGCGTGCAGGTATGTCAACACCTCCAGTGACAGGAAAAAGTTCTTTATTATACTTTATTGATAGGCTGAAAGAGGTACATTCTGCTCCTTTTATGGAAAAAATCTTATTGGTGCATGAGTGCTGTATGGATAAAGAGGGTATGGAAGAAGTAAGGACTTTAATGCCAAATGCTTATATAGCATTATGTCCTTTGTCAAATTTATTTATACACGAGTCTTTACCACCAATAATGCTTATGAGACAAGAGGGTATGAAGCTTACCATAGGTACTGATTCATTGTCAAGTAATGATGATTTGGATATGGTAGCAGAGATGTATTGTATACAAAATAATTTCCCTCAAATACCATTGTCAGAGATATTGACTTGGGCATGTAAGAATGGAGCTGAATTTTTAGGAAAAGAAACAATTTTAGGAACATTGGAGATTGGTAAGAAGGCAGGCATAGTATGTATTGATAATCTTAGTGAGGATGGCTTGTTGACATCTGCCAGTCGTTCATATAGATTAGTATAGACTATGATGAGAGAAGAATTGGTCTTTGGACCAATATTTAGTAGGAGATTAGGCTCGTCTTTAGGTATAAATTTATTGCCTACGCAGGGAAAATTGTGTAATTTTGATTGCATATATTGTGAGTGTGGTTGGAATAAAGATGGAAAAGATGATACAAGTCTGCCTAACGCAATGGATTTAGAAAGGACATTAAGACAGAAACTTATTGATTGTAAGTCTGCTGCGGTGAATATAGACTCCATTACCTTTGCAGGAGATGGGGAACCTACATTGAATCCAGATTTTCAGGAGATAATAGATATAACATTAGCATTGAGAGATGAGTTTTATCCAAAAGCTAAGGTTTCTGTGCTGACAAATGCTACAAGGGTGCATGATGATAGGGTGTTTTCGGCACTTAAGAAGGTTGACAATGCCATACTTAAATTAGATGCTGCTACTGATAAGGCTATGAGACTGATAAATAAGCCATTAGGCAATATGACTGTCGCCAAGATTATAGAGAATATGAGGCGTTTTAAGGGTGATTTTATATTGCAGACAATGTTTTTGAAGAGTAAATATTTTGATTCGTCTGAGCCTAAGTTATTAAGAGCATGGAAAGATATTGTCAGGGACTTAAGACCAAGAGAAATAATGGTTTATACATTAGATAGACCTGCTCCTAGCGATAACTTGCAAAAATATACTGTTGAGCAGATGAGAGAAATGGTTCAAGATTTAATAGACGAGGGTTTTAAAATACAAATAAGATAAATTATAATATTATGATAGATATTTTAGAAAAATATGCTTATTCTCCTAATGAGGATAGTCTTAACAGGACCTTGGAAAGCATAGGTGAAAGTTATTCAAGGAATAATACTAAAGAAGTATTACAAAAATGTTTTAGTTGCATGGATCTTACATCCTTAGGTACAACTGATAGTGTGAAAAGTATTGAGAAATTTACTAATAAAGTAAATTCATTTTCAGATGATTATCCTGATTTTGTTCTTCCTGCATCTATCTGTGTATATCCTAATTTTGCTTCAGTAGTAAGAAAAAATCTTAGTTGTAAGGATGTTAAAATTACAGTAGTTGCTGCATCTTTCCCTACTTCTCAGACATTTCTAGATATAAAGCTCAAGGAAGTGGAAATGGCTATTGAAAATGGTGCTGATGAGATTGATATAGTACTAGCTCTAAATAGTTTTATGGCTGGCGATTGTGAAACAGCTGCTAAAGAGATTAGGTCTATTAAAGACTTGATGGACAAGATGTCAGCAAGTATATCACGTAAGTTAGTGCTAAAGGTAATTTTGGAAACA
This sequence comes from Candidatus Cryptobacteroides sp., assembly GCA_029257745.1. Classification (GTDB taxonomy): domain Bacteria; phylum Bacteroidota; class Bacteroidia; order Bacteroidales; family UBA932; genus Cryptobacteroides. The sequence goes on along the minus strand of JARIAS010000078.1, from coordinate 8,111 downwards.
GGCTTGTTAGTTTCTGTAGAAAGTATAGCAAAGGCATCGCTTTTGGCAATGGAAGCAGGAGCAGATTTTATTAAAACATCTACAGGAAAGGTAGATATTAATGCTACACCAACATCGGCACTTGTAATGTGTGAGTGTATTAAGGCATTTTATGAAAAGACAGGTAAAAAAGTAGGTTTTAAGGCTGCAGGAGGAATATCTAAGTCAATAGATGCAGTTATATATTATAGTATAGTAGAGTCTATTCTCGGTGAAGAATGGTTGTCACCAGACTTATTCAGATTAGGAGTTAGTAGATTAGCAAACAGTCTTCTCTCCGATATTGAAGAAAAGACTGTTACATATTTCTAGAATAGATTATTTATTATAAATGTTCATAAGATATTCTCGTAAATCTTTCCATTTATAGTAATTCCCTATATAAGGAGCTAGTTTATCTAAGACTAGCTCTTTTTCATTATAGAGCATTTTAACAAGTATATCCTTATTTTTATTTTGATAAAAAATCATCTGAAAGTTTGTACCCATTGGTATCATATCGAAGGCAAACCAGTGTTTTGCTGCTTCATTTATATCTCTTTGTACAGACATGCCTTTTACACCAATATTAGCTAAAAACGGCATTATGCCTGTATCGTGTCCAAATCTAAGGTCAGCAGCAAGTTCTGTGTTAATATTAAGTGCAGAGTCAGCCTTATCGACAAAGTCTTTGATTAGGTTGTGAGTAGTTTCTCCTATCTCTTTTCCATAATCTTTTGAATTGCCCATCATTAGGTATAATCTAGCATTTTGTACCATAGCTTGTTGGGCTAGTTCTTTTTTATCAAAGTATTTAAAAATATCAATATTTAAAAAATCTAAATCACCACAGATTGCACCACATAAATATATTTCCTCAATTAGTTTTTGTGGATCGCCAAGTACCTTTTCAGCGACAAGTGCATTTTTGAATATTTTGTTATAAAGTTTTTTATACTCACATTGTGCATATCTTATCTTATCAGATTGCTTTCTTGCTAGTTTAGAATATTTGTGATATCCTAAATCATTGCATATATATTTGAAATATCTGTCACCAGTAGTAAAACTAAAGTCTAGTTTAGGATTATGATTTTTTAGTTCAGTAGTAAAATTGCTCATACTCATGATACATCTAGGAATAGGACTGGTAACACATCTTATAAAGTGTTTTTTCTTAAATACATTAGGAAAATTTTCATACATACGCTTTGCTATATCCCTATGTTCCTTAGCCCCTCTAGGAGAAAGCATTCCTAGCATTCCATCATGTGCAGCATTAATAAGTTCCACATCATGTAGCAGTTTAAGACCTTCATCATTAAGCAGATTTAGACTCTTTGCCTTTTGAAGGCTTAACATGGCTTTTTTTATATAGGTGTCGCTTGAGTGGTATCTAGAGCCATGTCTCCCATAATGTGAGATATATACAGGTTTGTAGCCTTTAGGACTTTTGCTATATACACTATCCATACGATGATAGGGGTAATAAACATTGGCAGCTCTGTCTACATTTGTGTAAATGGCTTCATTGTAGCTTTGAGCATAAACATTGTGTTGAAGAATGCAACACAGAAAAATAGTACTTACTAGTTTAATTAAATTTTTCATTGTATAAAAAGTTAATATGCTAAAATACAAAAAATAGCTCTTATACACTTCCTCTTAGCTAATTTTATTTTTATCCGTTTACATTTTATGAAAACGGATAGCTCTTTATATGTTTGCAAAAGAAAATTTTGAGGCGTATGAAAAATAGTATTTATTTAATCAGTGCATTACTACTGGTGTTAATCTCATGTTCTAAAAGCAGAGATATTGAAGTTACACATAATCACGGTAAAGTTGATTATAAGCTTGAGCATGGTATGATTGAGTTAGGAAAAAAGTTAGAGGATCCTTATTCACTATCATATATGCAGAAAGCATATGAAAAACTATACCCAACAAAGGCTGCAAATGATAAGTTGCAAGCTACAAATATTTATGTTAGATTTTTGCCTAAGAGTATAGATGAGTACAAGCATTTAGTGTCTTTAGGTATAGATTTGTTTGATCATCCTCTTGATTATGAGATAATTAAAGATGGTGATTATTATAGGGATCCAGATCTTTCTCCTAAGCAGATTACATGGCAGTATGCCGTTTTGCCTAAATCTTTTATATTACCTAAAGGTATACGTTCAGAGATTTTAGATGATTGCTATATTCCTGCAAATGAATTATCAACAAGAGCAGATGGTGTTGATTGGACGGCAGTTGAGGATATGGCATATAGATTATCTGGTAATGAGGATATGCTTAGTAATATAAAGACTCGTGCATGGGGAGAACAGCCTTCTGGTAGGATTACAATTGAGGACGAAGAGTTTGCAGGAGGAAAGGCATTTGGTGTTGCAGGTGTAAAAGTATTATGTAATGTATTTGTACATTTTGCTTCAGCTTATACAGATAAAGATGGTTATTATAGAATATCTGATAGCTTTATATTTAAGCCTAGGTACAGATTGATGTTTCAAAATGTTAAGAATTTTGATATTGGTTTGAATCTTTTAATTATTCCATCTTCTTTTTCTGCTCTTGGAGTTGGCCCTAATACGGGTATTGACTATCATATTACTAGTAATTCTGATGCGGCATTATATAGACGTTCTGTTGTGAATAATACGGTATATGAGTATATAGAAAAATGTGAGAGTGATGCTTTTATGATAAAAAGACCTCCTCTGTCATATAGGTTATGGATATTACCAGTTTTAAAGCAGAGTATCAGTCCTATGTTTCATCAAGGTGTTACACATAGCATTAAGTTCTTATCAAAATACCTTATACCTCTAAGTGTTTTTGCATTTTTAGCTCCAGACACAATATTAGCACTTTCTTCTAAATCATCATATAAGGATATATATGCTAGTACACTAAAAGAATGTGCAAAATCTTCTATGTATCAGGTACTTGGTTCAGATTTTTGGCTAGAGCAATTAATGTATCAGATGAACTCCTTTCTTAGGACTAGACGTTTGGAAGGTGATGGTAGTTCAAAATATTCAGGGAGATATGAATTGATAGCAATGTGGAGTGACTTTATTATGGAATTGGGATTGGCCTCTAGGTATGCAGGCCTTGAAAAGCCTAATTATACTGATAAATGGTATAATGCTCAGATATTTCATTACCTATATGATAGAGGCTTTACAACAAGAGAACTTTTTAATTCAATTAATTCTAATATAAACTCTTTGAAAGATCTGCAAAGCTCTTTATCAAAATTGTATCCTGAGAGGGTAGATATTATAGATGAGTGTTTTAATAGATATGCAAGTAATTAAGTTTATAAAGAGATGAAGAAAGTATTATTTATTATTATATTATCCTTTATCATAACGACTTTAAAGGCACAAAAACTAAGTTTTGGAACAAATATAGCTCAAAATGTAAATCTAATTACATTGAATGCTGAAGCTTCCGTATCTCTGTCCAGACATTATTCAATATCCTTGTCTGCTCGATATAATCCGTGGCGTTATAATATAAATGGTAGCATATATCAAAATAAGCAACGTACATTTAGTTTTGAGACTAGATATTGGCCTTGGTATGTGTTTTCAGGTTGGTGGTTAAGCTCTGGTATTCAATATAAAGAGTATAGCCAGATGGGAATATTCTCTTCTTATCGTTACGAAGGAGATAAGTATTCAGTTTTGTTAGGCTTAGGTTATACATATATGCTTTCTTCTCATTTTAACCTTGATATTGGATTAAAACTTTATAGTGGTTTTGATAAATATAGGAAGTATGATGCTGCTTGTTGTGGCTTTACTGTGGATAGGAAACAAGGCCTTTTTGTCGGTTTAGATGATATAATAGTTGGTATAGGCTATGTGTTTTAAAACTTTTATACAAGGTGTGACGCTTTTTGTTTTAGCTATAAGTTTAATTTATTCTCTCTCCTCTTGTAGTGTAAAAGAAGAGCGTCTATCTTGTCCTTTATTGTATGAACTTCATTATGAAGAACATATAAGTATCAAATCTGTTAAACTTATTCTTCAAAATGAGAATTATTGGAATAAGGCGGATAGTTTATTATTAAATAAGGATAGTGTATATACGACGTTAGTTCCTAAACATGATTTTAGACTATTGGCAGTATCACCTGCAAATATTATTTTATCTAAGGATTTTAGTTATCAATGCGAAGATAATACGGACTATCCTGATTTATATGTGTGTAAAAGTCTTTATAAGAGATATGAAGAAAAAGTCTTGGATACTTTACATTTACATAAAAACTTTTCAAGACTAAAGATTAATTTCAAGGATTTTGATAGTAAATCCAATCTTATAAGAGCTATTGCCGTATATAGTAAAACTTCAGGTTTTGACGCTAAATATAATGTATTAAGGAAATCTTGGCATAGATATTTAGATCATATATCAGAAAGAATGTCTGTCAATATACCACGACAGGTGGATAATAGTCTTATTTTGAAAATTTTCTTTGATAACGAAAAGTCAAAAACATTTTATTTAGGCAATTTTTTACAAGAAATTAATTTTGATTGGGCAAAAGAAGACTTAGATGATAGTAATATTAATATAGATATTGACTTGCTTACATTTAATATTAGTATAAATATATGGAAGGAGGAGACTAAATTTAATATAATAATTTGATTTATAGATGATTATCTACTATAATTGTCCCCTTGATATTTTTAGAGAATGGAGTAAATAAGAATATAGAGATTATATGCTATAAAGATAGCGTACTAGTTATAGGGTTGTTCTTATATATTCTAGGGATAGTTATCTCTAAATTGGCATGAACCATGTTTACATATCAAAGTTGTTCTTATATATTTTAGGGATAGTTATGTCTTATAACAATGTATTATACTTTTCTTATATAGTAAAAATGTTAAAAAAAATAATCAATATATCTATAAAAAGACTAATTTTGTCTTAATGCACAAGTGGTGAAATGGTAGACACGCTACTCTCAGAAGGTAGTGCCTATAAGGTGTGGCAGTTCGACTCTGCTCTTGTGCACTAGGATCTAGGAACTAAGCTATTATGATTATGTTCTTAGTTATTTAATACAGGTATAATTATTATGCCTACTATATTATTATGATAATATGAAAATAGTCTTTTTAGATGCAGCCAGTATAGGTGATACTCCTTTAGATGAGATAAAAGAATTAGGCGAATTTATTTGCTATGATAGTTCAACAGTGCAAGAGGCAAGAGATAGAGTGCAAGACTGCGAAGTGTTGATAGTTAATAAGATAAATGTTGATAAGGACTTATTGTCTTATGCTAAGAAACTTAAATTGTTATGTGTGTCTGCAACAGGTCTTAACAATATAGACTTGGAAGAATGTGAACGCTTAGGCATAGAGGTAAAGAATGTGGCTGCCTATTCTACTAATTCTGTTGCACAATTGACTTTTACCTTATTATTGTCCCTTGTTTGTGATTTACAATATTTTGATTCTTATGTAAAGTCTTGCAATTATTCAAGGTCTTCGTTATTTACAGATTTGTCTAGGCCTTTCTGTGAGTTGTCAGGTAAAACCATGGGTGTTATAGGAATGGGTGCAATAGGACAAAAGGTAGCAGAGATTGCAACAAGTTTTGGTATGAGTGTAATATATTTTTCAACATCTGGCACGTCTCATTGCACTAAATATCCTAGTGTTACACTTGAAAAATTGTTATCAGACTCTGATGTACTAAGTATTCATGCACCGCTTAATGACAGAACTAGAAATTTACTTGATTCAAAGGAGTTATCTTTAATGAAATCAACAGCAGTATTATTGAATCTTGGAAGAGGCGGTATAATAAATGAAGTAGCTCTTGCTAAAGCCTTAGATGAGGGGACTATCTCAGCAGCAGCCTTGGACGTGTATGAAGTAGAGCCTTTACCAGAGTCTAGTCCTTTACTTAAATTAAAATATCCAGAGAGAATAAAGCTTTGTCCTCATGTCGGATGGGCATCTACTGCATCACTTAAAAGATTGATAAGTGCAGTAGCTAATAATATTAAAACAGCAAAAGTATAATCGTTAAACTATTTATATACAGTGAGATAAGCTTGCTTATATATGCTAATCTGTATATATTAGTTATATGTAAAGATATATTTTAGCAATAGATAAAGCCATAATAGTTATAATATCAGCGAATTTAAGAATATGTCTTAGTTCTAGCCCATATTGCATACTTGCCAGAATTAGTGATTGTAATAATGTGTTTTGTCTTAGATAATATTTTATTATAGCAGTATATTGGTAACTAAAATAAGATGTCTAATTTGTAGACTAAACTTATATTATTTATAATATTTTACGATAGTCGTGTTTTGGTGCATATAATATGTCTAAATAGTAGACAAAACTTATAATATCTATAATATTAGTAAATGTAATAATATATTGTATTTATAGATAATATTATATAAGGGATAAAAGATTACTTTGCATATAAAGCTTTTAGATATAATTAAATGGCTCTGTGTAATTAGTCGGTTGCTCTTATTTTTTTTATTAATAGAATAGCATTAATTTATTTATAACCATTTATAAATCAACAAATTAAATATTTTTGGCACTATAAAAGATTTTGTGTAAATGTAAAATACGGGATTCAAAAAAGAGTTCCGTATTTTTATTTTATATATTTACCAAATGAAAGAAAAGATTATGAAAGAGAAGAATCAAGTAGTGCCCGATGAGGTATTAAGCAAGGAGTTCCTTAGCCAATTCAAGACAGAAGCAGATGTGAGTAAATTCCTGAAGCAGTTGCATGCTCAGGTATTGGAAAAGATGCTTGAAGGTGAAATGGATGCCCATTTAGGTTATGAGAAAAATTCCATAGCAGGTAATAATACAGGAAACTCCCGTAACGGCAGTTATCCCAAGAAGATACAAACCGAACAAGGAGAAGCTATAATCTCTATACCCCGCGATCGTAAGGGACAGTTTGAGCCTATCGCTGTACCTAAACACGAGAGTCGTGGCCTATCCATTGAAAAGCTTGTTATATCCCTATATGCTAAAGGGATGAGTGTTTCTGATATAGAAAAGGAGATGCGTGATATTTATGAAATATAACTCTCTACATCATCTATTTCCATCATAACAAACAAGGTAAGCCAAGCAGCTCAAGAATGACAGAATCGTCCTTTGGATCCAGTTTATCTTATAGTTTGGATGGATGGTATAGTTTTTAAGGTGCGTGATAACGGCAAGATTATAAATAAAACTGTCTATCTTTGTATAGGTCTGAGACAGAACGGATTAAAAGAAGTTCTTGGCATGTGGGTAGGTAAATCAGAGAGTTCTTCCTTTTGGATAGGTGTCCTTACTGATTTAAAAGCTCGTGGAGTACAAGATATACTTATTACATGCACCGACAATTTGAATGGATTTACCGATACTATCCGTACCATATTTCCTCAATCATCCACTCAAATATGTGTGGTTCATCAAATCAGAAACTCCTGTAAATATGTAGTTTATAAGGATAAGAAAGAGTTTACAGCGAATATGAAGAATATCTATAATACACCCAACAAAGAAGTAGCAGCTTCAGAACTTGATAATCTGGAAAAGAAATGGACTCAGCCTATTCATAACTGAGCTTTGATTATAAACCATTTTATACTTATTTTTGAAAATAGAATCCATTTTTAAGAAAAACTTAAAACCGAACCCTATTTACATTTACACAAAACTTTGGACAGTGCCATATAACATCACATAAGACTTTTAATGATATGGTATGATAACTATTTCCATTAGCCTAATTGTAGAAAAAATATAAGGTAAAGTCTTATACAAACAAAAAGCCGATATAATTATATCGGCTTTTTGTATTCTAGTTAGCTTCCTGACTAATAAACTGTATCCTTACCAATCTTATTTCCATCTCATCATATTCTATGCCTAAAGCTTGCTGTGCTTCTTCTATTGAATCACTTTGTGCCTCTTCTTTAAAATAGGTATATATATCATCTATTACATCATCATCTATCTCTTGCTCCAAATAATATCGTATATTAAGCTTAGTACCATATTTTACAATAT
>JARIAS010000077.1 GCA_029257745.1 Candidatus Cryptobacteroides sp. | reverse complement strand
TTACTACACTCTGTAAACTGCTACATCCAGCAAAGGCCCTCTCCCGAATCTCTGTCATAGAATTATCTATTATAATCTTTGTAATTTTAGTATTTCTTCTGTAACTATCAATGTTTTCACTATTTATAGTTATTATATCATTATTTATCATATTGGTAATAAATATTTCTCAAATATACAATAAACTTTGAATAATATATATACCTTATTTATAATACACTATAAAAATAGTTAAGATCTATGAATAAATATTTATTGGCTCATTGCTAAGATTTAAGGGGTTGAGAACAAAAACTATAGCTTGTTTCTCAATCTTTTGTTCTAAGCTTGCACTTGTTTGTTGATAGTATACATAATTTATACTTAAATTCTCAATTGGATATTATCTATAAAAATCGTAAATTTGCATAGTAAAATTTATGCTTAAATAAATAATAATATGAGAAAAAATATCGTTGCAGGTAACTGGAAAATGAATACCACAGTTGCTGAAGGCCTTGAGTTAGCAAAGGCAGTAGTGGCTCAGTCAAAAGACTTAGGTGAGAATGTTTCATTGGTTGTTGCACCTCCATTTACACATCTAGTTTCAGTAGCAGAGGCTTTAAAAGGTTCAAAGGTAAGTTTATCTGCTCAAAACTGTGCAGATAAGGCTTCAGGAGCTTATACAGGAGAAGTTTCAGTTGATATGCTTGTTTCTGCAAATTGTACATATACTATTTTAGGACACTCAGAAAGAAGAGAGTATTATGGAGAGACAGATGCCAAATTAGTAGAAAAAGTTAAATTAGCATTAGCAGCTAATTTATCTGTTATATTCTGTGTTGGTGAAAATCTTGAACAAAGAGAGGCTGGAAAACATTTTGACGTAGTTAAAGAGCAAGTAGCTAATGTGTTATTTAATTTTACAGCAGAAGAACTATCTAAAATAGTTATAGCATACGAACCAGTATGGGCAATAGGCACAGGAAAAACTGCAACAGCAGAGCAAGCTCAAGAAATACACGCATTTATTAGAAGCGTTGTAGCTGAAAAATTCGGTGCTGAAGTTGCTGATAACATGACAATCCTTTATGGTGGAAGCTGTAAGCCTTCAAATGCAAAAGAATTATTTGCTTGTCCTGATATTGACGGAGGACTTATAGGTGGTGCTGCTCTTAAAGCAGAAGACTTTATAGCTATTGCTAAAAGCTTCTAATTTAGACAACTTGTATAATACATAATAATTAAGTAGCTGATATGAGAGGTATCAGCTATTTTTATTATTCTATATGCTTAAGTAATAAAAAAAGGGTAAGATATTATCTTACCCTTATCTTTCATCAGAGAATTATAACTCCTTATTTTGAAGCTTCAACTGATTCTTTTCTAAACTCTTTAAAATCTTTCATAAGAGCCAAAGCAGCTTTACGTGCACGAGCACCAGCAGCCTTGTTTCCTTTCTCAATTTGATTATCAGCATTTAGTACAAACTCTTCATACTCAGCTTTGATTCTCTCAACAAGTGCTTTCATAATTGGTTTTTTTATTATGGTTTATAATTTATTAAATTTTGTTGCAATGTAGTGATATTTACTATATTTTACAAATAATACTATGCTTTATTTACTTTTACTATTTAAAAAATTCATGGTCCTGTCAACCCCAATTAGTCCAAAGGATTTAATTGCCTCTATACTTCTTTCACAAATTTCAGGCATTAATTTTAGCTCCTCATCGTCTAGTTTTCCAATAACAAAATCTATTTGTTGCCCTCTTTTATAATCATTACCTATACCAAGTCTTAGTCTTGAGTAGTTTTGACTATTTAATAAGTCATTTATATTTTTAAGTCCATTATGGCCACCATCACTTCCTTTTTTACGAAGTCTGATATTACCGAAGTTGAGATTTAAATCATCGCAAACAACAAGTAAATTATCTATTTCGAGTTTAAGTTTCTGTAACCAGTATCTGACAGCATTACCACTTAAATTCATATAGGTATTAGGCTTAAGGAGATAAAAATTTTTCCCTTTATGTGAGATTTTACAAACGTCTCCGTACCTTTCTGAAGTAAAAGAGGTATCAGATGCTTTTGCCCAAGCATCTAATACCATAAAGCCCATATTATGTCTGGTATCAACATATTCTTCGCCGATATTTCCTAGTCCAACGATTAAAAAGTTCATACCAACAATAATTTTACTGATTATTCGCTTTCTTCTTCACCTTCTTCAACAGCAGTTGCAGCCATATTACGAGTTGCCTTAACGCGGCAAATGATAGTAGCTTTAGGAGTTAGAATAGTGATATTATCATAACTTAACTCTCCTGCTGAAATCTGTTTTCCTATACGTAATTTTGTTATATCAACTTCAACAAAATCAGGTAGATCTTTCATTAGTGCACTGATAAGTAGCTCTCTGCAGCTTTGGAAGAATTTACCACCGGCTTTAACACCAATAGAGTGTCCGATAGTCCTAATAGGAACTTTAATAGCAATTGGTCTATTTTCAGAGACTGCCAAGAAGTCTGCGTGAAGACAGTTGTCCTTAGTAGGGTGGTATTGAAGCTCATGTAAGATAGCTGTATGCTTGCTTCCATCACTTAGAGTTATATCAACAATAAATGTTTCTGGTGTGTGTGTAAGACCCTTAAGATCTTTTTCTGATACAGTGAATAGTACATTTTCTACGTCTTTACCATAAAGGTTACATGGTACTAGACCCTCTCTTCTAAATGCCTTGATAGCAGCTTTGTTGCTAGCCTGTCTTACCTGGCCTTGTAATTCAAAATGTTTCATTTTTAATAAATTAAATGTGTTACTCAGTCTTAATATTTTAAGACCCCATTGCACCAAAAGCTTGTGCTTTTATTTTGCGAGGACAAAGATAATAAAATTTTATTAATCAACAAGTCTTGTGACTTTGTTCCACTCAAAAGTCTTATAGTAATCTCTCAGTTGTTCATTCAGAACATAAGGAATTATCCCACTAATACCACTATATGTGCTTATATCAAATCCTGCATAGCTTTTAAGGAAACTAGGTGTATTAGCTTTATATATTACGCAGTCATTAAGTGCCTTGTTTAGTCTTTGTAATTCTTCAGAATTTATACCAGCCTTTAAAAGAATATCTTTTAAGTCAAAGAAGTATGCTTTATTTCCTCTGTAATATCTTTGAACATCCATTGGAGTCAATGTGTAAATATTTGTCTTGTATTTTTGAAACAATTCACTACACAACTCTTGTAAGGTATCTATTTTAGAACAATCAATATATGCCATTGTTGCAGAACGCATTTCGCCTGTTTGATTGTCATAATACTCAAAACTGCTTTTTGCAACTTTCTCAGGATGAGGAATTTTATCTTTAACTAAATATTCGCTCATACTTATATATTCCATTCCTCTTGCAATGATTTCACTAGGGCAGCCTACTAAATATTTTGTTTTATCTTTTAGTGCATATAAGGTCTCAATACCAGTACCAAAGCATACGTCCATTATTAGATAGTCAAGTTTGTAGGGGATAGCTGCAGCAAAATCATTTAACTCTATTTCATAGTCAATTCTATCATTCTCATATACAACCTCATTTCCAAAACTCAGTCTATTAATTTTAGGCGTATTTGTATTGGCTTTATCGTTGTATTTGGAAAAGTCTAAATCTTTATTTTTGGGCTTTATCTCAATATTATGGTCGTAATAACCTATTGGTAACCAACCAGTAGAGTGTGAAGAGAATATCATTCCATATCCTTTAGCCGGAAATTCCCTTTTAATATAATTTAGTATAAAATTTAGTGTTTTGGCATTTGCAACAACATACTCACTAGGAAGACGAAGTAGAGTATCCATTTTAACTTCATCATCTATATTTTTATATATTCTATATAATGCGGATTCTTGATTTACGCGATAATTCCCATTTTTTGCAATTTTGCTAAAAACTAAAATCACATTATCAGTCCTTTTATCTTCAGGAATATAGCCCTGAATGAGAGCTTTTATATTAGAAGCTTGATCTTGTGCAAGATTATTTTGTCCTGCAATATATAATAGCATTACATTTCTTTCTTCCTCTGATACCTGTCTTTTAATTAATGTATTATTGTTAGCATTCCTATTTAAAAAATTATTATCTTGTTTTTCACAAGATAATATAAATGCTAAACCTAAAATTAATATTATAAATTTAAATGTATTCATGCTATTAAAATAGTATTTTTTAGTATAAACTATAATAAAAATTAGAAAATTATTATTTGTTTTCAAACATAAGCTGCATATCCTTATTCAAGTATCTTTCAGCTTCTTTTTGTGGTATAAACTTCCAAGAACCAATAAGTCCTTTATTTGATATATTTTCGTTGTTTATAACTTTATTCTTGATTATGAAGCGATATAATATCTCTCTTATTTCATCTTTCCTATCAATAATCCTAGAGTCAATGGCATCTTTCTTTATACCAGCACCTTTTATTAAAAGATCACCACCTCCGCTTGCTCTGTAAGAGGTCATTGCCACCTTGTATTTGTTTTCAAGCTTAAAGGCTTGACCATTAGCTAAAGAGTGTATACTAATCCTCTTACCATAGTTTTTGTTTATATCAACAGTGTAGTTTAATCCTCCAGCTGAGTCAAAGTTATAAGAACGATTGATAAATGAATAGCCATTACTACCATATCTTTCATCCTTTCTTTTCACTATTTTTAAGAGATATTTGCTAGGTAATGTATTTATCCATGTATCATAGGAATATTCCAGATAATCTTTTATCTCCTTTCCACTAAGCTCAAGTATAAAGAGTTTATTTTCAAATGGATATATCTTAAATAAGTCATTATAGCAAAGCTCTCCAGCTTTAATTGTTTCATTGAAGCTAAGAGGTGCTGCAAAAGAAATATCTGCACCGCTTCCAGTAAGTGAAAGTGTATGAATGAGATTGATATAAGGACTCATTCCTTTGTATGATTCTCTACTAAGCAGATTCACATCCAGCATACCAACTTTTTGTAAGGTGAATGCTTTAACTTTTAAGTAATCAGGGTGAAAATAATCCCTCATTCTGATATCTACCTTATCTTTATCAATAGGAATTAATGAAGCCTTAACTTTTTTTGATACAATTTTATTATTCTTTACTTCAATATTAATATCAGCTTTGCCTAAGTACCTGCAATGACTTCCAGAGTTTACAAGTGCTATGCTATCGCATGACATAACAAAAGGTCTGTGGTCGTGTGAGCATACAAGCAAATCTACTCCTTTTATGCTTTTTAGAATATCCAATCCTTGACTTTCAAGGTTTTTACCGTCACCTTCACCTGTGCCTGAGTGCATGAGAATGATACATAAGTCTGGATTTTCCTTTTCTTTTACCTCATTAACATTTTTTTGAACTATGTCTGTTATAGAACTAAAATCCATTCCTGACCATATATCTTCAGTAAGCCAAGCCTTTATATTAGGGTTAGTATAGCCAATTACAGCTATTTTAAGTCCTTGCTTATTTAATATTGTGTACGGGGGAAAATAACTGCTACCATTATCTGTTCTTATAGCATTCGCTGCTAAAAAGGCAATATTTCTTTCTTTTAACTCTTTGCTTACTCTATCATATACGGCATGGCCTGTTTCTATATCATGATTGCCAACAGCAATTGCATCATAGTTCATATAATCTACCAAGCGAGAAAATAGGTGAACTGAATTTGTATCAATATAATTAAAATAATATGCAGCATTTTCTCCTTGTAAACAGTCTCCTGCGTCTAAAAGTAGAGTATTCTTTTCACCTATACTATTTCGTATACTATCTACACAGTAATTAATAGCAAATATAGACTTTTGTGTGTGCTTATCAACATAAGTAGAATCAAACCAATGACCATGTATATCATTAGTAGTTAGTACTTCTAAGTGATATACTCCATCTTTTAATCTGTTTGTATTGCAGGAGCTAATAATAAGTCCTAAAATTAATAATCTTATTATATGTTTCATATTAATTATTTAAATTAAATATCAATCCTAATTTTTGAGTACAGCCCAAATATCTCCAACTCTGCAGCCCAATAGGGGAGTTGTAATGAAAATCAAAGTTAATATTTAATTTTACTTTTTCTAGAATTTTAGGTTGCCAATATAGGCAAAATTTAGAATATGCACCAAAACTGTTATCTGTATCCGTATTAATTCTGAAAAAAGGCTCACCATAGTAAAGTCTATTACCATAAGTCATACCCGTATTATCTTGCCAAGTAAAAAATGGCATTTGATTTTCACCTAAATAATTAACAAAATGTATACCAAGACTTCTGTATGCAATATCATAATCTATTTTTAATCCTGATCTTATTAATAAACCTGTCTTTTTTGCTCTTTCTTGGTGTATACTTTCTATTGCACTTATTTTTAGAATATTAGATATATTATTATGTTTATTTTCTATGTATAGGAATGGGCTGAATAAGGCATTGTCTACGACCCCAATAGCTTTACCTGAATTAGCATAATGATACAAAAAAGCTGAATAGCCTAGCTTTAAATAGTGTTTTAGGAGGTATTCAAAATAACTTATAGCCATGAAGCGTTCTCTATTATATTCACTATATTTACCCATCCAATCAAGAGCAAGTTCAAAGTTATACTTCTTGGAACATACATTGAATAGAAATCCATCAAGATTTTTGTCATACATCATGAGTGAGTCAGAGAAAAATTCTTCCCCATATTCTCCTATCATATTGTATTTTGGGATAATTCCGGCTTTAAGCGTAATGCTGTGTTTTTCTGTTTGTCTGCTTAAATTGTAATACATGAAGTATTCTTGTATTTTATGTGCAGAACCACTGTTCGTTAGGATAGGATGAGCCCCCATATCTTTTAAATAGTCAAAACCAAATACAAGTCTATTAAGAAAATCTTTACTCTTTAAAGTAATACCAATACTTGGTGACAGACTGGATAGGTGAAAAGTTCTAGATTCTTCAAATATATTATTACTAGGATCAAACTCTCTATTATCTATGTTATATTGGTAGTAAATATTTGCGTATGGTCTGATTTGTAATGAGTCTTGAGCCTTGATACTTATATTGTTAAATAGGTTAATGCTAAGTGTAGCGATTATAGCTACTAATTGTTTTATGTACATATTAATACTAAAAATTAAAAAATTATCGCAAAAATACTTAATTTTGTCTAATCTTAAAATCACAATATATAATGATAAAATTCTTCCAACCTATAGGTATTAATAGGTCTAAATTCTCTCTTAATACAAGTAGCAAGATTTTGAGCATAGGTAGCTGTTTTTCAGATAATATAGCGGTAAAGTTAAAAGAGGCTGATTGTGATATCCTCGCAAATCCATTTGGCACTATGTATAATCCTGTATCAATCTGTAATTCTATACATAGAATTGCTTCAGCAGTGCTATTTACTGAAGATGATTGTGTTAAGATGGGAGCAAATACTGACTATTATTGTAGTTTCTATCATCATACAAGTTTCGCAAGAAAGACAAAGGAAGAATTTTTGGATAATGCCAATAATGTGTTATTAAATGCCAATCTTTTTTGGCAAGACAGTGAATATATTATAATAACCTTAGGTACGTCATGGGTTTATAGACATATAGAAAAAGATGAGATAGTGTCAAACTGTCTGAAAATTGACAATAGACAATTTGCTAGAGAAAGATTGTCTGTTTCACAGATAGTCACACTATTATCTGCTATGATAGCAAGATATGATAGCAAGAAATTTATTTTTACTGTGAGTCCTATTAGGCATTATAGAGATGGGGCACATGAAAATAATCTTAGTAAAAGTATACTCTTATTAGCAATAGAGGCATTAGAAGCGAAATTTCCTGATAGGCTGGATTATTTTCCTTCTTATGAGATAATGCTAGATGAACTTAGGGATTATAGGTTCTATGCTGAAGACTTGCAACACCCTTCAAATGTAGCTGTAAATCATATTTGGGACTCTTTTAAAGAATTCTGTTTTGATAGTGAGCAACAAAAAAAGCTCCTCGATAACGAGAAGCTTTTTAAACAATCATTACATAGAAAAATGTTAAAATAACTATTTTTTCTTGTTATTTGCGTCTATACCAGCTTGAAGAAATTTAACATATTCATTAACATCAAGATTGTAACCTCTGACTGGAACAAGTGAATCTCCATCTGCTGATAGTATAGCATAGTTAGGCTGTGCATTGACTCCAAATCTCTTTCTTGCTATATAGGCATTTTTTCTACCCATATCTTTAAGAATCTTGCCTTTGTCAGTAGTAATCCAATCTTCTTTTTCTAGAGTAGTTTTATCATCAGTATATAGTGCTACGATAATGAAGTCATTTTGAAGCATCTGATATACCTTTGGATCACTCCAGACCTTTGCCTCCATTTCACGGCAGTTTGTACATCCGTGTCCTGTAATGTCAACAAATACAGGCTTTCCAGCTTTCTTTGCTGCTTCAAGACCTTCTTCTAAGGTGAAATATCCACTAAGATTAAGAGGCAGGCTTAAATCATACTTTTGTTTTGGTTTTGCCTCTGTATTTATACTTAGTGACATGTTTGCCTTTGTGTTATATGTTATAAAGTCTTGACTTTCAAGTGGTGGAAGATAGCCTGAAAGAGCTTTTAATGGTGCTCCAAACATTCCAGGTATCATATACACTACAAAGCTAAATACAAGTATTACTAGTGATAATCTGAAAACGCCTATCTTTTCTAATTTATCATCATGGGCAAACCTTATTTTTCCTAGAAGGTATAGACCAAGTAAGCCAAATACCACAATCCAGATTGCTAGATAAACTTCTCTATCAAGTAGACCCCAGTGATACGTCTGATCGGGAATACTTAAAAATTTGAATGCTAATGCTACTTCAATAAAGCCTAGTACCACCTTTACAGAGTTTAGCCAACTACCACTCTTAAGCTTTGTTAGTAGTGAAGGGAATAGGGCAAATATTGTAAAGGGTAGTGCAAATGCTAGTGAAAAGGCTAACATTGTTACCATTGGTGCCCAAAATTCTCCTTGTGTTGACTTAATTAATACAGTACCTACAATTGGGCCAGTACATGAAAAGGATACTAAAACCAAGGTTAATGCCATAAAAAATATGCCAGCTAAGCCTTTTTTATCTGCATTCTTATCTGATTTATTTACAATAGATGATGGTAATGTTATCTCAAATGCACCAAAGAATGACGCAGCAAAGATTATAAATACTATAAAGAATATTAGATTTGGTATCCAGTGTGTAGCCAACCAGTTAAATATATCAGCTGTAATAGAGTCTCCACCTAAAAGTAAGGTAAGACCTATGATAATACAAATAGGTAGTGTATATAATAATACTATGAATAAGCCATACATAAAAGCTTTAAATCTTCCTGCACTTGCTGAAGATGAGCCTTTCATGAAAAATGAAATAGTCATAGGTATCATAGGGAATACACATGGTGTAAGTATCATTGCAAATCCCCATAATATAGCTTCTATGATTAGACTCCATAGAGAAGAACTATCAGCAGAACTATTTGTATTTCCTTGCT
This sequence comes from Candidatus Cryptobacteroides sp., assembly GCA_029257745.1. Classification (GTDB taxonomy): domain Bacteria; phylum Bacteroidota; class Bacteroidia; order Bacteroidales; family UBA932; genus Cryptobacteroides. Next base: position 8,799 of record JARIAS010000077.1, on the reverse strand, counting down.
CAATAGTTTGATTATCAGGGTCTGGAATAAAAGTGTTATCACTTGAAACATTTTTGTTATCCGTGTTATTGATGGCTAATCCTTTAGGATTGATAAGTATAGATGCCTCAAATTCTTCAGGACTTGCACATGTTCCACCACTACAACTAACCCATACGATACTGGCATTTGCCTGAGCATAATCTGACTTTAATTTAACTTTTTGTCCTATTATAATTTTGTTGTAAAATACCTGCATTTCATCTTCCTCAATAGGATCTGTCAGTGTATAGGCATCTCCTATCTTTTCTAGAGAGTTGTCTAGAGAGATATTAAAGCTAGTATAAGGAGAACTGTCACCTAGTGCATATGTATGCCAATTGTCGATAATACTACCAGTAAATATGAGTTCAAATGTATTATTGCCTAGGTCTTTTGTGCTTGTCTCCCATTTTATTGTTTCATCAGGAGCCATATTAGCAAACTGAGCCTTAGCCATAAACGTAGAGGCTATGATAGCTAGGGTAGCTAAAAATAGATGTTTTAATAGTCTCATTTGTATTGTGTTTTTATTTATTTAGCAAATGCGACAGATCTTGTTTCTCTTATGACAGTAACTTTTACCTGTCCTGGATATGTCATTTCTGTCTGAATTTTTTGAGCTATCTCTGCAGAAAGTGAACTAGCTTGTATATCACTAACTTCATCAGCTCCAACGATTACCCTTAATTCTCTACCTGCTTGTATGGCATATGTCTTAGTTACTCCAGGATAAGAGCTTGCTAAATCTTCCATACCTTTCAATCTTTTTATGTAAGATTCTATTACTTCTCTTCTAGCTCCTGGTCTTGCTCCAGATATAGCATCGCATACTAGCACGATAGGTGCAATGATTGTAGTCATCTCAATTTCTTCATGATGAGCACCTATTGCATTGCATATTTCAGGCTTCTCACGATATTGCTCTGCAAGTTTCATACCTAAAAGAGCGTGTGGTAGTTCGGGCTCATCTTCTGAGACCTTTCCAATGTCGTGTAATAGACCAGCTCTTTTAGCTAATTTAGGATTGATACCTAGCTCTGAAGCCATTATTGCACAGATATTTGCAACTTCTCTAGAGTGTTGTAATAGGTTCTGGCCATACGAAGAACGATATTTCATTCTACCTATTAATCTTATTAGCTCCATGCTCATGCCATGTATACCTAGATCAATACATGTTCTTTTTCCTGTTTCCAATATTTCTTCTTCAAGTTGCTTTTGAACCTTTGTTACTACTTCTTCAATTCTTGCAGGGTGTATACGTCCATCACTTACTAGTTGATGTAGTGCAAGTCTGGCAACTTCTCTTCTTACAGGGTCAAAGGCAGAAAGTAAAATTGCATCAGGAGTATCATCTACAACTATTTCTACGCCAGTAGCTGCTTCTAGAGCTCTGATATTACGTCCTTCTCTACCAATTATTCTACCTTTAATTTCATCACTCTCAATTGGGAATGTTGTTACAGCATTTTCAATTGCTGTTTCAGTTGCAGTCCTTTGTATAGTGGTGATAACTATTCTTTTAGCTTCTTTCGCAGCAGATAATCTTGCCTCATCAAGAGTGTCATTAATGTATGCCTGTGCTTCTGTTCTAGCCTCAGCCTTCATGTTTTCTATAAGCATAGTTTTGGCATCGCTTGCACTCATTCCTGCAATTTGTTCTATCTGCTTGTTTGCTTGCTCCTTAAGAGAGTCATATTCTTCTGACTTTTTCTCTAATTCTTCTTTTTGAGAATTGAGTAGCCTTTTAATATTTTCTGTTTCTTTAATCCTATTTTGAAGATCTGCATTCTTTTGATTAAGACTATTTTCTTTTTGATTGATAGTGTTTTCTCTTTGTTTAATCCTAATCTCTTCCTCCCTTATTTGGTGGTTTTTTTCACTTACATACTTATCGTATTCAGCTTTTAATTGTAAGTGTTTTTCTTTTGCCTGATAAATCTTGTCTTTTTTTAGATTTTCTGCATCAGTTTTTATGCTTTCAGCTTCCTTGTGTGCCTTTTCTATTATAGCCTCAGCTCGTCCCTTAAGTATTATCTTCTTGATTAAAATATAAGTGCCAAGTACTATCGCAGATACGATAATGGAACACGATATGGTTATTAAATAAACATTCATAATAGTATATATTTTTTCACTTAGTTTCTAAATAAATAAAAATAGGCTTCCCTATATGAGAGCAGCCTATAAAAATTTAAAAAAAGCCATTAGTCCATTGTCATAAAACCTTAATAAATAAGATTTGAGCTCCGATTTAGTTCAGTAATCCTTTGTCTATACAGAACACATATGTGTTAAGGCCCGCCTTCCCCAATTCGAGTTACTCTGTTCCGTAGAACTTGTTGATTTAAGCATTCGGAACTAACGGCTATAGTTTTTTATCAATGTTCTTTATATAATTATCAACTCCTGTGGAAAATTGTTCTATTGCAGAAATAGTGTTATCTAACTCTCTATTATTGCTAATAGTCTTTAAAACATAATTAAGAAAAGCAAATACAAGTGTCTTACGTGTTTCTGTAACAGGATGTTCTATCTGTTTAAGTTCATTATTTATAAGTTTAGCTGCTTCTCTAATTATTTCTTCTTCTTCTTCGCTGTTTATGCTTAGTTCTATTTCCTCGTCTGCAACACTAATTTTAATATTTTGTTTATACATAAGACTATTATTTAGTTTTGCTTAATAGACCTATACAGCTATCAATTTCCTTAATAAGTTGTTCTATTATATTTTTAGCCTCTTCTTTACTATTACTAGTACTAAGAAAGGCATTTTCCAGATTTTTACTGGATATTTGCTTTGTTAAATTTTCAATCTGCTCTAAATAGTTTTTGTTATCTTTTTTAAGTTGCTCATTTTCACTAATTAGTTTTATATTCTCAGACCTCTTTTGCTCATATAAGCTCATAAGATGAGTAAAATTATCTTTAATTAAATGAAATGACTTCTCTAAATTATCTTTCATAACAAAACTATCTTTGCAAATTTAATTAAAAATCTGATACAAACAATGTATTCAGCTTTGATTATATAGATATTTGCTAACATTCAACTTATGTAGAGAATATTTATCTTATATATAATTATTAGGATTATAAGTTTTTTCTAACTTTGTATTTTCTTAACAGATTTTATCTTAAAATAATTGATAGGATTCAACTGTTCAGAATTAACTTTGAATTATAGTTAGCATATATGAAAGATTATGGTTTATTGAGGGTTGCAGCTGTTGTGCCTAAGTTAAAGGTCGCAGATGTAGAATATAATACTCAGCAAATTTTGACTTATATTGATAGGGCAGAAGATGAAGATGTATCTGTGTTGTTGTTCCCAGAGTTGTCTGTAAGTGCTTATTCTTGTGGTGATTTATTCCAAGATTCATTTTTAATAAAGAAGTCGGAAGAGGCGGTAAAGCAAATAAAGGAATATACTAGGGCTAAATCAGTAGTTGTTATAGTAGGGGCTCCAGTAGAGTATGGGGATAGGCTTTTTAATTGTGCTATTGTTATACATAATGATGTTATTAAAGCTATCGTGCCAAAGACTTATCTGCCTAATTATTCTGAGTTTTATGAAAAAAGGTGGTTTGCATCTGCTTCAGAATTAATACCTTATGCCAATCAATATTCTTATTCTGTACATGAGGATGGTAAAAATCTTTATACCAAGAATACTCGCAATATTATTGATTATGCCTCATGTAGATGTAATATTGGAACAAATCAGATTTTTAAAATAGGGGATTGTCGTTTTGCTATTGAGATATGTGAGGATTTATGGTCTGTTATACCTCCTTCTTCTTATCATACAATTGCAGGTGCTGAAGTGATTTTTAATCTTTCTGCTAGTAATGAGTTGTTAATGAAGCAGCAATACCGTAAAGAACTAATAGCTTCTCATAGTGCAAGGACTATGTCTGCATATGTGTATACAAGTGCAGGGCACGGTGAATCTACGCAAGACTTAGTCTATTCGGGGGCTTCTTTAATTTATGAAAACGGTGCTTTATTAGCTGAAAATAAACGTTTTGAATTAGATGGCTCTATTCTTATTTCTGATATTGATGTCGCTAAACTTAAACATCTTAGGCGTCAGAAGAATAATCTAAATACTATATCTCCTAATGGACACTTGTCTAAAGATATAGTAATGCCATATAGTATTTTAGAGATTGCTAAAAAACATAATACTGATTTCGATAAAAAATTGTATAGGTATGTTGATCCCTATCCTTTCTTACCTTCAAAGGATAAGCGTTATAATATAGAAGAGGAACTTATTGCAATCCAGAGAAATGCCCTAATAAAGCGTCTTGAGCATATTAATTCCAGAAAGCTTGTTGTTGGAATATCAGGTGGTCTTGATAGTACATTAGCAATTCTTATAGCAGTTTTGGCCTTTGATAAGCTAAAATGGGATAGAAGTGGTATTATAGCAGTTACTATGCCGGGTTTTGGAACATCAGGTAGGACCTATAACAATGCTTTGAACTTTATGAAAGAGTTGAAAGTTGATATGAGGGAAATATCTATTGTAGATGCTGTTAAATTGCATTTAAATGATATTGGGCATGATGCTTCCCTTGCAGATATAACCTATGAGAATGCTCAAGCAAGGGAAAGGACTCAGATATTAATGGACCTAGCAAATAAAGAGTCAGCTATTGTTTTAGGCACAGGGGATTTGTCAGAGATGGCTTTAGGTTGGGCAACCTATAATGGCGATCATATGTCTATGTATGCTGTAAATGCTTCTGTACCAAAGACTCTAGTTCGTTATCTTATATCTTATCTTGCAGAGCAATGGGATAATAAGAATATATCTATGATATTAAAAGATATATTGGATACGCCTGTTAGTCCTGAATTAGTGCCACTTAATAGTGATGGAGAAATATCGCAAAAGACGGAAGATATTATAGGCCCTTATGAGCTGCATGATTTCTTTTTGTATAATTGTTTAAAATTAGGCTTTGCTCCTGCTAAAATTTATTTTTATGCAAAACAAGCCTTTTCTAGTCCTATGGCCACAAGACATTATAGTGAGGAAGAGATTAAGAGTGTAATGAGAAAGTTTTATTGGAGATTTTTTACCCAACAGTTTAAACGCTCTTGTATGCCTGATGCTCCTAAAGTAGGTTCTATCGCTCTATCGCCAAGAGGGGATTGGCGTATGCCATCTGATGCCTCTGTTAATATTTGGATTAAGGAATTGGAACAATTATAGTAGGTATTGATTATACACTTTTTATAATATTAATAAGCTGTGTCAAAATCGTTTTGGCACAGCTTATAACTTTATATGTAGTTTAACTATTTTATAGTTTATCGATTAATAATTTAAATATTTTACTCATTTTGTCAGCTGCTGCATTTGCTGCTTTTACAACATCGTCTCCATCATTTACATAGTCTTCTGCATAGTCATCGTGTGCTTCGTTTGTAATAACAGACATGCCAAAAACTGGAATGTTAGAATGTCTTGCAACAATTACTTCTGGGATAGTTGACATACCAACTGCATCTGCACCTATCATTCTGAAGAATTTATACTCTGAAGGAGTTTCATATGAAGGTCCTGTACCTGCTAGGTATACTCCTTTATGCACAGATATATCTTCAGACTTTGCAATCTCTTCTGCCATACTGATTATTTTAGGATCATATGGTCTTGTCATATCAGGAAATCTTGGTCCAAATTCTTCTATATTCTTACCTATCAATGGGTTTGGAAGTAGGTTGATATGGTCTTTTATAATCATAAGATCACCGACTTTATAGTCAAAATTGACACCTCCTGCTGCATTTGATACAAATAATTGTTTAATGCCTAACTTTATCATTACTCTAATAGGTAATGTTACTAAGTCCATAGTATAACCTTCGTAGTAATGAAGTCTTCCTTGCATCGCAATAACTATTTTTGAGGCTAATTTTCCTATTATAAAATTACCTTTATGTCCAATAGCCGTAGATACTGGGAAGCCTGGTATATCTTTGTATGGAATTGTAATGTAATCACTTATCTGATCTGCTAATTTCCCTAAGCCACTTCCTAATACAATTCCTACTTCAGGTGATAGATTGTGCTTTTTTAGAATATTACTTAAATATTCTGTGGCTTCATTGATTTTAATTAGTCTTTCGTTCATATTAATTATGTGTTTGTATTATTTTTAGCATTTTTTTAGCTTCACGTATTATATCTTCTTCGCCTTTTACTATTCTATTTTTCATTACAAATCTTCCATTGCATATAAGCGAATCAATACAATCACTATGTGCTGAATATATAAAATTAGCAATATTTTTGGCAGGAGAAAGAAAAAATGTGCTATTAGTATCAATAATCTGAATATCCGCAAGTGCTCCCTCTGCTAATATTCCACTATTTAGTCCTAATGCTTTTGCCCCATTACTACTTGCAGCCTTTATCAATTCATTGATTGGCATAGATTTAGGGTCAAATCTCCATGCTTTCTGTATTATTGCAGAGGTTTTCATAGCTTCTAGCATATCCAGATTATTCGATGATGCACAGCCATCGGTTCCAATGCAGATATTTGCACCTGCATCTCTAAGTTCGTTGTATTTAAACTTATATCCAGAACTTAGTTTTGTGTTAGAGTTTATATTGTGTACACAATTGACATTTCTTTCACCCAATATTCGTATATCATTGTCAGATAGCCACAATGTATGGGCAGCAATTGTTTTATGATCAAGAATGCCTAATTTATCAAGGTATTCTACTGGGCTTAATCCTTTATGTAGTTCCTTACAATCTTCTACTTCTTTTTGTGTTTCTGATAGGTGTATATGCAGGTTGAGATTGTGTTTTTTAGCAAAGTCTGATGCCCATATCATGAGTTCTTCGCTGACAGAATATATGGCGTGGAATGCGATAGAAAAAATTGCATCATCATGGTATTTTTTTGATAATTCATATTTTTCTAGGCATTGTTCTTTTTGCCTTTCTGCCTCAGATTTATTATTTTGATCAAGAAAAACATATGATATGGCAGGACGTATACCCATTTCTAATGCAGCTTCCCTTGTTTTGTCAGAGTACCAATATTGGTCATTAAAACATGTAGTGCCTGTTTTAATCATTTCTAATGCAGCAACTTTGCTACCCCAATAGACAAAGTCTTTGTTAATGTTTTTTTCTATTCTCCAAATATTTTGTATCCATTCTTCAAAAGCCACATCCTCTTCCATGCCTCTCATTAAACTCATTGCACTATGTGTGTGCATATTGATAAATGAGGGTAAAGCAAATTTTCCACTACAATCTAATATATCTATATCCGATTGCATCTCAGAGCTGTCAATCTTATCTGCAATCTTTGTAATATGTTTATCTGTGATTAACATATCCTTAGATTTACTGTCTATTTCTATATTTTTTAAGAGGATTTTACTCATTTTAGTGATAAATTATATGTAAAGCTTTTTACTTCTTATAAATTTTTCAAAAATAGTAAATTTTTATTTAAATTGGCTTTACGAATAGATTAGTTTTGATAGAGTATAGAACTTTTTTCTTAGTCCTATTCATATATGCTTATTAAAATTTTTGTTAATCTGCTTTATTATCTCTTTGTACTAGAGTTGTATAATGTGATATAATGGATATATCTCATAATATTGATTTTTTAGTAAAATAAGCTGTAAATTCGTATTTTTGTATAAATATAAAATTTATCTATTGGAATTTTTAAAGCATATGAATAGATTATACAAATATCCAGCAAAACCATTTATTAAGTGGGTAGGTGGTAAGACACAACTTCTTGATGATATAAGGGAAAATATATGTTCTTATTTATCAAATAGTAAGGAAGTGACTTATATAGAGCCATTTGTAGGTGGAGGAGCTGTTTTATTTTGGATTTTACAAGAGTATCCGAATATAACAAGAGCAATAATAAATGACATAAATAAGGAGTTAATTTGTACATATCGTGTAATAAAATATGATGTAGAGCAATTAATTATTGAATTATCAAAAATTCAAAAGGAATATTTACTACTTGATAATTTTGAAAGAAAGAAGTATTTCTTATGTAAGCGTGATATTTTTAATAAAAAGGATAATTCAGATATTGATACAGCCGCACTTTTTATTTTTTTAAATCGTACTTGTTTTAATGGCTTATATCGTGTAAACTCTAAAGGTGACTTTAATGTTCCACATGGTAAATATGCAAACCCTAAAATTTGTGATGAGGAAACTTTAAGAGCAGATTCTTCTATTTTACAAAGAGTGGAAATTCTATGTGGAGATTTTTCGCAGACAGGGAAGTATGCAGGAGATAATGTGTTATATTATTTTGACCCACCATATCGTCCTCTTACAAAAACATCTGCATTTACATCGTATACAAAAAATGGTTTTGATGACGCAGAACAGGTGAGACTGAGAGATTTTTGTACTTTTATAACAAAACAAAATTCTTCATTTTTATCAAGTAATTCTGATCCACAAAATATCGATGATAAAGATAAGTTTTTTGATAATCTTTATCAGCAATTTTCTATTAAAAGGGTGACTGCAACAAGAAATATTAATTCAAAAGTCAATGCTAGAGGTTCAGTATCTGAGATATTAATATCTAATGTTACCAATAATATTTATTAGTATTTATATCGTTAATATATTTTTCTTTTAAAATTTCGTTATGGAAAGTATAGCTAAAATATTTAATAGGCAGAAGCAATTTTTTAAGTCAGGAATTACACAGAATGTGGATTTCAGGATAGAGATGCTAAAAA
>JARIAS010000041.1 GCA_029257745.1 Candidatus Cryptobacteroides sp. | reverse complement strand
TTTGTACAGCTTATAATATTAAACAGCGAGTAGCCATAAATGAAATTCAAATAAAGTCTATTAGAGAAAAAGGTGATTTAATATCTTTTTTACCATATGTTTTAGAATTAGTTCTTGTATTGTCCTTAGTATAGTTTCCTATAAGATTGTTCTAGCTTACTGTATGTGATATAGTTATCAAATCTATTAGTAGGTGCTTTATCTTTCTTGCTAGTATGAGTTTTTGCATATTGTTTTTGCCTTTATGTTATTAATTTTATAAGTTATAAGATAATTGCAAGTAGAACTTTAAATGATTTTTCTAGTTTTATCCCTTGATTTAAAGGGAGTTATATATATTAGAATAATAATAGGGTGTATCAAAACTTCCTTTTGATACACCCTCTATTTATTGTATGATTAATACTTTTGTTATTATAGATTATTTAGCCATTAAAGACTCTATATCAGCAATTTCGATTGGCAAACGTTTAGTGCCTAAGCGTCTAGCACCATCGTTAGTTATTAATATATCATCTTCAAGCCTAATTCCTCCAAAATCATAATATTCTTCTAATTTAGAATAGTTTACAAAGCCTTTATCAAGCTTTTCTTTTTTCCATTTTTCAATAAGTGCGGGTATAAAGTAGATACCAGGCTCATCTGTAATAACATAACCTGTCTTCAGCATTCTTGCCATACGAAGATTACCTAAGCCAAGTTGAGTACTTCTTTGTTGATTATCATCATAGCCCACCCTTGTCTCTCCAAGATCTTCCATGTCATGTACATCAAGACCCATATTATGACCTAGTCCGTGAGGCATAAATAAGCCATTAATTCCTTCCGCAACCATCGTATCAAGATCTCCTTTTACAATTCCGATTTGGCTAAGTCCTTCCAAACTTTTCTTTGCAACAGCAAGGTGTATCTCTTTGTAACTAATACCAGGTCTGCATAAGGAGAATGCTAACTCATTGCAATTAAGGAATATTTGGTAGATTTCTTTCTGTTTTGTAGAAAATTTACCATTGGTAGGATAGGTTCTTGTAAAATCAGATGCGTAATGCATATTATTTTCAACACCTGCATCAATTAATAGTAGATTGCCCTCTGTTATATATTTGTCATGAATGTGATTATGTAGAGTCTCTCCATGTTGAGTAAGTATGGTAGGAAAAGATAAGCCCCAGCCTTTGCTTAAACTCAAACCTTCCATTTTTCCTACAATTTCTTGCTCAAGTATTCCTAAAGAGATGCTATTTCTTGCAAGGCTATGCATTTCATATCCGAGATCAGCCGCTAAGTCTAATTGTTCTATTTCCTCATTTTCTTTAACTAATCTCATTGAAATTATAGCACGTATTAGCTCTTCGGAATAATTATTCTCATTTAATGATAAATCTCTTAATTTTAGAGTATTATAATATCTTGTTGGGGGGATAAAGTGTATTTTTCTTCCATCAGATAGTGCTTTTTTTACAGCATTATCAAATTCTTTTAAAGGATAAGTCTTTTCTACACCGACTGATAGTGCTTTTTCTTTAACACTTTCTTGTGGTCCCATCCATATTATGTCTCCAATCTCAAAATCATTGGCATAGATACTGCTTTCACCATTGTCAAAATCTATAATAGCAGTATAATTAGGTTCATCTATACCAAAGTAATATAGCCAAGTACTATCTTGCCTAAATTTATAGCAATTATCCTTGCATTGTGCAGGTGCTTCTGCATTACCAATAAAAATAGCTATACCATTTTCACTTGTGCTATTATTGCTTCTTATTTTATCTATCAAGATATTTCTTCTTGAGCTGTAAACCTTTGAACTAAACATATGCTTCTTTTTTAATTTTACTAAATATAGTTATTAAAATACTACCTATAATACCCGCAGATAATGATGCTAATAGAACAGCAATTTTTCCCATATTTCTTAATTTATCCATAACCTCAGGATGTTCGCTAAAAGAAAGTGTATCAACGAAAATTGACATTGTAAATCCTATTCCACCTAAACACGCAACAGCAAATAACATTTTGAAGTTAGCTTTTGCAGGCATTGCTCCGATCTTAGTCTTTATCGCAATGAAACTAGCTAAGCCAATACCAAGAGGTTTACCTAGTACAAGGCCTAAAAAGATGCCAAGACCAACACTACCTATTTGAGGGTCGTATTGAGTAATATTAAAGTAAGAAATATCTGTTATAGTTACCCCTGCATTAGCTAGAGCAAATATTGGCATTATTAGGTAATTAACCCACGGGCTAAGACTATGTTCTAATCTGTAACTAAGTCCTACACAGTTTTTTGACGTATCGCTTAGGCGTCTCAAGCATTCTCTCTGAAGCCCATTAGGAAAGCCTCCATCTTCATGTATGTGGTCGTATTCAGCAATTCTTTCTCTATATAGTTTTCTTGTCCTATAATAGTAATACTTACTGTATCTAGCTCCCATTGGTATAACAAAGGCAAGTACAACGCCTGACATAGTTGCATGAATGCCTGAATAGTAGAATAGGGCCCAAACTACAAAACCAGGTATTAGATAAAACCATGTTCTCTTTTCTCCTAGATAATTAAAAATGGCTAGTACGATAATAATACCTAAGGCAATTGCAAGTAGGCTAAGATTAATGCTTCCTCCGTAGAAAAATGCTACCACGAGTATGGCCATTAAGTCATCTGCAATAGCAAGTGCTGTTAGGAATACTTTTAAAGAAATTGGGACTCTGTCACTTAATATGGATAATATGCCGACAGCAAAAGCGATATCCGTAGCAGTAGGAATACCCCATCCTGAAGTGGCCATGGTTCCTTTATTTATAAATAAATATATCAGTGCAGGTACTATTACACCTCCTAGAGCAGCGATAATGGGAAGCATCGCTTTTTTAAAAGACGATAATTCTCCATATACTACTTCTCTTTTAATTTCTAAACCTATTGTAAAGAAAAATATTACCATTAAAATGTCATTGATAAATTTTTCAACGGACATGCCATGAGGGAATATAATTTCGTGGCCATCTGGCGTAATAGCTGAAAGTGCAAGGCTAGTTTCTAAAAATTCGTGATATATATGTTTGGTCATAGGTAGGTTAGCTAAAAGCATTGCCACAATTACACATATTAATAATAGTAAACCTTGAGTCCACGGTTGATTAATAATGTGGTTGTGTCCAAGTTTAAAGTTTCTAATGCCTCGTTTCCAGGCAAACATGGGAAATAATCTCATAAATTTTTATATAATTAAAATACTACATATTATACAAAAATAGTAAAAACTAAGGATATTTTTTATACAAAAAGGATAATTGATATAAATTACTTTAATATAATATACATTATAATATGTCTTTATAGAGATTTTATCCAATTATGTATTAATTTTTTCCCTTCTGTACTTATAATAGATTCAGGGTGAAATTGTAGGCCAATCTGTTTTCTTGTCTTATGTGCAATAGCCATAATATTGTTATCTTCATCTACTGCAAGAACTTCAATATCATTGCTAATTTTATTGATAATCCATGAATGGTATCTAGCAATAGGGCTGCTTTCTTGAATATTATGAAATATAGGATGATTTTTTATTATTCTTAGTTGAGAACTAAACCCATGTTTAGGCCTATCAAGTTGATTTATACTACATTGTGCATTGATCGCAATGGCTTGATGCCCTAGACATATGCCTAGTATAGGTAGCTCACTGCTATGCAATAGCTTCATCATATTTGGAAACTGTTCAGGTGTATCTGGTCCAGGAGAAAGTATTATCGCATTAATCCCATCTGTATCACTGTCCTTTAAGTTCTTTTCTTTAATTATCCTAATATCTACTTTTTCTTGTCTAAGCATCTCTACAATATTGTACACAAAAGAGTCTTCATTATCTACCACTAGTATTTTTGGTGGAATTACTGCTTTATTGTCTTTTGTTTCATTATCGTAAAAATTGTATATATCTTCATTTTTAAGCATAGAATAATTTAACATAATTCAGCACCTGCTTTATATTGCTTTATAGTCAAAAGCCTTAGTTTGCTCATAAATATTAATAGCTTTTACAGCATTGTTTATGCTTCTTTTAAGCTGCCTTTAAAGTTAGATAATTATCCTAAAATCTTATTATCTTTTTTATATTTATATAAATAGTCTTTATAGTATTACTAAATTTTATTAAAATCTTATATGTTTTATCGCTATACTTTCTTTAAAAAATTTTATCTTGTAATCTTATTTGCTTGAAAATGAAAATTGAGGAACTTATATACAAGATTAGTGAGTCTGCAAGTAGGGGAGAGGATTTCTTATTTGCTTTTAATTATGAATTAGATGAGGGACTTTTTATATTAAATCCCTTAAAGCAGAATAATATACTTTTTCGTGTTGGTTCTATTAGTAATATTGTTAATGCAGGGAGAAAAAATCTTTTAAATGAAGTAAAAAATCCTTTGATACAAAGATATGCCATGCCTTATGATAGGTATAAAGAGGCTTTTGATAAGATATATTTAGGCTTATACGAGGGGAGGTCTTTTTTATCAAATCTTACAATAAGGACTAAAATTGATATAAATGTTTCTCTTGAAACTATCGCAAATACTGCTACTAGCCCATATGTCTTATATGTGCCAAATAGATTTTGTTGTTTTTCACCCGAACGTTTTATAAAAATATCGCAGGATGCTGTTATTTCATCAAACCCTATGAAGGGTACAATAGATGCAAGTATTAAGGATGCTCAAACCGTATTACTGTCAGACCAAAAGGAATTGCAAGAGCATTATACGGTAGTTGATTTGATACGTAGTGATTTAAGTCGTGTCGCTACAAATATTAGAGTGCCAAGACTTCGTTATATAGATAGTTTAAATTTAGTGGGTAAGCAGATTTTGCAACTAAGTAGTGAGATAGTTGCAGATTTGCCTAAGAATTATCTCTCTAATCTAGGTCAAATTATTTATGATTTACTTCCTGCAGGTTCTATATGTGGTGCACCTAAGCCTGCTACACTTAGACTTATTGCTGATGCAGAAAGTTGTAGACGAGATTTTTATACAGGCGTATTTGGATATTTTGATGGTAGAGAGCTAGATAGTGCAGTGGCAATAAGATTTATAGAACAAAATGATGGCAATTTTTATTTTAGAAGTGGTGGCGGTATTACTATTAATAGCCAATGCCGTTCTGAATATGAAGAGGCATTGTTAAAGATTAATCTTACTACTTAAGTATATGAGATATATAGAATCAATTAGATTGCAGGATGCTGAGCTGATTAATTATGAATATCATCGTAAAAGAGTATATGAGTCCTCTGGCCTTATCTTGCCTGAGATTTCTATTCCAAGGGAATATTCTAAAGGTCTTTATAAACTTAGGTTGGTATATTCTGATAAAATAGAGCAAATAGACTATATAAGATATGAGAAAAGGGAACTTAAAAGACTCAAGGTGATTAATATTACGGAAAATATTTACCCTTTTAAGTATGAAGATAGAACTAAGCTAGAGTATTTATATAGTCAAAAAGGTATTGCTGATGATATATTAATATGTATAAATAATATTTGCACTGATACTTCTTTTACTAATATAGTTTTTGAAGATGTAAATTCTGCTTATTATACTAGCAATACATGCTTGTTAAAAGGGACTAAAAGGCAGTCTCTTCTAGATAATGGTCTGATAAAGCTAAGAGATATATCAATATTATCTATCCCACAATATAAGAGAATACATTTAATCAATGCTTTTTTAGATTTAGGAGATCTTGTCATTTCTCCATTGGATATTATATTATAGATAACTTATTCTACAATATATTAGTATAATAAAGTGATTATTATTCCACATAATTTTAGAATACTCTTGTTTTATTATAGTTTAATAGAAAGGGTGTGTTAATATTTATATGTATTGAATAGTTCAGTGCTTATTATTCCATATAATGTTATATTATTTGTTTCATCAAAGTTTAATATAAGGGTTGTGTTAATATTTATATGTATTGAATATTTCAGTGCTTATTATTCCATATAGTGTTAAAATACACTTGTTTTTATTATAGTTTAATAGAAAGGTTGTGCTAATATTTATATGTATTGAATAGTTCAGTGCTTACTATTTTACATAGTGTTAGAATACTCTTGTTTTATTCTAGTTTAATAGAAAGGGAGTACTAATATCTATATGTATTGAATAGTTCAGTGCTTATTATTCCACATAATTTTAGAATACTCTTGTTTCATCAAAGTTTAATATAAGTGTGTGTTAGAATACTTTTATCTGTTAAATAAGTCATAATATATCTAGTATTCTCCTTAAAGGAAGAGTAAGAATGGAAGTTTTCTATAAAATAATACATGTTGTTTTTCTAGTATTAATATTGAAGGAGAGTAGTGTCAGAGCGACATTATCGAATATAATTTAGTTAATAATATGCTTAATTAGAAAAAAGATAAAAAAGAGTAAAAATTTTTCATGAGATGTAAGGATTTGAAGTAAAAATATTTATATCGT
>JARIAS010000029.1 GCA_029257745.1 Candidatus Cryptobacteroides sp. | reverse complement strand
ATTTTATAGAATAATTTATCTTTAAAGTTTATTTATTTGTCAGAGCTACTTTATCGTTAGACATAAATTTATTTTATAGAGTTAATTTATATCATGGATATTTATGCTGCATAGTCTGCTGTTGTTATTGATAATACCAGCATTTATAAGGTCTTTTATAGTCCATAAACTGCTATCTTTAAAGTGCTTAAAAGTGATTATAGCTTCTGCTGTATGTTTATCAATATAAGGGTGCTTTATGAGTTCTTCTAGGCTTAAATCCCAAAGAGGATATGCCTTAACTTTTTTCAATTCAATAAATTCTCTTATTTTATCTAATCTGTCATTGTCAAAATATTTAATCTCAAGTAATTGCTCTATATTGCTAAATCCTTGTAAATCTGTGCGATATTTAACTATTTTACCAGCTAAATATGCACCAATGTAAGGTAGAGATTCAAATTCGGCAGAATCAGCCTTATTAATATCTAGCTTTTCTATTACTATACAATCTTTTAATCTTTCATATAGGCTGTCTGACACTACATATATCTTCTTAAAGTCTTCTTTTCTCCAAAATCTACCTATCTTTCTTCTGTACTTATCAATGGATAGAGCTTGTTTTTCGCTAAAACCAAGTGCAATTAAAGAGTCAATACTTATCTTATTGGGATTAAACTTAAATTTATCATAAGTCCTTTTTCTTATTTTTCTGACATAAGAATTGTGCTTTGAGTATTTTTTAATTGCAATATATTTTTTACTTATCTCTTTATTACTAGAATGATACTTCCCAGACTCTTTACTATTACTTGCAGTCTTATCATTCTTTGAAAGAGGCTTATTTGAGCCTTTTTTATTGTCAAAAATATCCTTATCGTCTAAATGGAAGGTGCTATTGTTAATTGATTGATTATTAGATTTATACTGCCTGATTTTATCGTAAATATCTCTGTTGTTTGTACTTATATCAGAGCTACTAACAATATATACAGTATCTTGATGATCTTGTTTTGCCAGAATATAATTAATAGAGGCTTTTTGTATAAAAAAAGCTGTTTGATAGCCTATTATTAAAAATACAAGGGCAATTATTGCCTTAAAACTAGTTTTAGAAATTTCTTTTTTCATACAAGTCCTCCTGCCACATATAATTTCATATTAAAGCAGTGGCAAGATACTTGTTTTGTTTATATATTAGGATAAAAAATAGAAAATTATCTATTTTTCCTATTGATTTTTTCTATTTCTTTTGCACTTTGTTTATCTAAGCCTGCAACAATTATAACAATCTCGCCTTTGGCCTCATTATTTTCATAATACTTAGATAGTTCACCTAAGGTAAATCTCTTATAATCTTCGTGTAATTTACTTATCTCTCTTGCAACACAGGCCTGTCTATCATTACCAAAAAACTCTGACATTTGAGATAGGGTCTTTTGTAATCTATGAGGTGATTCATAAAATATCATAGTCCTTGTTTCTATGCTAAGTTTTTCCAACCTGCTTTGTCTTCCTTTTTTTACAGGTAGAAAGCCTTCAAAACAAAAGCGGTCACAGGGGAGTCCTGAATTTACAATTGCAGGTATGCAAGCAGTAGCACCAGGCAGAGTCTCAACTTCTATCCCTGCATTTACACATTCTCTTACTAGTAGAAAGCCCGGATCAGAAATACCCGGAGTACCTGCATCACTGATTAGGGCTATTTTTTTGCCTGATAATAGTTTTTCTTTTATATATTCTATGCTTCTGTGTTCATTGAATTTATGATGAGATTTTAATTCTGCACTTATATTATAATGTTTAAGAAGTACAGAACTAGTTCTCGTGTCTTCTGCCAAAATTATATCAGCTTCTTGTAGTACTCTGACAGCCCTATATGTCATATCTTCTAAATTGCCTACGGGTGTAGGTACAATACTTAATTTTTCTTGCATAGATAATCTTTGTTATGAATGTGTAAGTATTTTTTTATCTTTGTATGTAGATATGCAAAATTAGTCAAATGTTTTTAGAAAATACTAATAAAGGTGGCTCAATAGAGCTTATATGTGGTTCTATGTTCTCAGGCAAAACGGAAGAGCTTATAAGAAGACTTAAAAGAGCAAAATTTGCAAAACAAAAGATTGAAATATTTAAGCCAAAAATTGATACAAGATATGCAATAGAGGAAGTTGTTTCGCATGATTTGCAGTCAGTTTCTTGTACGGCCTTATCTCAATCAACAGATATGTTAAATGTAGCTGATGATGTTCAAGTTATAGGTATAGATGAGGCACAGTTCTTTGATGAGCAGCTTCCCGAGGTCGTTGCAGAACTAGCAAATAGGGGAAAAAGGGTAATAGTCGCAGGTTTGGATATGGATTTTAAGGCTAAGGCTTTTGGACCTATGCCAAGACTAATGGCAATAGCAGAAGATGTCTTGAAAGTTCATGCTATATGTGTAAGATGTGGCTCTCTTGCCAATTATTCACACCGTATATCTAAGAGTGATGAATTGGTATTATTAGGTGAGAAAGATAGTTACGAACCCTTATGTCGTTCATGTTATAACAAGGCAATTCAGGGTAAATAGCATATAGGCAAAGATAATAGCAAAGTGTAACTTTTATATCTTATTGTGAATAAGATAATTGCAAATTATGTCATTTATATCTTATTGTAAATAAGATAATAGCAAAGTGTACCATTTATATCTTATAGCGAATAAGATAATAGCAAAGTGTATCATTTATATCTTATTGTGAATAAGATAATAGCAAAGTGCACCGTTTATATCTTATGGCGAATAAGATAATAGCATATTATTGTAAAGGCAGAAAATTAATAGGAAGATATAATAAAATCAAGGAAAGTATCCATATAAGAACTTTCCTTGATTTGTCTGTATAATAAGATCTGTGTTTTATCTTAATATCTTCATTAAATAATGATATATTATAACTCAGGATTATCTTTTAATGCCTGTCTTAACTTAGCCTCTACTTCTTGACATAATTCAATATTATCAGTTAAAAACTGTTTTGCAGCGTCCCTGCCTTGACCTATTTTTTGTTCTCCATAACTATACCAAGAGCCACTCTTCTTAATAATATCATATTCTACACCAAGATCAATAATTTCCCCAATTTTAGAAATACCTTCTCCAAAGAGAATGTCAAATTCAGCTTTTTTGAAAGGTGGGGCAAGTTTGTTTTTTACAATCTTAACCTTAGTCTTATTACCATAAGCTTCCTCTCCGTCTTTTATTTGCTGTGAACGTCTTACGTCAATACGTACTGAAGAGTAGAATTTAAGGGCGTTACCTCCTGTTGTAGTTTCAGGGCTACCAAACATAATACCAATTTTTTCTCTTAGTTGGTTGATAAAAATACAACAAGTATTTGTTTTGCTGATATTTGCAGTAAGCTTTCTTAGAGCCTGACTCATTAGTCTAGCCTGAAGTCCTACTTTGTTGTCGCCCATTTCACCTTCTATTTCTGATTTTGGAGTAAGAGCTGCAACAGAGTCTATCACTATAATATCTACTGCGGCAGACCTTATTAGGTTATCAGCTATTTCTAGTGCTTGTTCTCCATTATCAGGTTGAGTGATATAGATATTATCAACGTCTACTCCGAGAGCTTTGGCATAAGTAATATCAAAGGCATGCTCAGCATCAATAATAGCGGCAACTCCTCCAAGTTTTTGTGCTTCAGCAATAGCATGTATAGCAAGAGTTGTCTTACCGCTAGATTCAGGACCATATATTTCAATAATTCTACCCTTAGGATAACCACCGATACCTAAGGCATTATCTAAGGCTATTGAACCACTAGGTATTACTTGTATATCCCATTGCGGTCTATCGCCAAGCTTCATTATTGTACCTTTTCCAAAGTCTTTTTCTATTTTGTCTATTGTTGCCTGTAATGCCTTAAGCTTCCCAGCATTAATCTCTGCCTTGTTTTGTTCTACCTCTTTCGCCATATTCAATGTATTTTAATATTACTCTCTAAATTTAATGGAGTATCTCTGCAAAGTTATTAAAAAAGCCTGCAATCTAAAATAAAATTTACGTAATTTTGTAAATTGTATTATTGTTTTTATGTTAAGACTAATACATTATAAATACAATTAATAGAGCTTGAAATGAAGAGATTATTAGGAAAAAGTCCTAGTGAATTAAAAGATATAGTAGCATCTTATGGGCAAGCCTCATACGTGGCTAAACAGATTTTAAATTGGTTATATGTTCATAAGGTTAAGTCTATAATGGATATGAAAAATCTTTCCCTAAAATTTAGGGAAGAGCTGATGAAAGATTATGAGGTCGGAGTATTAGATATATATGATTGTCAGCAGTCAGTAGATGGCACTAAAAAATATATGTTTGAGGTTAAAACTAGTCTTAAACAGGCTAAAAATATTGCTGATAATGAAGATGATGATAAGTTAAGAAGGGGTTTTATTGAGGCAGTTATGATACCAGAAGGGGATAGAAAGACACTATGCGTGTCGTCTCAGGTTGGTTGCAAGATGGCATGCAAGTTTTGTATGACGGGAAGACAGGGTTTTAATGGTAATTTGTCGGTAGCGGATATTATATCTCAGATTTTTTCAATAGAAGAGTCAGATGATATAACTAATATAGTTTTTATGGGCATGGGTGAGCCTTTAGATAATTACGAAAATGTAAAGGCAGCCATAGATGTACTTTGCTCTGATTGGGGCTTAGCATGGAGTCCCAAGAGGATAACTCTTAGTACAATAGGTATGATACCTACTCTTAAAAAGTTTTTGGAAGAGACTAATTGTCATTTAGCTCTTAGTCTTCATAACCCTATACCTGAACAGAGGGGGGATTTTATGCCTGTACAGAAGCTGTTTCCAGTAGATAAGGTATTGGACTTATTAAAATCATATGATTTTAGGCGTCAAAGGCGTTTGAGTTTTGAATATACAATGTTTGCAGGACATAATGATACTCCTGCACATGCAAAGGCTTTAATATCATTATTATCTGGCTTTTTTTGCAGGGTAAACTTGATACGTTTTCACAAGATACCAGATTTTCCTTATGAGAGTTCAGCTGACACTGTTATGGAAGATTTTAAATCAATGCTTGAAAGGGCAGGTATTATAACAACTATAAGAGCCTCAAGAGGAGAAGATATATTTGCTGCTTGTGGTATGTTGGCAGCTCAGGAAAAGAATTTAAGAATATGAAAAAAGTTATATTACTCATATTGTTTTATTTAAGTACTTACTATGTAGGTGCTTACGCTCAAGATTCTATTTCTCTTGATGATAGCCTTGCATTTATGCAGATGCGTATAAAAATGGATAAAATCAGAAGACATAGACCCACTGTTGCTTTGGTTCTAAGTGGTGGTGGTGCTAAGGGGGTAGCTCATGTAGGAGTAATAAAATATTTATTAGAGAAGAAAATACCTGTTGATTTAGTAGTTGGTACTAGTATGGGGGCATTGGTTGGGAGTCTTTTTTCTTTAGGATATACAGCCTATCAGATGGAAGATTTGATGACTAATATGGATTGGAAATTTTATATGAGTGATAAAGTTCCAAGAAATTATATTCCATATCAAGACAAATTATATAAGGAAAAATATATTCTTTCTTTTCCTTTCTATTATGAAGATTCTGTACTAAGTAGTAATAATAGGACAAACAGATATAAAAAATTAAGAATTAATGCTGATGATAATGATATTAATCAAGGTCTGAAAGAAAAGATATTGAATAGCTTGCCTTCAGGTTTTGTTAATGGATACAATTTTAGTAATTTAAGTTCCTCTTTAACAGTCGCTTATCAAGATTCAATAGATTTCTTTGAACTTCCAATACCTTTTATGTGCGTAGCTACTGAACTGATTAGTGGTAAGGCCAAGTATTGGCATAGTGGAAAGTTAAATGTAGCTCTACGTTCAACTATGTCTTTGCCAGGTATTTTTACACCCGTAAAATATAAAGGAATGGTGTTATTAGATGGAGGAGCAAGGGATAATTATCCTTGTAAAATAGCCAAAGACTTAGGTGCTGACATTGTTATTGGTGTAGACTTATCAGGAGGATATAAGGATTTTGATAAATTAAACAATCTAATGGATATATTTGTTCAGGGTATGTCTATGTTAGGAAGAGGGCAGTATGAACAAAGTCTAAAATATGCTGTTATATCTATTCATCCCAATCTTCATGGCTATAATCTTATGGATTTTGATAAGCAAAATGTGCAGAATATGATGCACTTAGGATATTTGGCCGCAGAAGAAAGAGAAAAAGACATAGATAGCATTAAAAATATTATAGGAGATTATTCTACTAATTTATATAATTTAAGGGCTAAAGATATAGCCCATACAAAGGTTCTTATAGATGATATTGACATTTTAGGTGTATCTGAAAAAGAAAAATTTAGACTTTTATCCGAATTAGAATTTAATTTTAATAGGCCTATTGGAAAAAATGATATTGAAGAAGCAGTAACTAAGATATACGCAAATCGTTCTTTTGAATATGTTACTTATGAACTTTTAGGACATAAGGAACCATATAAGCTTGTGATAACTTGCAAAAAAGGCCCCATAAATCAGCTAGGCTTTAGTGTAAGGTATGATACTGAAGAAGTTGTATCAATGTTATTAAATTTGGGCATTGGTACTAAAAAAAGTCAGGGCAATGCTATTGATTTAACAGCTAAGATTGGTATCAATCCTTATGCTACCTTCCATTATTATCATAATACTAGTTTTGGCTTGACATTAAATTCAGCTATGAATATCAAATGGGTAGATAGAAATCAATATAGCATAGGTGAGAGTAGTTATAATATATCTTATTTTAATCAAAGTTGGGAAAATTATATTTCTAATATAAGTTGGCAAAGTTTAGATATAAAGGCGGGTTTCAGACAAGAGTATTATCGTTTGCATAATATCATGGCTACCAATGTAATAGGAGATTATAATATATATGATTTGACTAACTTTTATCTCTTTACTTTTATGCGTGCAAATGTAGACAGTTTTGATAATAGATTTTTCCCTCATTCAGGTTTTTCTCTTTTTGTAGATTATTCATTTGGTAGTCCTATACGTAATAATGATATTAATTATTTTCATACTTTACAGTTGCAATTTAAGAGTATTGTTACTCTGAATAAGAAGTTTGCAATATTGCCTTCAATAAATACTCGTTTCTTATTTGGAGGAAAGATTCCTTTGCCATATATTAATACAATTGGTGGCAATATGGAAGGTAGATATTTAAGACAACAAATCCCATTCTATGGAATTATAAAGTCTTACACTACAAATAAATTTTTATTTGTATCTAGAATTGATTTTAGATATCAACTTAGCGAAAACAACTATGTAAGTGCTATATTTAATTATGCTCATAGCCTAAGTGGACTCAATTATGAACTGATAGAGGAAGGTGCTAAGGATATTTTTGGAATAGGTGCTGAGTATAGTTATAATTCTGTTATAGGTCCGATAAAAGCCAATATATATTGGTCAAATGTTTCTCATAGATTGGCAGGATATATAGGTATAGGTTTTGATTTTTAGTATGGATAAGACAAAGATTATAAATAGGTTATCTACTTTGTGTGCCCGTAGGGAATATTCAAGCTCTGATATATATAAGAAGGCTTTGAAACTTTCGGAAGATAATAGAGAATTGGCTGATGAGGTATTGGTCTATTTGCATGATAATAAATTTGTTGATGATGAGCGTTATGCACTTGCCTATGCAAGAGAAAAGGCTTTAATCTCTGCATGGGGTAAGAAAAAGATAGCTTATTATTTGTCTCATAAGGGCATAGAGCGTGATATTATAGATTCTGCTCTTTCTCAGATTGATAGCTCAAAGAGTGAAAAATTATTTTTAAAGTTACTTTCAAACAAATATCGTTCTGTATCTAAGTATAAGGATTGGAAACAAAGGCTACTACGTTTTTCTATCTCAAGGGGCTATTCTTATGATGATTTTAAATTGGCTGTTCAATACATTGAAGATGAGGCAAATGCTTTAAAATAAACTTATTTTGATTAGACTACTTTACATGCAGTGTAATATGGGGAGTACAAGAAAATATTTTAAGGCTATTTATGCTAGAAATTGTGAACTTAGACTTATAGATCAAGCTCTAGCTGATTCTTTTTTATCTAAAAATCATCTTTTATTTTCTACAAATGCTCGTTATCATTATGGCTTATTCCTAATAAGAGAAGATAAATCGGAGATAGCTCTAGGCACTCTTGTTGCAGTCGCAACTTTTTCTTCTGCAAGAAAATGGCATAAAAGTTCGGGTCTTATCAAATCTTATGAATGGTTGAGATATGCCTCGCTTTCAGAATATAGGGTGCAGGGTGCTATGAGTAAATTCTTGTCTTATTTTATTAAGTCTGTACGACCTGATGATATAATGACATATGTGGATTTATCAGCCTATGATGGCTATTCATATAAATCTTTAGGCTTTAAAGAAGAGGGGATAAAAAGCTTTGGTAATGGAGGAAAAAGCCTTAAGCTAAGATTGAAATTAACAGATTGGGATTGAGCTTTAGTCGAATCGGCTCAAAAGTTGTCTTTTAAGTGTAAAAATCAGCTCAATTTGAGCCGATTTTATTACACTACCAAGCAATGTTAAGCCGACTGAAAATAAACATTCTTCAACCAGTAAGCATAAATAGGGTCCTGAAATGAGATTTCACCAGCCTTATTGTCTAAAATATCATTCTTGATAAGTGCAGTCTTTGAACGATATATTGAGGTTGTTGAAGAAATTTTATATCTTGACATAACTTCTGTCGACCCAATTGATTTTTCTCCAGCTATAAGGGCTTTGAGATAGTTGAGTTGCTGCGTTGTTAAGCTTTCTGTAATTGTTACAAATAACAAACTTAACTGTTCAACCAATGCTGTATGTGCCTCGTTTACGATATTGACAGTACATAATTCTTTTGTTCTTAGCCATGATAGCTGTGCCAATTGTTGGGCGTAGTATGGATGCTTATCTGTGAGCGTTGCAATCAATTCGCTAGCCTCATCTGTAATCTTCTTACCTGTATCATTGAAACGTTTCTTAAAAAATGCTACAAGATGAACTGTGTCAATTTTATTGAGAAACATAAGATTTCCAAACTTGTAGAATGGCTTTGAAGAGTTTGTAAACACTTCCATCATCATGTGACGCTTGCTACCATAGAGACAGTATGCAACATTCTGATGCTGTTGCCAATGTGAGCGTAATTTTCTCTGAAAATAGTCTGGATCGGTAAATTCCGCAATATTTTGAAATTCATCTACACAAATAATGATTTTAAGGCCTTTCTTTTTGGCAATTTTTTCAGCAAGGTCAAGCACTTCATCAGGTGTTTTTTTTACCTCTTCCAAATCAAAGTCAATAGAAACTTCGTTGCTAAAGTCTGTGCCTATTGAAATCTTGGGAACTAAATGTGAGAAGAAAGCTCTTGCACTATCTACTGCCTCTTCCCATTTTGAGGAAGTTGCAGTAATAAGCTTTTGGGCTAGCATGGAATAAAAATGCTCTTCACTTCGCACATTAAAAAGGTCAATATGGCAGATTCTAAGCTTACTATCCTGTGCCATAGCTAAATTTGCGGCCTTACTAACAAGAGAACTTTTTCCCCAACGGCGAGGAGATATAATAATAGTATTAATCAACGATGTAAAGTTCTGAACCAAGTTGCTTGTTTCTGTCTCTCTATCGGTAAAATTATTATCAGTAGCAATTTTCCCAAAGATAAATGGAGTTTCCATAATACTTTCTTTTGATTTTCAATACAAATATACTACATAAAATGTAAATACAAAAAGTGTAAATACAAAAAGTGTAGTGTATCCTGTCAACAAGCAAGTGCTATGTTACAACAAAAGATTGAAAAATATTATTATTGAAATAAAAAAAGGATAGGATGATAATCCTATCCTTTTTTTCTATTCCTGATATCTTATATATGTAGCCCAACTATCTGTTTTAGAATTCAATGTTTGCAGATATAAGGTGTCATTTTTT
>JARIAS010000005.1 GCA_029257745.1 Candidatus Cryptobacteroides sp. | reverse complement strand
AAAGATGAAATTATTGAGAGATATTCTGAAAAAATAAGAGATTCGGGGGCTATTTATAAATTTAAAAAAATATAAGGGAGTTTTTGTGCTTGTTAAGGGAGGAGAAAATGCGAGGTATAATATATTGATAATAAGAGTGTTATTTAGATAAAATAAGTTTGAATACAAAATAAGGGAGTTTTTGTGCTTGTTAAGGGAGGAGAAATGGTGGGCACGGTACTTTAACTTAAATTTATAAATAAATTAAAAAATGAAAAAATACATATTTATCCTTTTAGTTCTATATTCTTTCACTTTATCTGCACAACAATATGCTGTTGTGGATTTTTCTGTAAATTATATGCGTGAAGAGCCTGACTACACAGCAGAACTTGGTAATCAATCGCTTATGGGTACGGTAGTTGAGGTGCTGGAAAGGCAAGGATATTGGGTAAAAATAAAAAGTCCAGAGCCTTACACTGCGTGGGTTAATGCCCTAGGACTTGTTATGATGACTAAGGATGAGCTAGCTAATTATCTGAAAAAAGATAAATATATCTGCATAGTGGAAAATTCTTATATCTATAAGGAAGCAGATGCAAAGTCTGAACGTGTATCAGATATAGTTGAAGGGGATTTGCTTATAAAAGATAATTCCAGACCAGCAAAAGATGGCTTTGTAGCTGTTCAAATGCCCTCAGGGAGAAAGGCCTATGCTTATCGTAAGGATGTACAAGAGTATAAGTCATGGCTATCTACAAGGGATGCAAGTGTTGATAATTTGATAGCAGAAGCAAAAAAATATTTAGGGCTTCCATATATGTGGGGAGGGACGTCCCCAAAGGCCTTTGATTGTAGTGGATTTTTAAGACATATCTATTTTATGAATGCTGTCTTATTGCCTAGAAATACCTCTCAACAAGCAAGACTGGGTAGAGATGTGTATATAGGCGATATAGGCAATCGTAATATTGATAGTCTTAAGCGTGGTGATATATTATTTTTTGCTCCTCCTTCAAAGCTTAAAGAAGCTAGGGTAAATCATGTTGGATTGTATTTAGGTGATGGGCTTTTCATACATTCTTCCCAGAAAGTCAGGATTAATAGCCTTTATCCCACAGAGAAAGATAGCTACAATGGAATATCTAGGTTGCTTAAAGTCAAGCGTCTGGATAAAGATAGTTTGAGTCAATATATGATGAATAAAAGTCCTTTTTACATGTATAACGTTAAATAAAGATAGAGATGCTAGGAGAAAGTACGCAAGAGAAGAAACGTGAGGCTGAAATATTATCTAAGTTTGCTAGTAATAAGCGATATAATACATTTGTTGGCTACTATAAGGCTTTATATGGAGAAAGATTGCAAAAATTAGTTCTTGATGCAGGCTTTACATGTCCTAACCGTGATGGGTTTAAATCAAGGGGCGGCTGTACTTTTTGTGATAATAGTGCCTTTCATCCTAGTTATAGTATAAAAGCTAAGAATATTATTAATCAACTAAATGAGGGTATAGAATTTCATAAGATACGTTATCGTAATACCCGTTTCTATCTGGCTTATTTTCAATCTTTTTCAAATACATATGCACCTTTATCCTATCTCAAGAGGGTATATGAAGAAGCCCTTTCTCACCCTGATGTCGTAGGTATAGTTATAGGTACTAGGCCAGATTGTGTTGATGATGAAAAGTTGGATTATATACAATCTGTACAAGAGGGGCTTGCTATACCAGATTGGACAAGAGAAAAATTTGCAAAGCCAATAGTCACTATTGAATATGGAATAGAGTCTTGTTATGATAAGACATTGCAACGAATTAATAGAGGGCACGATTTTGCAACAGCACAGAGGGCTATACGGGATACGGCAAAACGAGGTATAGATGTTGGAGCTCATTTTATTCTGGGCTTGCCGGGAGAGACAAGGGATATGTTGTTAGAACAATGTTCTTTAATAAATGAATTGCCCTTGCTAAGTGTTAAATTTCATCAGTTGCAGCTTGTGCGTAATACACTTATAGAGAGAGAATTTGAGAATAAACCTAATGAGTTTTTAAGACTCTCTCTTGATGAATATTTGGATTTGATAGTGGATATTCTGGAAAGATTAAGACCAAGTTTATATATAGAAAGGGTAGCAGGAGAAGTTCCACCACGTTTTGTTAAAAAAAGTGAGTGGGGACTAATTCGTAATTTTCAGATCTTGCAAATGCTAGACAAGAGGCTGGAAAGCAGGTCTACTTATCAAGGAAAATTAGTATATTTGTAAATTAAAATGTTTTGCTATGTCTAATAAAATTTCTCAAATCTTTGAAGGCCTAACCTTCGATGATGTCTTATTGGTGCCAGCCTTGTCAGAGGTGCTACCTAGAGATGTCAATGTTTCAACTAAGTTTACAAGAGATATAACACTTCATACACCTATCATATCAGCCGCAATGGATACTGTTACAGAAGCAGATTTGGCTATTGCTATGGCTAGATCTGGAGGCTTAGGAGTAATCCATAAGAATATGAGCATTGAACAACAATGTGAGCAGGTTCGAATGGTAAAAAGGGCAGAAAATGGAATGATATATGACCCTGTTACAATATCTCCTAACGCTACTGTTGGTGATGCTTTAAATATGATGGCACATCATCATATTGGAGGAATACCTGTTGTAGATGATAATGGCTTGTTGCTAGGTATTGTTACAAATAGGGATTTAAGGTTTCAAGTAGATAAGAGCTTGTTGATATCATCTATAATGACAAACTCTAATCTTATTACAGCTCCTAGTGGTATTAGTTTGGAAGAGGCTACTAAGATATTGATGAATAGTAAGGTAGAAAAACTTCCAGTGTTAGATAAGGATGGAAAGCTTGAAGGTTTGATTACTTACAAAGATTTGATGAAGATAAAGGATAATCCTATTGCTTCTAAAGATGAAAAAGGCAGGTTGTTAGTTGCTGCTGCAGTAGGTGTTAAATCTGATACCGTGGAGAGGATTGAGAGATTGGCAAGTGTGGGTGCTGATGCTGTGGTAATAGATACTGCTCATGGACATTCTGCAGGTGTGTTAAAGGTTATTAAGACTGCTTGTGAAGCTTTCAAAGGTAAGGGTGTTCAAATAGTTGCTGGTAATGTCGCAACAGCAGCGGGTGCTAAAGCTCTTGCAGATGCTGGCGTAGATGCTGTTAAAGTCGGTATAGGCCCAGGTTCTATATGTACAACTAGGATTATAGCTGGCGTAGGTATGCCACAATTAACTGCTGTAATGATGGCTTCTGAGGCTTTAAAAGGCACAGGTGTTCCTGTTATAGCTGATGGAGGTATTCGTTATTCTGGTGATATAGCAAAAGCGTTGGCTGCAGGTGCAAGTACTATAATGGCAGGATCATTATTTGCAGGAACAGAGGAGTCTCCGGGAGAAACAATTATACTTAATGGACGTAAGTTTAAGGCATATCGTGGTATGGGTTCTTTGGAAGCTATGGAACATGGATCAAAGGATAGGTATTTTCAGGATATGGAAGAGGATATTAAAAAGTTAGTTCCAGAGGGTATTGTGGCTCAGGTTCCTTATAAGGGTACAGTGTCGGAGGTACTTTATCAGCTAGTTGGCGGATTGAGAGCTGGAATGGGTTATGTCGGTGCTAGAAATCTAGAAGAATTAACTAAGGCTGAGTTTGTTCGTATAACAAATGCAGGTTTCTTGGAAAGTCATCCTCATGATGTGACAATTACAAAAGAGTCCCCAAATTATTCAAGATAAGTTGAAAAGGAATTTTAAAATAATTATATCTATATCCCTTGTGTTGTGGTTCTCATCATGCACAGGGATTAGATCTTTTTTCTCTAAGCAAGATATTGTGGCTGAATTAGGTTCTTATAAACTTACCAGCTACGATGTATCTTCTTATCTTCCTGATAATATTTCTAAAGAAGATAGTTTATATTTGTCTCAGCAATATATCAATAGGTGGAAACAGGATCATATGCTATTGTATTTGGCTGAAACTCAGTTGTCCGATGCTGATAAAGATGTAAGCAAAGAGTTAGACTCATATAGGATAGCCTTGTTAAAATATAGGTACGAGCAGAAGTATATAAATCAAAAGTTAGATACTTCCGTAACAGATGCACAGATACAAGAGTATTACACTGTAAATAAGGATAAGTTTATTCTTGAGATCCCAATTTTAAAAACAAGGTTTGTTAAGCTGTCCGTAGATTCACCTAACTTAAATGAAATAAAAAAGAAGTTAGCATCAAGTGATGAAAACGATATTGCTGTATTGGATAGTTTGCTCTTCAATTCAGCCCTGCTTTATACTTCTTATGGTAATACATGGGTTGATGCTATAAGTTTTGCAAAAGATTTTGATATGGATTATAATACAGTCTTGTCAAAAATGAGGAATAATTATATTAGTATAGAGGCGGATAATTCTATATTGTGTATAGCATATGTTTTTGATATTAAATATGCAATGCAGATAGCTCCATTAGAGTATATCAAAGGAAGTATTAAGGATAATATCTTAAGTATAAGGAAACAAAAACTATTACATAATCTGGAAAAAGATTTGTTGCAACAAGCTAATAGCTTTGATAAATAAAATATTGTTATGAAAAAAAGATTAGTTAATATATTGGTATTATGTCTTATTACTTTGCCAGTATTTTCACAAAAAAATCCTAAAGGTTTAATAGATAAGACTATTGCTGTTGTAGGAAATGAGATGATAAGTTTGTCACAGCTTGAACAGGAGCTACAATATATGAGGGCTAATGGTATGTTATCCATAGCTGATTCTAAGGCAGATATATTAGAAAAGGATATAGAGGCAAAGTTGTTCTTAATGCAGGCAAGAATAGACTCACTTAATGTGAATAGCGACTATGTAAATAGTATGTTGAAGGCTAGAATAGATGAGTTGAGGCAAGCTTTAGGTGGAGAAAGGGAAGTGGAGCAATATTTTGGTAAGCCTATGTATAAGCTTAAGAGAGAATGGAGAAGTACTCTTGAGAATCAGAGTCTTACTCAGCAGATGCAGCAAAAAATAGCTTCTGCTACTCCAGACCTTACGCCTAGAGATGTTAAAGAGTTTTTAGCAGCATTGGATACTGCTGATATTCCAATAGTGCCTACAAAATATCAAATAAGTCAGATATGTATTTATCCTAATAAAGAAAATGCAAATCTTGCTGTGAAAGAAAGATTATTGTCTTTAAGAGAGAGGATAATAAATGGAGAAAAATTCTCAACATTGGCAAGAATATATTCAGAGGATAAAGGTACAGCTGTTAGAGGTGGAGAGTTAGGAATGACGCCTAAGAGTAGTTTCTGGCCTGTTTTTAGTGATGCAGCCATGTCTTTAAAAGACGGCATGATCTCTCAAATTGTTGAAAGTCCTGATGGCTTCCATTTAATACAACTTATTGAAAAGAAAGGCGATATGTTTAATGCCAGACATATATTGTTGAAGCCTAAATATACTGTTGAGGATATGGATAAGGGCTTTAAACGTTTGGATAGCCTTCGTAATTTGATATTAGATAACAAATTGACTTTTGAACAAGCGGCATTGTATTATTCTCAAGATTTGCAATCTCGTACTAATGGGGGAAAAGTTGCTGATGCACAGACAGGTGCAGCCTTTATAGCTGTAGATAAAATAAGTCCAGCACAGGAATATAATGCCATAAAGGACTTGAAGGAGGGGGAAATATCTATGCCTTTTGAGTCTTTGGATAGAGAAGGAAGAAATGGTAATACAGTGTACAAGATTATTAAAGTAGATAAGATAATTCCTGCACATAGGGCTAATCTTGAACATGATTATAATTTGCTCTTAGAATTGGCAAAGGATAAGGCTGCAAAGGCTGCAATAAATAAGTTTATTGAGGATAAGTTGAGTAGCACAAATATTTTTATAGATCCTATGTTTAAGGGAGCAAAGTTTAGCAGAGAATCTTTAAATAAACTTGTTAAAAAGATAAATGATTAAACATATTATCATAATTCTATTTATCTCTTTAATAGGTGTAGAACTTTTTGCTCAAAAAACTGCTGAAAGAGATTCTTTAGTAAGTCTTATCTCTGCAAAATCAATGCAAATTGAGACCATTGATACTATCGTATATCGTAAGGTGATAGGTCCTGCAAAGTTTTTTCATAATAATACATATCTATTATGCGATACTGCTCTATGGAATGTAAATGCTTCAGAGATTATAGCATATGGAAGAGTACGTTTGCAACAAAAGGATACAGAGCTTACAAGTGATAGGCTAATTTATGATATAAATAAGGATTTAGCAATGTTTCGAGGCTCAGTTGTTGAGCTTAGAGACAAATCTAATAATATATTGAGGACTAGCTTCTTGGATTATAATACCAAGGATAGTATTGCTGTTTTCTCTCAGGGTGCTTCTATGAAGGACAAAGATGGGCAGTTAATAGAGAGTTTAGATGGCTCTTATAATTCAAAGACAAAGATTTTTAATTTTGATAGAGATGTTCAGATGTTTACAGACTCTATCTTTATAAAAACTCCTCATCTTGAGTATTTTACAGATGAAAATATAGTTGATTTTATAGGTGATACTCATTTGTGGAAAGACGATAAAATGCTTTCATCAAGGAAGTTAGTTTATGATAGAAATATCGAAAGGTTCTTGTTTACAGATAATGTGCATGCACAGTCTCCTGATAAAGAACTTTATTGTGATAGCTTGTATTATAGTCGTCTCAGTAATAATCTTGAGATGTTTGGGAATGTTCAGATTACAGATGATGAGCATAATTTGCATGCCTTTGCACATAAAATGACCTATACTGATAGTAGCTCTGTGCTGTCAATGACGAGAGAGCCTGCTATGATGTATGAGATGAGTAGTGATAATAAGAAGGATAGTCTATGGTTCTCTGCAGAGAGATTGACATATATAAGTTCGCCTAAATATAAAATTCCAGAAATTCAATTAACAATAGGGAAGAGTCGAAAGGACTTAATGAATAGCGACGCTGTTAGTGCTTATCGTCAAAATGCGGCCTTAGAAGCACGAAAGCAGGCAGAGGAAAAGGCTAAGCAAAATCTTGATTTACAGGATAAACAAATGGCTAAAAATTTGAGAAATAAGAGTTCTCAAGATTCTTCAAAATCTACAATTGATAGTGAAGCAGATTCAATAAGTAGCGAATCTACTAATAGTTTTATGCAAGATAGTAGTTTGTATGAGTCGCCAATACAAGATTCTACCCACCTAAGCTCAGTAAAGGATAGTTTAGAAAAGAAAATTATTGACAGTACAAAGATTAACTTTTTTTATGCTAGTAAAGCTGTAAAATTATTTAAGAGTGATTTGCAGATGATAGCGGATTCTATGGCATTTAATGATATTGACTCATTGGTAAGACTATATAATAATGCTAAGGTTTGGGATAATGTTGATAGGCAGTTTTCTGCAGATAGTATTATTATAGAGTCTAAAGGTCAGAATATATCAAAGGCCAATTTACAATCCAATTCTTTTATAATAATTCGTCAAGATAGCCTTTATTTTAATCAAATAAGAAGTGCTGAAATGATGGCATATTTTGATACAACATCTCTGCTTAAGCGTTTTGATGCCTTAGGTGATGCAAGTTCTATCTTCTATTTGAAAGAAGATAGCCTTTATGCGACTATTAATAAGAGTAGTGCAAAGATGCTAAGCTCTACCTTTACAGATGGGGAAATTGATCATATATATTATTTTCAGCAAGGGGAGAATAATGTTAGTCCAATAGCACAGATTCGTGAGTCAGATAAGGTATTAAAAGGCTTTGATTGGACTCCTCAGTTAAGACCTAGAAATCGTTATGATATAACAAAGAGGCCTTTACTCCCGTCTTATAGATATAAGTATTCTTCAATATTAAGGCCTGAATTTGTAAGAACAAATTTATATTTTCCGAATTATATTGATAATCTGTATCTTGCAATAGAACATAGTAAGGAGGCTAAAGCTCTTCATAAATTAAGAGTGGAGAGGGAGCGGGCAAGGCGTGATAGTATTGATAGGCTTAAAGCAATTCCTGTTAAACAGCTAGACACATTGCCAAAAACAGATAGTGTTTTAGTTAAAAAGGATAGTATATCTAATAAGGTGGACAGTCTTTATAGCAAAGCTGATAGTATTAATGTAAAAAGTCCTAAGGATACTATAAGCACAAAACGTTTAGGTTTGTGGGAATCCTTTGTTGCATGGAGAAAGGCAAGATGGGCAAGATTAGATAGTCTTGATGCTATAAAATTAAAGCAAAAAGAGGAAAAGAGAAAGGCAAAGCTTAGGGAAAATAAGCGTAAGATATTGAGAGATGCAGTAAGGCAGGCAAAGAAGGATAATGCTTTGTTAAATAAATATATAGATTATTACAGAGAACGTAAGAGACAGCTTATTAAAAAGGCTAAATTAAAAGATGACCCCAAGAAATGAGGTCATCTTTATTATTTGTAATTCAGATTATTTGTTGAATCTCTTTTTTAGAGTTTCTATCATTGATCTTGTCATACTATCCAAGTCATAACTAGGCTTCCAGCCCCATTCTTCTCTTGCACAGCTATCGTCCATATTGTTAGGCCAAGAATCTGCAATAGCCTGTCTTACAGGATCAAACTCATATCTCATTGTAAAATCAGGTATATACTCCTTTATCTTTTTATAGAGTATCTCTGGATCAAAACTCATAGAAGCTATATTAAAGGCGTTTCTATGAATCAATTTTGTAGGGTCTGCGTTCATAATGTCGATTGCGGCCTTAAGTCCATCGGGCATGTACATCATATCCATAAATGTACCAGCTTTTATTGGACAAACAAACTCTTCACCTTTTACTGCAGAATAATAAATGTCTACGGCATAATCAGTCGTACCTCCTCCAGGTAGAGTGACATTTGATATAAGACCAGGAAACCTTACAGAACGGGTGTCTACTCCAAACTTCTTGAAGTAATAGTCGCTTAGCAATTCTGTTGCTACTTTTGTTACTCCATACATAGAGCTAGGTCTTTGTATAGTGTCTTGTGGAGTATTGTCTTTTGGAGTGTTGGGGCCAAAAGAACCTATTGAGCTAGGAGTAAATACAGCACATTTTTTTTCTTTTGCAATTTCTAGAATGTTTAATAAGCCATTCATCTGTATATCCCATGCTAATAGAGGCTTGCTTTCTGCAACTGCTGAAAGCAGGGCTGCAAGATTGTAGATAGTGTCTATCTTATATTTGTCTACAATAGTGGCTAACTCATCTGCTTTACATACATTTGCAAGTTCTGCGGGTCCACTTTCTAGTAAGTCTCCTTTTGGTTCTGCACCAGCTATATATCCAGCAACGATATTTCCTTCAGGAATAAGTTTCCTAAGTAGCATTGTTAGCTCTGAGCCAATTTGCCCAGTTGAGCCAATAACTAAGACATTTTTCATCTTATCACAATAATGTTATTAATTTATTACACAAATTTACATTTTATTTTAATATTTATATGCTTTGTGTTAAAAAACTTATAAAGTATTAATGAAGATCTATATTTGTTAAATCTGTCTAGAAATAAAAATAGTATTAATAGACAACTTACCTTATATATTTACTTTAATGTCAAGAGCAATTTTAGCCCTATCCAAAAGGATATATAAAAA
>JARIAS010000009.1 GCA_029257745.1 Candidatus Cryptobacteroides sp. | reverse complement strand
CTCAACTACAAGAAAATGAATTTTAACACAAACAATATAGCTAAAACACACATAAACACATTAAGTTTCTTATACTTACCTGTAAGAATATTTAATAGTACATATGAGACAAATCCTATCAATATACCATTTGAAATACTGAAAGTAAAAGGCATCAATAATAGGCAAAGATATGCAGGTATAGACTCAGAATAATCAGACAAATCAATCTCTGTTATTGGACTAAGCATAAATAGACCTACGATAACAAGAATAGGACATATTGCAGCAGCGGGTATTGCTAAGAATAGTGGAGCGAAAAATAAAGCTAATACAAAGCAGACAACAGTAGTAAAAGAAGTTAAACCAGAACGTCCACCTTGAGCAACACCAGCAGCACTTTCCACAAAGGTTGTAACAGTACTTGTTCCAAGAATAGAGCCTGCAACTGTTGCAAGTGAATCTGCCATAAATGCCTTATTAACATTCTTAATAGTACCATCCTTTTCAACCATACCAGCCTTTGTTGTAACTCCTACAAGAGTACCTAGGGTATCAAATAAATCTACGAATAAGAATGTAAATACTACTACAAACATTTCCCAACTTAAAATGCTTTCTTTTGACAAATCAAATTGTGCAAAAATAGGACTTATTGAAGGTGGCAAAGCGGCTACACCTGTAAATTTTGTCAATCCCATTGGGATACCTATTAATGTAGTAGCTATGATACCTATTAACAAAGAACCTGGAACATTAAAAATAACCAAGAGTCCAGTAATAAGTAAACCAATTACTGCCAATAAACCTGTACCAGATGTTATAGTTCCTAAATCTACTAAGGTTGCAGGATTATCTACTATAATTCCACCGTTTTTTAAACCTATGAATGCGATAAAAAGACCTATACCAGCACCAATTGCACGTCTTAAAGACATTGGAATAGCATTTACTAATGCCTCCCTAACATTTGTAACAGTAAGTAGGATAAATATAATACCTTCAATCAATATTGCAGTTAATGCGAACTGCCATGAATGTCCCATTCC
The DNA here is from genome assembly GCA_029257745.1 of Candidatus Cryptobacteroides sp. Lineage (GTDB taxonomy): Bacteria > Bacteroidota > Bacteroidia > Bacteroidales > UBA932 > Cryptobacteroides. The sequence goes on along the minus strand of JARIAS010000009.1, from coordinate 18,388 downwards.
TAAACAAACGCTATATGTAAAAAAAGCATTTAGACCCATACCAGGACCTAAGGCAAAAGGAAGTTTAGCGTATACAGACATTACTAATGTACCAAATATAGCAGCTAAAGCAGTTGTTGTAAACAAGGCATTTTTATCCATACCTGTTTCTGAAAGTATCGCAGGATTTACAGCTAGAATATAAGCCATAGCAAGGAATGTAGTCAGACCTGCCATCAACTCTGTTGATAATTTCATTTTTGTAGGTTCAAAGCCAAAAACCTTAGTCAAAAAGTTACCCATAATTTTAGTTATTTAAATTGTTAAATTATTATTCATAAAAAATATAGTCATTATAATATAAAGCTAAATGGGAAATTCCAAGTTGTATTTAGCTTGAAATTTCCCAATAAACGACATTAAACAACACTCACCGCCTTCCCTCCTATAAGATTTTGCCTACATAAAAGGACTAAAATAGGATAATAAGCATTTAAATAAAGCAGTGACAAAATATAGTCAGTAGATTTAAGCCTTAGTCTATTTTCAGACTTTTGCCCCTCCCCTTTACGCTGTATCGGACTATACAGAAAAAATAATCTGTTCAAAAACGAGGAAGCCTCCTTAAAAAATAAAATTAAACCAGGCATATAATTGCGAGTGAATTAAAAAATGAAGCCGCAAAGATAAGTTTTTTTTAATAAAGACACTATATTTGTTCTTTAAAATAATTAACATATTTTTCAACACAATGAACAAGCAAGAATTAACTTCTTATCTAAAGTTTTACAAAGATTTTCCAACAAAAGGTGTAAATTTCGTAGACATTATACCTTTAATTCAAAATAAAGACATATTTGCCCAGACTGTGGAAGAGCTAGGAGCTCTAATCACTGCAGCCAATATAGCAGTCCCTGAGGCTAGGGGCTTTCTATTTGCCACCCCTCTTTTACTTCAAAAACATATATCATCTATTATACCGTTCAGAAAAAAGGGTAAACTTCCTTTTGACGGAGATGACTTACAAAGCATAGATATAAGCAAAGAATATGGCACAGATAAACTTTTCTTTAGAAAATCAGATTTATATAGCAGCGAAAAGAGTAATAATATTATTAAGGTCTGCATCCTAGATGATATATTAGCCACTGGAGGCACAGCTAAAGGAATAGCTGATAAACTACTAAGCCTAGACCTTGAATGCAATGGAGAAAAATATAAGATTGAAATTACAGAATTTGTTTTTCTAGGTGAACTTAGTTTCTTAGACGGAAGAAAATTACTAGAAGATATTGCTCCTGTAAAATCTCTATTTAAGCTAGATTAAAGACTTATACATAATTATTAAGATAATCCGAAAGAAAGATAAATTTCTCTCGGATTTTATTATAAATAAAACTGATTTAAAACATTCTCTTTCATTATTATATAACGAGTAACAACATAAAATAATAATTCGTATTAAAATCTAGTAACATCGCCAATAAAAAAATGCCACATAACTTAATAGTCCAAGCAGCAGTAAAATCCAGATTTAAACTGAGTACAATTGAACGGCAAGACTTATGATATAAAACTAAGGTGTAAGAAATACTAATTAGACTATCTTATAATGTGAAATATACCTGATAACTTTTATATCGTCAAAACATATAAGATATATACAGCTATGTATAAAAAAAGTAGCACACTCAACGAGTATGCTACTTTCAAGCTTTATGCTTCTTAGTGCTCCCTTAGGGGCTCGAACCCTAGACCCCAACATTAAGAGTGTCGTGCTCTACCAACTGAGCTAAGGAAGCCGGAGTGATTCGTTCGGGGCTCGAACCCGAGACCCCAACATTAAAAGTGTTGTGCTCTACCGACTGAGCTAACGAATCTCCTTAATTACCCTTCATTAGTAAAGGGATTGCAAATATAGTACTTAGCTTTTATATATCCAAATTATTATAGATATTTTTCAACATTTTTATTTATATAGTCTTAATCTTATTCATTTTTCTAACAAATAATAGTCACTTTCTTAAAGCTATCTACTAAAAACTTAGTAGCAAAGAATATATAAATTACCCATGTCAAGCATCTAACTCATATATACACACAACTAATCACGCCCTATTGACTTATATTCAAAACCATAAGATTCTAATTCTTTGGACATATAAATATTTCTTCCATCAATTAATAATCTGTGTCTCATATTTGAAGACACAATATCCCAATTTGGCATTCTAAATTGCTTCCATTCTGTAAGCAACAATATAGCATCAGCACCCTTTGCTGCATCATATATATCAGTACTGTAATATAAAGCAGCACCTAATCGCCTACGACATTCATCCATACTGATAGGATCGTAAACTCTAATATTAGCACCCGATTTAAGTAATAAATCTATAATTGTCAATGACGGGGCCTCCCTCATATCATCGGTATTAGGTTTAAATGCCAATCCCCATATTGCAATATTTTTACCTTCCAATTCATTGTTAAAACAATGTGCCAGCTTATCAAAAAGCAGTCTTTTTTGCCTATTATTAACCTCCTCAACAGATTTAAGTACAGACATTTCATAACCCAAATCCTCAGCTGTTTTAATTAAGGCCTTGACATCTTTTGGAAAGCAACTACCTCCATAACCACAACCGGGATACAAAAATTTATAGCCAATACGTGTATCTGCACCTATACCTTCACGCACAAGATTAACATCTGCACCTACTCTTTCACATAAATTGGCTATATCATTCATAAAACTAACTCGTGTAGCCAACATAGCATTTGCTGCATACTTTATCATTTCAGCACTTGCTATATCTGTAAATAATATTCTAAAATTCTTTAGTAACAAAGGCCTATACAAGCGTGTCATTATATCTTTAGACCTCTGATTATCAACACCTACCACCACTCTATCAGGACTCATAAAATCCTGTATTGCAGAACCTTCCTTCAAAAATTCAGGATTAGAAGCAACATCAAAATCAATATCAAGTCCCCTGTGTTCTAATGCTTTCTGAACTTCCTTTCTCACTAAGGCAGCTGTACCAACTGGAACTGTAGACTTAGTTACAAGCAAAATATATTTCTGCATATTTGCACCTACCGTCCTTGCGACATTAAGGACATAGGATATGTCCGCACTTCCATCTTCATCTGCAGGGGTTCCAACTGCACAAAATATGACCTCAACCTCATTAATACAAGATGCCAAGTCGGTAGTAAAAGACAATCTTGCATCTACAAGATTTCTCTTAACCATATCTTCTAAATTTGGTTCATATATAGGGATTATTGCTTGATTTAGTTTTTCTATCTTTTCTTTATCAATATCTACACAATACACCCTTGCACCCATCTCTGCGAAACAAGCAGCACTGACTAGGCCAACATAGCCTGAACCTACTATTGCTATATTCATATTTTAGTTAATTTCTGCAAATTCTTTTATTCTCTGCTCTTGCAACAAACGACATATCATAATCTTTCCAGACTTTACTGCTATGACATAAGAATCTAGTCCTTCAAGAACCACTGAATGCTCATTATCAGCATGAACTACGCAATTATTACAATCATATAATCTCACATTATCTCCAACAATAGAATTAGAACCTTCTTTACTAGGTATATATGAAGATAATGCACTCCATGAACCCAAATCATTCCATGCCAAATCTGCCGCTATAACATAAATAAGTTTAGATTTCTCCATAACAGCATAATCAATAGATATTTTATCACATTGAGAAAAGTACTTTTTCAACATTTCATCTTCCTTGTCTGTATAGAAATACTCTGATATTTGCTTTATAATAAAATATATCTTAGGGGCATATCGAGAAAGCTCATCTAGTATAGTTGCGACATTCCATATAAATATGCCAGCATTCCAATAATAATTACCGGCATCAAGATAATGTTGTGCAGTCTGCCTGTCCGGCTTCTCCTTAAAAGACTCAACCTTAACCAATTCTTCTTCTTTCATTTGACTGGCACAAATATAACCATAGGCTGTTTCTGGTCTATCAGCTTTAATGCCTATTGTAACAATTTTATCCGCATTCTTAACAGCCTCTAAAGCCTTGGATATTACCTGAGAGAACTTCTCTGTACGCACAACAATAGCATCTGCAGGAGTAACGACGACATTAGCCTTAGGATATTTCATATTAATCTTAAAACACGCATAGGCTATACAAGGTGCAGTATTGCGAGGTTCAGGCTCTGCTAGTATTTGAGAATGAGGAATATTTGGTAATTGTTCTTTAACTATATCCACATATCTTTCAGATGTAACTACCCAAAAATTCTCAGGTCTGCACACAGATTCAAACCTTTGTGCAGTTAATTGTAACATAGTCTTACCTATTCCTAAAAGATCTATGAATTGTTTAGGCAATTCTGCTGTACTGAGAGGCCAAAGTCTTGTACCCAAACCACCGGCCATTATTACGACATGTGTATCCATATATAACATTCTTAAATAACAAATATACAAATTGCATTATAATTGCTACATTCTATATAGCTTTTTTTATAAATATAGTTGAATACACTTATCTTTGCAATATGATTAAGGAAGAAAAATTATCAAAAGACGAATTACTAGCACTCATTAGAGAAAAAAAAGATATGAGTTTTAAACAACAGTTAAGATTAGCCATACTGCTAAGCTTACCTGCTATTTTAGCTCAATTCACCTCTATGATGATGCAATATATTGATGCCTCAATGGTAGGCAGACTAGGACCGAATCCTGTCGCCTCTATTGGATTAGTTGCAAGTACGACATGGCTAATAATAGGTTTTGCAATGGGCTTCTCTTCTGGATTTTCTGTTCAAATAGCACAATTATTAGGTGCTAATAAGGCTAAAACAGCAAGGGAGGTTATGAGACAAGGCTTAAGTACTATGTTTATCTTCACTCTGATACTAGCTCTCATAGCTGGCATTTTAAGCCCTCATATACCTACATGGTTAGGTGCAACAGAAGAAATATACAAAGATTCTTATCTATACTTACTGATATACAGCATATTCTTACCACTATCCGCAACAGGCTGGTGCGTAGCTGCTATGATACAGGCAAGTGGAGATATGAAAATGCCTAGCATAATGTACATTACGATGTGTATACTTGATGTCATATTCAACTATATATTCATCTATATGCTAAATTTAGGAGTTACAGGAGCAGCACTTGGTACTGGAGTTGCAAATTCCATTGTCTTTATATGGGCATTAATCTACCTACTTTACTTCTGTAAAGACCTTAATATCAGAGGAGAGAAAGGCTCTTTCAAGCCCCACATATTATATCTAAACAAAGCTTTTAAGATAAGCTCTCCCATATGGCTTCAAAATGTAGTAATGAGGGGTGCTCATATAATAAGTACTATTATCATAGCCCCTCTAGGACCAATAGCCATTGCTGCAAATGCTATTGCTATCATAGTTGAAAGTTTCTGCTATATGCCGGGGTTTGGTGTACAAGATTCGGCTACTACCCTAATAGGTCAATCTCTAGGTGCTGGACAAAAAGCTCTTGCCCTAAGATTTGCTAAAATCACCCTAGTATCAGGAATACTCCTAATGAGCACAACTGGCTTTATTATGTATATGCTTGCACCTCAACTTATGGGACTGCTAACAAATGAAACTGAAGTAATTCGCTTAGGAGCAGAAGTTCTTAGAATTGAAGCTTTTGCCGAACCATTATTTGCTATCTCAATAGCAGGATATGGAATATGTTTAGGAGCAGGAGATACACTAATACCTAGCATATTGAACTTCAGCAGTATATGGCTTATACGTATAGGTCTAGCCAGCATACTAACACCTAAATTAGGCTTAAAAGGTTTTTGGATAGCCATGTGCATAGAAATAAATATAAGAGGAATTTTATTATATTTAAGGATAAGGAGTAAAAAATGGTTAAATAAAACATATATTCATAGCACATAAACATTATCAAAATGAAAACAATTCTTAAAGCGACATTCCTACTATGTTTCATAAATATTTCTTTAAATTGCTTTGCAATTAGAAAAAATTACTACACAAAAGATTTTGGTATTAAGCCTAATAGTAAAACTACAATAAACAACAAGTTAAATCAAATGCTAATGGACATTAAAGCTGAGAAACTTGTGGGTGATAGTATTTATATTCATTTTGAAAAAGGCATTTACCATTTTGATTCAAAACAAGCATTAAGAAAAGAATTATACATATCCAATCACGATCAGGTAAAAATACATCCAACTGCTCTACTTGTTGAAGACTTTGATAATCTATTTATAGATGGAAATGGAGCAGAATTTATTTGCAGTGGACGCTTACTGCCTATGGCTTTTATCAACTGTAATAATCTATCAATCAAAAATTTGTCTATTGACTTTGATAATCCAATGATGGCTCAATTAGAAATTATTGAGAATAATGAGAAAGGTATAAGATTTAAACCAGCAAAGTGGGTAAAATGGGCTTTAGATAACAAGAATGATTTTTACTTTTATGGTAAGGATTGGCAGTGCAAACCTTGGTATGCTCTAGCTTTCGACAAAAAGACACACCATGTATTATATAATACTGCGGATATAATTATCAATGTTAAAGATGTCATAGATAATGGTGATGGTAGCCTAAGTGCTCCACATTGGAATGATAAAACATTAACTATTGGAACTCAAGTAATTGCACGCACAGAAGACAAACAAAACCCTGCTATATTTATTGATAATAGTCAAGATATAGATATAACTTCTGTAAATGTATACTATGCACAAGCTATGGCCCTACTTGTACAAAACAGCAAAGATATTCACCTAGATAAATTCAATGTGTGCATAAGAAATAATAGCGATAGATACTTCACAAGTCAAGCAGACGCTGCTCATTTTTCAGGATGCAAGGGGAAAATTGTCGTTGAAAATGGACTATATGAGGCAATGATGGATGATGCTCTTAATGTTCATGGTCTATACCTTATAATAGATAAAGTAACAGACAAAAACAGTTTTATCGCTTCATATAGGCACCCTCAATCATGGGGTTTTTCTTGGGCAAAGGCAAATGATGAAATACAATTTATTGATAGTCATAGTTTTAATTCTATTGGCAGCAAATATTCTATAAAGGAGATTAAGGCGATAGACAGAAAAGACAGTTTCGGTGCCAAGTCCTTTAAAATCAGCCTAAATGAGGATATAGATAGTCTTCATCTTGAGAATTATAGTAAGATTGGTATAGAAAACTTAAGTCGCTGTGCAGAAGTAATATATAAGAATAATATAATAAGAAATAATAGGGCAAGAGGGATTTTACTAAATACTCCTAAGAAAATTATCATAGAAAATAATCTATTTTCTCATATATCAGGTTCTGCGATACTATGCAGTACAGATTGTAATAATTGGTTTGAATCAGGACAGACCCAAGAACTGTATATAATTAACAATCAATTTATAGATTTATTAACAACAGACAGATTTCAATTTACAGAGGCTGTAATTTCTCTTTATCCTATCATTCCAAATATAGAAAAACAGCTTAGGCCTTTTTATGGAAGCTCAAATACTAAAAAAGGTATTGTTATTAAAAACAATCTCTTTCAAACTTTTGACACGCCACTACTATCAGCCATAAGTACTGATGGCATCTCATGGCTTAATAATACCATAATAGAGACTAAGACATATCCAAAATTTCATCACAATCAGCTTAGATTTAATTTTCAGTATTGTGGGAAAAACATCACAATTAAACCTTAAAATAATGCAATTTAATTTTGACAAGATACCTCAAAGGAGGGGAACAAACTCTGTAAAATGGGACTTACACAAAAAAGAAAATCTTATTCCCCTATGGGTAGCAGATATGGATTTTGAAGTTCCAAGCTTTATTAAAGATGTTCTTATTAAAAGAGTAGAACATGGAGTATTTGGCTATTCCTTTGCAGAAGACTCATATTATCAATCTGTTATAAATTGGTTTTCTACTAAGCACAACTGGCATATCAAAAAAGAAGAGATCATTCCAGTATCTGCTCTTGTACCTGCCATATATGCCTGTCTACAAGCTATATGCAAAGAGTCAGATAAGGTAATAGTACAATGTCCTGTATATAATCAATTCTTTGACTGCATTAATAACAGTAAGTGCATATTAGACAATAACCAGCTGATACACTGCACTAAAAATGGAGATGAAAGCTATGAAATGAATTTTATAGAGTTTGAGGAAAAATGTAAAGACGCAAAATGTTTTATCTTATGTAATCCTCATAATCCGGCAGGTAGGGTTTGGACTCAAGAAGAGTTGGAAAAGGTAGCCCAAATATGTAAAAAACATAATGTGACTATTATCAGTGATGAGATACACTGTGAACTAGTTATGGGAGATAATAAATTTACTCCTATGGCAACTATTGCAAAAAAATACCAATTAGACTGTATAAGTCTCAACTCTCCCACAAAGAACTTCAATATTCCTGGCTTACAAATTGCTAATATAATATGCGATAATCTTGAAATACGTAAGGAGATAATCAAGATAAGCAATAAAATCTCTTTAAGTTCCCTTAACCCATTTGGTATCATAGCATTACAAGCTTGCTACTCTGATATGGGGGAAGCATGGCTCAAAGAACTAAATCACTATATATTAGAAAATTACAATCTATTGAAAACAAATCTTTCAGAACTAGAAGCTTGCAAAGTATACAAACTTGAAGGAAGTTATTTAGCTTGGATTGATTGCAGAGAGGTAGGAATGAATGATAATGACATATGCAAAAGACTTATGGAAGAAGATAATATATTACTAAATAGTGGTTCTATGTATGGCGAAGAAGGCTTTCTACGTTTCAATCTCGCCACATCTAAGTCTATAATTGAAACAGCATCTCAGGCCTTGAAAGAAGGACTTAAAAAGATAATAACTAAATAAGCTATTTTATCTTCCAGTAAAAACATTCCAATATATAAAAAGCGTTCAACAAGATATTGAACGCTTTTACATTATATAAGCAACTTATCTTACACAAATTAATTAGTTTATTCTGTCAAAGGTTTAGACTTTATAGCTATCTGTAATTCTTTATCAATTGGCTCAAAAGCCTTATAAAAGCCTTCTTCACCCATTGCAGAATAACGAGCTATCAAAGCTTTTACCTGTACTAAGATATAATACTTTGACTTATTCCAATCAGATAATTTGACAGCAATACCATCTCTTTCTCTGATATAGTTTAAATACAATTTATCAATATTTATAGTATTGTAAAAGCTTTCTAAAGAACTATAATTATCTATCTTTGACAACTTATCCTTATATTTCTCAAAAAGATAGGCTGCAAAACGAAGAGGAATAGCTCTACTATTGACTTTGCGGTAAAAAGGTAGTACCAACGTTGTATCAATTGGAACATATATATCTGGAATTATACCTCCTCCACCATAAACAGTTCTAGACTTTAGTAAAGTTTTATAACTATTCAAACTGTCAATTCTTATACTATCCTTATTAAACATCTCCCCATCTGTATATCTTTTATACAGCTCATAACGATAATCACTTGAATATGGCTTTTGTATACTCCTTCCTGATGGTGTGTAAAAACGCGCTACTGTCAATCTAATACCTGAACCATCACTAAAATTAATAGGTTCTTGTACAAGCCCCTTTCCAAAAGAACGTCTACCAACTATCAAGGCCCTATCATTATCCTGCATTGCCCCTGCAAAAATCTCACTAGAAGAAGCAGAATTTTCATCAATTAATACAACTAATTCTATATTCTGTAAATTTCCAGTACCATCAGCCTTATATAATTCCGGTTTTCTTGATTTTCCTTTCAACTCAACTATTGGACAGCCACGCTTTAAAAACATATTACTAAGCATTAGTGCCTGGCCTAAATAACCTCCACTATTTGCTCTCAAATCCATTATAAGTTTTTTCATACCCAGCTTAGATAAGCTTGAAGTAGCTTCTTTTACCTCATCATAAGTAGTCATATTAAACTTAGATAGTTTGAGATAAGCAGTACTATCATTTAGCATATATGCAATCTCTACTGAATGCAAAGGAATCTTTCCTCTTGTTATGTCAAAAGGGATAATGTCTTTACCTCTTTGCACTAAAATCTTAACATGAGTATTCTCCTCTCCCTTCATAAAGTATACCATACTATCTTGTGGCATTTTCACTCCTGCAATATCTCTATCATCTACTTTTATAATCTTATCCCCCCTTTGTAAACCTAGTTTTTGAGACGGTCCACCTGCTATAACATCTAAGACTATCGCTGTATCCTGAGGCACATTGAACTGTATGCCTATCCCATAAAATTTTCCTGACAATTCTGTTTCAGTTCTTTCCAATTCTTTCGGTGGTAAATATACCGAATGTGGATCTAACTTTGATAGCAAGGCCTCTACTGCGACATCTGTTAAGTCGGAAACATCTACTGTATCAACATAATTAGCATCTATTTCTCTTAGTATAAGATTAATCTTTGCCCATCTTGATGCTTCTATTTTCCTAATATACTTGGTTTTATAACCGAAAAATGAATTTATGCTTGATAACAATAGCATTCCTAAGATTATACCAAGGAATGCTGCTATTATTGTACTTTTTGTTGAAAAGCTCTTTTGATCTTTCTCTATATTATTCATCTAATATAACTTGTTCTATTTTAACATCTGCCTTACGTAACAACTCAAGGCCTTCAGATAAACGATAAGCTTCTTTATACACAACTCTACTTATACCTGCTTGAATAATCAATTTAGCACATTCTAAACAAGGAGCTGAAGTAACATACAAGGTTGCTCCCTCACTACTATTACTAGACTTTGCTACCTTAGATATAGCATTAGCCTCAGCATGAAGAACATAGGGATAAGTATAGCCAAACTCATCTTCACACTTATTCTCAAAGCCCGATGGGGTACCATTGTAGCCATCAGATATAATCATATTATCTTTAACTAAAATTGCCCCCACCTGTCTGCGTTTACAATATGAATTTTCAGCCCATATTGCTGCCATTCTTAGATAGCTCTTATCAAATTTTTCCATCTATCTATTATACATATATCTCTTTATACTCCTCTTCGGGGTTCTCTCAAAGTCTTCAGGCATAAACTCAATTTTTCTTATTTGTGCATAATTTGGAAGACTTGTATTAATCTCAGGAAGCATAGATAAAATCCTCTGTTCCAACTGTTCATTTGTAATACCATCCAAATTTGCCTGTGGATAATCAGGATATACTAAAGCAGTAAGTGATGAATCCTTCTCCTCTACAACCAAGGCATCTACTACATAACGTACATTATTAATCACAGCCTCTAATTCTTCTGGATAAATATTTTGACCTGAAGGACCCAATATCATACATTTAGAACGGCCCTTTAAGAATAGATAACCATCCTCATCTATAATACCCATGTCTCCTGTCTTAAACCAATTATCCTCTGTAAAACAAGCATCGGTAACCTCTTGATTTTTATAATAACCTAGAAAAACGTTTGCACCCTTCACCTGTACTTCACCTGCGATATTTCTTGGATCTGAAGAGTCTATCCTAATCTCCATATTTGGTGCTGCTACACCACATGAGTTTAATTTTGCCTTATTATGATGTGCATAAGTAATAATAGGAGCACATTCTGTCATACCATATCCCACTGTAAATGGAAAATCTATCCTCTTGAAAAAAGCCTCTACTTCAGGATTAAATGCTGCACCTCCCAAGATAATTTCTTCAAAATTATCCCCAAAAGTCTGTTTTAACTCAGTACATATTTTTTTATCCAAGTACTTATCCAATACTGGCACCTTAAACAATAGTTTATTTTTCTCAAGAATAGGTCTTAATTTACTCTTATATATCTTTTCTATAATCAAAGGTACTGCAATTATTATACAAGGCTTAATATCTTTAAGTGCCTGCAAAATAATCTTAGGACTAGGTATTCTAGTTAAAAAATGCACATGACAACCCTTGGTCATTTCAAATAAGAACTCGAACATCATTCCATACATATGGGCAGATGGCAACATTGCCACTACATCGTCTCCCCTTTTAATCTGAGGCTCTGCAACTTCTGTTGCAAAGAATAAATTAGAAGCTAAAGCCCTATATGGGATCATAACACCTTTTGAAAAGCCTGAAGTACCTGAAGTATAATTAATTATAGCTAACTCTTCAGCACTATCTTCATAATAATTCAAATCTTCTGCACAGAAATCACTAGGGTATTTCTTACCAAAGCTTTCATTGAGATGCTCTCTTATACTCCAATACTCCTTTGTCTTAGCATACAAGAACTTAAAATTATTAATCTGAACAATAACATGAAGAGATGGCATATCATCAGCAGACAAGCCTTCCCAAATAACATCATCTACAAAGAACACCTTAGCCTCTGAATGATTTACCAAGTAATGTATGTTCCCTGCCTTAAATTCGTGTAAAATAGGCACAGGCACAGCTCCATATGTCATTGCAGCTAAAAAACTAACTCCCCAATGAGCTTGATTGCGTGAACAAATGGCTACTTTATCACCTTTTTCCAAGCCGCATTGTTCAAATACAATATGAAACTTTGCTATTGCACGTGCGACGTCCCTATAAAATAATGTAACACCTTTATAATTTGAAAGAGCTGGTAAATCCCAATTATCTTGAAAACTCTTTTGTAGAAGTTTATTTACTGATCTAAATTCCATACTTTTAATCTAAAATACATGTACGCCTACTTCCAAGTAACTTAACAGCTATTCTTGAAAAGAAAAGCAGACAAATATAAGCTAAAAAAATAACTTTTTCACCATTTTGCAAGTAAAATATAACAGAGATAGATTATTTGCTACTTAAAGTTATTCTCAATTATTGCATCTATCAACTTATCCCCACTAGCTCCGCTATCACCTGCATAATCCATCATTACAAAGCCCCTATACCTGTCTTTTGAAGCATTTATCCTATTAGCCACTTCATTATTCATCCAAGAGCATATACTCCATATAGTTTTAGAACCATATGTATAACTTATGTAATTAATATTCAATATATTAGATTGATAATAGTCATCTTTACTTAATTTAAAACTATTTACAATTGAAGATAATTTTTCTTCATGGCTTGATGGCTTATATAAATCTTGTGCCCTTATTTTAAATACACCACTATCTGTAATATCTGAGTATGAAAATAAATTAACAATTTTATCCTTAGGATTATCTCCCCAATTCATTAAATGATAGCCATAATCTCGATTAAATGGATTTCTTGTTATAAATAATATTTTTCCTCTTAAATCTTTAACCCTAATAGTATTTTTTGAGCCTGTATATAAAATATCCCTATATTCCGCCATTTGTTTAGTAGAAACATTTATATAAGAATTAATATCTCCGCCTTCCCTTTTATAAAATAGAATTACAAATTCAGATGGATTTTGCCTCAGGAAATCTCTTATAGGATTAAGAAACTTATCTTTCAAATTACCACCCATATATTCACTTCCGTGATAAATCCACAAGTCTCCCCCACTTTCTTTTACTCGTGCGTCAAAAACTCGAACTCCAGCATTTAATTGCCCTTTAATATCTAAACTTTGACATTTTGTCCAAGACCGTACAAAAATATTACCACCATTTGCTCCACTATCATGAGTTCCTGGTATAAAGAGGTCATTTAATGGCGTTTCATCAGGAAAATCATATAACCAATGTCTATAATAGGCTGGATCCTTTCTTTCACGCTTTACGATATTATAAGGAACATTTTCAAAGATTTTAAGTTTATAAACATATTGTTTACCAGATTGATATTGCAATATACTTACATCTTTATCTAAACTCTTAAGTTCATTATCTCCACATTGTAGCGAAAAAGACAAAAGAACATTTCTAGCTGCTAGCTTAGTAGGCACGAAAAAATAAACATCTGTACTCCTATCTTGCAAAGGAATTTCTCCACCTTCTGCATTAATAAGCATTGATCTTGAACGACCTTGAAAGCCTAGTTTAAGATTTTTATCCTTAATTTGAACAGTCCTAAGCGTTGTAGAGTTTGCCGTAGACACATCTAGCTTCAAATTAAAAACGCTTCCCTCAAATTGCATTTTTGTCCTAGCATTAACTGAACTAAAGTTGCTTATCTTAAAGCTTAGGACAATATCTGATCTAAGATCCTGTAAACGCCTATGTACACGAGAATTGCCATAGACAATTGACACATTAGAGCCCTGCTTTTGATAAGTAGCATTCCCCACAATTCCATACAGGTCATATGGTCTAGATGTATCTATCTCATTTGGAATTAATAACCTTATTTTCTCTAAATTATTTTCTCTAACATTATCATTGCGACTAACTATATGCTCAGTGGCTATCAATCTATTATCCTGACTAAAATAGAGTTTTATAACATCTGATTCTTGCCAGGAAAAGGATATCTTCTTTTGAACATCATTATAGTTAAGTGACAATCTAGTCTGCGGTGACTCTTGATCAAAAAACAGATCTACATAATGATTTTCAGCTCTTTCCTCATAGATAGGCAAATCACCTGTTTCTAAATTTAGAGAAACAGGTGTACATGAATATAAGTAAAAAAGTAAATATATTATACAGATTCTATATATCTTCATATCAACTAGTTAAGATCTACAGAAGGCATATCAGGAAGTGATATAGAAGCACTTACGTTGGCCTTATCATCATATGTAATATTGATATTATACTTATTACCTGCCTCTAATATCTTATTTGTACTTAATGTAAATTGTTTAGACTTATTATTCAAGGTAGCCTTTAATGTAAGTGTATTTGCATTAATTCTACTAGAAGGAATAAACCAAGTGTAGAGATTAAAGTTAGATTTTCTGTTAATCGTATATAAACCTGAGTAAATATTAATAAGATTAATGTTGGCAGGATTAATAGATGATGATAAGGAATAATTAAGTGAGTTATTATAGAAAGAATTTACACCAGACTCTATACTTAAGCTAGATAAACTAACATTCTCATTTGAATTATTATTTACTCTAACACTAAACACGGCACCCAAGTGCTTTACTTCAACTGAAATGCTTAGAGAAGAAGCTTTCTCAGATTTAAAATACATAATAGACTTACTAGCTAAATCTGCCACATTTTGTGTAGAAAAATTAGTTGTTGCGACATTAAAATTTGGACTTGATGCAGAAGAATCAAAATTTGCATTTATTAAGCCGTAAATTTTATATGCCTGCTGTACATTAATTTCATTAGGCATTGGCAGATCAATATCAGCTCTATTACCTTGAATATTTTTTATTGTTGTATTAATTACTTTCTTAAATTGTCCCTGCTCTAAATATATAGATACCTGATCACTAACAGACCATGAATACTTTATCATATTATTCTCAAGCCTGGAAGCAGTCTTTGTCTGTAAATCATTTGCAAATAAAGATACATGTAATAAATTTTCCTTAGGCTCAAGATCTATTTTTTCAACATTATCCCAACTATATCTACACGAGCTTAATAAAAATGATACTACTACAAGAATTGATAGAAAAATTTTCTTCATTATATTTTATATTTAATTTATATTACACATTTAGCATTACATTCACACATAAAACTAAATAGTCTGCTAAGGTACAAATTTTTAATAACAATACAATCTATGTACACTATTATATAAAAATAGTAGATAGCACATAGTGCTATCTACATAAGAATTTTAAGACACATATTCAATATAATTTATGCTTACAGAATAACATAAAACTATATTGAATATAACTATGTATCCTTAAAGTATATGTTCTATAAAGTTTCTAACTTCCATGCACTCAAGTAAAAAACTATAAGTATATACTAATACAGAGATAATACCACTACCCAACCAAATTTTTTATCTTTAACCCATTTAATAGATAGTCTGATATCATCATTTTTAAACACATAAGAATCTCCTATTTTTTTATAAAAAATAAAACCATGTGCACTCGCTAATTCTTTAAACTCATTTGAAGGATAATACTCTCCATCTAAACCTCCAAAAAATGCTAAATTTGGATTAGTATAATAATAACAAGTTTGAGAAATGCCTTTATTTGCCCCTGTCTTATAAATATAATATTCTCTTGCTATTAAGCCATCCTCTCCATTACTTACTTCATACACTAATCTTGACTTTTCAATACCCTTACTCATATATGATTCATTAGACTTATCAGCTGAGTAAGTACCTCCATGAGATTCTTCAAAAGCCCTCATTTCTTGTTCTGACTGCCATTTGGTAAAAGAAGCTAATGTCTTAAATGTAGTTAAAGTTGTATGCTGTACAGGATAATATGTAAAACTATAATGATTAGCCTTCTCATCTGCAAAAAACTCTACTTTAACCTGCAACTCTTCATTCACAAACTTAAATTTAAGCATAGGAGACTCTGAAAGAGTTGTTCTAAATCCTAACTCTGATATTTTTTTATATCCATTGGCCAATAATAAAGCTTCAAAGCTTGCCTTATCTTCTTCTGAGATAATTTTACTTTTCACAAAAAGACTTGCTTTTTGAAAGCCTTTCAAATTTATCAAATACCTTAATTCATTAAATATTGCATTGGATTTAACTGAATAGGTAAGTAATGTTCCTGTGTCGCTCAAATTAGTATCAGCTGTCAATGTTGTCTCTTCCCTTGTTTCCTCAAAAGCCTTTACATCTGCGGTTTCTTTTCCAAATTCCATAAAAGGGGAAAAAATACTTATTGATGGCTTTTGAATAACTTCTACACTTGTTATTAGTTTATCTCCTACCATAAAATTAAGAACTGCCTTTCTCTCTTCGCCTGTATTATTATCTAATACTGAAAAAGTTATCTTATCACTCTCTGAAGACAAAATTTTCAACCAAGCATACTCAGATTCAGGAGAAATAACATATTCTCTATTAGTACTTAGTTCTAAAGTATGCACTGCAGCACTTGATGAAATATTCATTGTCCCTGAACTAGGTATAATACTTATTGCTTCTTTTTGTGTGATTAAAATTGATGAAACTTCATTACTTCCTACCTTTACTGATACTTTTGCAACTCTCTCTTCTCTTGCTTTATTTTCAGCGACTAAGACTGATATGCCATCTGCTTCTTTTGTTAATGTCAGCCAAGCTACATTTGATGAAACACCATAATTCAAGCTAGATTCAACACTAATCTTATATGTAGCTTCTTGTGCTTCAACGACTAATTCCCTATTGGCAATTGACACTTGGTATGTTTCTTTTTGCACTATCTTTATATGCTCTGTTCTCTTAGAATCATTAGTGCGTACAGAAATAGTAGCCTCTCTAGGCTCTCCTGTTTTATTCTCTGATATTTTAATTGATATAATTTTATCAGAGCTAGTAGCTTTAAGCCAATCAGACTCAACATCAAAAGTATAGTCCTTATTACTAAAAACTCTTACCTGCTTCATCAAAGAGTCTGCATATACAACAATTTCATTTGTAGATAAAGATAAAAGAGTATCTGTCTTAGTTAAACTTAGCTCCTTACATGAAAAAAACAATAATGATAAAAATAAAATAGTTAAAATCCTTCTCATAGTAGATTATTAAAAGTTATAGTTAATATGAATAATACACTAATCTTGTTATAAAATTTAAAAATATCAGACATAACAAGAAAAAAACAAACAAATATATAAACAAATAGATGAATTTGCAATATAAGACATGAAATAATAACAAAATATTAGTTTGATAAGATTATGATAATCAACAGATTTACAGAGCATTTAAGAAGATTGCATGGAATATGATTTAAATCTATAAGTATTGAATCCTCAAAGATTAATATATAACTACTATTTTAAATATAATATGCCAAGATAGTATATAACAATTAATATTGAAGTATTGAAGTCTATTAACTAATACCTACTAATATACTTAAAATAAAAGACTTAAAGCATAGCATAATATTAAGACAAGTATAAAAACTATCTAAGCATCAAAACTATAGACTAGTAGTAATAAAATAAGCAAAGAGCTACACTAAGCCATAAAGGCTTTAAAGAAAGCTAGAGTATAGGATAAAGCTATATGAATTATTGATATGAATACTACTTCAATTATCTAAGCGCGTAGTAGAGGTAAAGATAGCTAGTGAAGTGATAGGAGATATTAAGGAATAACTATTAAGAAAGAACTATTAAGTAAGAACTATTAAGTAAGAACTATTAAGTAAGAATATTAATTAATAAATATAAAAAACTAGATTCTTACTCATAAACGTGATTAGTATATAAAAAAAGACCTGAACATCAAATGATATTCAGGTCTCAAAGAACGGCGGCTACCTACTCTCCCAACTGGTATGTCAGT
>JARIAS010000004.1 GCA_029257745.1 Candidatus Cryptobacteroides sp. | reverse complement strand
AAACAAGAGTATTCTAACACTATGTAAAATAGTAAGCACTGAACTATACCGCACTATTCAAGCACATATACATACTAGAACATTCTTTATACTAAACTATGATAAAACAAATAATATAATCTGACATTAATATGGAATACCAACTAATTAACTATATCGACTTATAATATATTTCCTCCAAATATACTATATATAAGTAATCAACTGAATAAGAGCCTAATTAAATAACTATATTTAACCATATAGCTAATCAATCACATATAGCAACTTAATTATAAGTATATTATAAACTAAATTCTAAAGTCTAAGCTTTAATAAGATATTTAGCAATTGATAAAACATGACGTTCAGCCAGAATACAACATTATACTTAGGAATTATCTACTAATAATAAGCACTAGTCAATAATAAGACATATAAACGACCTTTCTCCTTAACAAAACAATAAAAAGGGCTGTGCAAAAAATTATTTTTTACACAGCCCCTTTCGAGCTATCTCAGAATATGTCAAATGCAAGATGCTAAAACTTAGGCTAATGAAGCATACTAAGGTATGTAAACGAAAGCAAGGCAGCAATTAGTACATTATGACACACCACATCTATTAACAAATTCTATAATCTATTACTTAACTCTCTCCCAATATTGAGTCCTTCCTAAGAGAGATATACCAATAAAGCCTCTTACCTTCAATTTGTCTTTACCCTCAAGCTCTATATAACATTTATATTCCTTACCATTAGATGGATCAAGTATAGTACCACCATTCCACTCGCTACCATCCTTAGTTAGGCCCTCAATGATTGTCATCCCCTCAACTCTCATATTTTTCTTTGCACCTTTACATTCTGTGCATCTCATATCTTTTTTATTTTTATCCAATAGCTCCACTATTCTGGCATAGGCCTTTGCATCTTTCTGATATATTAGTACTATGGACTTTGCCTTTCCTGTATTATCATCAATAGTCTTCCATTTACCAAAAATAGACTGAGCAGATAAAGTTAAAGTGGATAAACACAAAAAGGACAAAAACAATATAATCTTCTTCATAACATTTTAATTTAGCACAAAAATATAAATTAAAACTACAAAAAGCAAGTATTTTCGCCAAAAAGCAAACTATTTATATAAAAAAGTGGACAGAATATATATTCTGCCCACTGAACTTCACATTATACAATTACTTATTTTACTATACAAATTGCAAGTCTGTTCTTTTCTGCTTCTGCATAAGGATTAGCAGTATCACCATAAGCTTGTGTTATAATTCTATCTTTTGATATTCCCTCTGCTAAGAAGTAATTGAGTATAACCTCGCATCTATTTTCTGAAATTGTCTGATTTAACTTAGAATTTCCTGTAGTCTTATCAGCATGACCTGCAATATATAACTTAGTCTTAGGGTTAGCCTTTAACAAAGCTACAAGTTTTTCTAATTTTAATAATTCAGAAGCTCTAATATCCCACTGACGAATAATAAAGTAGATATTATCTGTATAAGGTTTAAATGCCTCATTCTTTACTACTTGCTTAGACTCTTGAACTTTTTGTTCAGGTTTTTCAACTACAAGTTCCTCAACTACGACCTTTGGTGCAGCCTTTACCGCTTGTTCTACTACTTTTGGTGCTATTTTCGCATAGCAGAATTTATAAGTAAGACCAGCTAAAGCATTTAACTGAATATCTACGATAGAACCAGCCTTTGAATTGAATTTATCGTTAAAAATAGCAGCATTAGCCTCTAAATTTAAATCTAGATTGTCGGATAATCTAACATCAACTCCTAAACCGGCTTTAGCAGTTGGTGAAAGAGAATGTTTCTCCCATAGATAATCCTTAGCAAATAGCTCCTTATACTCAAGTGCGTCATAATTAAAAAATGCGTCATCAACACCTAGCCCGGCAAAAATATAAGGATTAAAAATACGTGTAGATTTATAATTTGCGAAGATATTCACAATATCAAGCATAAAATCCAAACCTATTGTAGAGTGGTAAAAAGTATAGTTGGTTTGAAAATCCATACACTCTAAACCTGACAAATCAAGCACTGAACCCTTAGCGCCTCCACCATTCATTCCAAATCTTAATCCGAATACTGGACTAAAATGATATCCAGCAGAGATTGCAGCACTAGGTGCTAATAATTCTTGGAACTTGGCTTCACCTATTGTATGGTTAGCACCACCTTGAAGTTGTATAAACCAATGACTCCTAAACTGTTCTTGAGCAAAAGAACTTGTCACCATCATAAGGCATACTGCAATTACAGAAATTATTCTTTTCATAGTATCTATATTATAATTAAATTACTTATACAAGGTTACAAATATAGTAAAATTATCTTAATCATACTGCTTTATAAACTATTTCCAGAATCTGTATGTAATATCTTCCCGATAACAAGAGCCTTGCATATGATGTATCTTATATAATCTTTGGTTTGTAGTTTGTTTATTAAGCGGACCATATTTTGAGTTATATGCTCCCAACTTTATATAATCAAAAACATTATATAAAGATTGTTCTACCTCATTTCTACCTGAATATAAGGCAATTAACAAAGAATAATGTTGCTTAATATAGTGCGATAAAGACAATAAAGTATCTATATCATTACCCTCACCAAGAAAAAGTAAGCAATTTATCCCAAAATTATCTCTTATCAATCTGTCCAGAACTTCTTCTGTTAGCTCAAGTCCTATATCCTGCCTTAAAAAAGCAGAATGACATTCAGCACATGTACCCCTACAATTACTAATTGCCAAAGCTAAAGACAAGCAATCAGGAATTTCTTCCATAACAACAGAGCTCATGCTCTCTACATATTTTATCATTTAATATAAACTCTATGTGAAGCCTCTTCTTGACGCATTTCGCTAAATGAAGAAACACGTTTAAGATAGCCTATTACCCTAGTCAAATAATCTAAATTGGTACTACCACAGCTCTTACATGCAGTGAGGGTATCCTTACTAATTTTACCACACTCATTGCAAACAGTATTTCTACAATTAAATGTAAAATAATTTGTTCCATAATGTGCAGCTGCTCGCAAAAGCTGACGATATTGAGACTGAGAAAGATGTTCAGAAATATTCATATGAAGGGCTGAACCTCCATCTAAATATTTTACATAATCTTCCCCATGCAACTTAAACTTATCCAATATCGAAAGAGAGTCATCTTCAGGATTATAGAAATAAGAGCTGTACATGTTATGCCTTTTAGATACAAAAAATCCGTCCTTTTTATCCCAGTTATAATTTTTACCAGACAGGTTCTCCCCAGGAACAAACTCTGTATTAAACATAGTATCAGGCGTTTTTGACTTCTTATTTACCTTATTAATTGTTTCTAATAGCATATTAACAAAGTATTTATAATCTTCATTAGGAGAAATATTCAAGCCTAAGAACTCTGCAGCATCTGTGAGACCATTCACCCCTATTGTAAGATATTGTCTCTTTATATCTATAAATCCCGCATTATATACATCTAACATATCAGCTTTTAAGAAATCCTTGATTATCTCATTAAAGGCTGTCTGATATTTATGCACTCTTTGAATAAAGTCTGCAAGTTGCTGAGATATATAACCATACAAGTCTTCCCTATCAAAAACAAAATCCAAGGCCTTATCTTTAATAAGATCTATACCCTTATTATTAAAATAAGTACGTGCTGCCATCTGTATCAATCTATTCAGGTTTACTGTCATAACAGATTTAGAGCCAGTAGAAACTGAGGCAGTTCCCATAGAATACTGATGAGTTGTATTGTTATGCTCATCTTCTACATCTTTTAATGAATTGCGAAGACGGCAACAACTTGAGAGGCTATCAGGACTATTTGACAGATAACAAAAGAAACTATGTCCCTCTGCCCACATCTTGGAAGTAAAATCAGCATACTCTTCATCCACAAAGTCATCAGCCCCATTGGTAAGTAAAGCCATGGTTTCCACAGGGAAGGTTAATACATAGCTATCCCTCTCATTATTAAACCATTGCATAAAATGCTTCTGAAGAAAAGACAAGGTCTCCCAAATCGGGCGTGTGCCGTCAGGGAAAATAAAGTCACCAAAAACGCCTTCAAAATAAGGCTTATCAAAATAACTTATATTCCAAAACACAGTCTGATAGCCCCTATTACCTGCAGGCATGTTCATTGAATGGACTACTTGTTGAAAACAATTCTCTATAACCTTTCTAAGTGTACGCCTCTTTACATTCATCTCAACCACTTCATCTAAACGCATAAGATAGTCATCGCCATAATCCTTCCTGATAAAATAATCAAGATACATCAAGAATTCTGGAGTTGCTACTGCTCCCATAAATTGAGAGGACACAGAATATACAAGATTAATAAACTCTCCGCAAAATGACTTCAAATCAGTTGGTGCAGTAGAGACACCACCTAGTTCCTTTAAGCCAGAAAGTAAAAAAGGATACATAGTTATAGCCACACAATAAGGATAACCAGGAGTACCACTTTCATCATGCTTATATAATATATGTGATTGTAGATCTGCAATATACTGATCAGATAGGGCCTTACCATACAAGGCTTTTATCTTATCTTGCATGATATACCTATTTTGCTTGATATTATTTTCCTTGTACAATTCCTGACCTAAGGTAACTATATTTTTTCTTGATACATTAGCATTAGAATCAAATTTGGAAGCAGTAGCAGCATTTGAGGCTTTTATATAATCTTTTATAAAATCCCTTTTTTTACGAAGATCAATACCCTGATCAAATTTTTCTATATAACTAAGTGCTGCTTTTTTATTGATTGACATTAAAGAATCTACAACTTGCCTACGTATCTCCTGACTTGCGATACCATCATATATGTATAAATTATCTGCTATTGTAACAACTATTTCTTCTTGGCACTTCTGCCCAACCCTATTATATGCCTGCCTAATGCCATTCATCAACTTGACCCTGTCATATTCCTCTAATGAGCCATTTGTTTTTCTTACTTCCATAACTTATAATCTTGATTATCAATACTAAAATAGAGTTTATGCAAGCGTACTCACATAAACTCTATCAACAAAATTATTGTATTTTAAGATAATTACAAGTAGTTAATTACATAAGTTGTAAACATTAATGTAACACTTTTGTTAATTACTTAACTATTAGCCTGGATTTTAGAAGGTCCATTTTAGGGCAAGTGTTGGTATAGCAAAAAATCCTTTTTTATACATATTTGCACCCAACTCCAACTCTGAACCAACACTAAGATTGACATCTTTCAATGACGGTATAGTATTTAAATTGTACCATATCTGAGGCTCAGTCAAGAATATAAACTCTGTACCTTGCCATGGCCTATGCTCCTTCCATATATCAAGGAAGCCTGTAAATTGAAGCTTTTTATCAAAGAAGAACATATTCCATACTGTTGTAAATTGCACACTATTTGGCTTTGGATTATCTTGTATATATTTATATAAAAGCATAAATGTAAAGACTTTAGAAAAATCTTTTGAAGCCATAGTATAGCTTGGACCTGCTAAATAGGCATTGTTAAAAGTGAATGAAGAATTTAAACCTCCATTATACTCAATATGAGCATTTAATCCAGGTACTCCTATTGTAAATTCCCTTGCTATCTCCCAGTAAGCAGTAACGATAGATGACTGTTTTCCAGCCATTTGCATAGATGAGCCATAATCAAAATCTACGAAGAAAAAGGTATTACCCCACTTGTCGATTTTAAAATTTTCTATTGTACTAGTTAGGACAGGTCTAAACGATAAGTCTTTTTTGTAAATAGATCTTCCTAAATCATAATGTAATTGCACATTTTGTGCAGATAAAGATAGGGATACTACAAAAGCTGAAATAAGTAGTAAAAGTGTTTTTTTCATAATTAGAAATTTAATTTAACCATTGTTGATATTCTATGATTTACAATCCAATGCAGATTGCTTGTATATAATGCTCTTTTATTCATATCATCACCAAACTGAGATGCGGTAATATTATACTCTAAGGCTAGTGTAAGTCCTCCCAAATTATATGCAATTGTTGGAGTAAATCTAAGCATTTGATTAATAGGTAAAGACTTCTTTGAGGAATAATAATTATCTATATCCTCACTTGTACCTAGAGCCTTTATATAGCCTAACATTGCCATAATCTGATATTTTTTGCCATATTTAGCAGATATAAAACTTACAGAACTTTGCATAGGTGAGTATGTATATGTAGATGCAGCCTCAGGTTTTATATCTCCATAAGAACCTAAAAGTGAAATATGATCACCTGCCTGTGCATAAATAGTTTTTGCATTTACAGCAAAATCTCCCCTAACATAATTTGCATACACATAGGGGCTAACGCTAACTAAACGCTTAGATTCTGATAAACGTGGGCGTATTGTCAAAATATCCAATCCCAACTTTGTTGTAAGTCCCTTTGCCTTAAATTGCCACTGCAATAACAACTCAGGAATTAAAGAGTACTTTGCATAGACTATTAATTTTCCACCTGGACCATTAGATCTAAATTGCATCTGATGAATCAAGGCTAAAGAAAACATATTATTTGCATTCATAGAATAATTTGCCATAATAAGAGGAGACCTATTAAAAGGATTAAAAGGCATACCTCTTTCGACATTAATAGAATATGGAATATCTATTGCCATTGGGTGCCAAGCCTGTCCTATTTGAATAGAAAAAACAGATTTAGGATTAGCTGAATTCTTCCATATAAAATCCACATATGCTAAACGTAGACGAAGCACAGCAGTTGAGCCTAATAATGTATTAAAATCTGTTTCAACAGTAGAGTTGAGCTGCAAATTTTTATATTGAAGGGCATTAATTTTCACACCCAACCTAGTAGTAATTGCAAACATCTGCAAAGATGGCTGAGCATTTTGGTCAATGCCATTAGCATCAATGTCTCTATCAAGTGGAGAGAAAAGACTTAAGTCAGCAGTTCCTGCATCGGTTTTTCGTGAGTCAAAAATAGAATAATTACGGAAAAAGCCATAAAACTTATAAGTAGGCTTTGGAAAATCTTGTGCAAAAGAATAAAAAGCACTACTAATAACAAGAATAAATAAAATTAATCTTTTCATTCAATATAATTTAAAGCATTAAATACACTACACAGATTAAGAATAATATAAACAATTTATTATAAGCATATTATAAATCTTTTAATATATTCCAAATCCAATTACTAACAATAAGAAGCGACAAAGGTATATAATATATAGGACGCTTCAAAATATCTTCTAATTTTACGTAGAAATTATATAGAGTATGTTTTGAATATACATAATCATATAACAAAAAAATAGGGATAAGCAGCATAATAATAAAAGCAGGTATAGATAAAGCATTATAAATCATAATAGCTGAATAAAAATCTGCCCTAGACAGAGATAGAAAGCCTCGTGTCATGCCACACGCAGGACATGCAAAACCTGTTATATAATGGAATATACAGACTTTAAGACCTAATCCCAAAACATTTAATATCAAGTAAAAAAGACCCACAGCATATAATATAACTATGAGTCTATAAAATTTCTTAGATGAATACACCTTAACTGTAAAACTTTTATAATGTACGTATCTGCTTATTTATTATATCCATATTTTTATCTAGTATATTATCATAAATTGTAAACCAATCTATGATAGTCAAGATGCCTAGTCCACCGCAAGTAAATAGTTTTAATAGGGCTATACCTATATCTCCCGCATAGAACCTGTCAATAGCCAAAGAGCCTGCAAATAAAGACAATATCAACGCAATTATAGGGTTTTTAAGTTTTATATAACTAAGTCTGCTTTGGACCTCTTCTGGTAGAGATCTTAATTGCTTACTTAAAAATGCAATATCTTGCGTTCTTAAGCAAGATGCATTACTTGTTAAAAATATATCTACATTATCCATAATAAGTTGGTTTAGTTTTACGCAAATTTAGCTTTTTTTAACTACCTTAGCAAGTC
>JARIAS010000074.1 GCA_029257745.1 Candidatus Cryptobacteroides sp. | reverse complement strand
GGGACTTTATCGTCGCTTGTACTTTGTTCTACAACTTCTTTACTTCTTATAGTATCTTTCTTACAAGCTATAATTGTAATACTAATAAATATTAGCACTAGGTAGGTAAATATAAATATATGCTTCTTCATTGTATTGTAATTACTGATTTTATTATTTGAGTTTTATTTGTATTGATGCAGGGAATAATCTTTCAGGATCAAAATACGTAGCACAGCTATTTATGATATTTTTCATATCAATTTTTACTTTATCATTAAAATATTCTTCTCCATTTACAGTTACTCTTACATCTTTTGTTAGGTCTACAAGCTGTTCATTTAGATATATTATAAATTCTCCATCATGTAGCCTTGTGTATGTTTTGTCGTATTTTAGAAAGAAATTCCAATAAGGACTTTTTACTGTACCTTTGTAATCGACCTTATCAACGCTAATGTTTATTTGATTGTCTTTTATGTCCACTATATAACGTGTCCTATCTGCTGAGCGTTTTTTTACTTCAATATTATAGAAGGCTTTACGATATACCCCATCTATATCAAAATCTTCCCAAACTATTTTTTTAGGATGGGCTGTTCTAGTGAAATTCTTAAGCCAAGTCGATGTCGGATAGTAATTTATGGCGTGTCCATAGCCATCGATAATATCTATAAAATGAGTGTAGCCTTCTGAGTCTTCTTTTTTAGCCTTTTCAAAGGCTTCTTTAGTGTATCTTGTAAGTTGATTTCTATGAAATTGAGTGTCATTCCCACCTGTTCTAAGAGAAAATGCAATGTTTCGACAATTTTCTATGGGTGCATTAATAAGAGGTTCGCCTCCTGCCATAGGACCTGCTCCTGCTAGATAGTCAGCATAGTATGATGCTAAACGTTGTGAGCCATAGCCACCTTCAGAAATGCCTATAAGATAGATACGCTTTGCATCTATTTCTCCTGAAAGATATGCAAGTCTAAATAATTTTTCCCAAGCGAATAATTTAGCCTTTTGCCACCAACGATAGTATTCACCCATATTAGGAATTTGTGGAATAAAATATGTAGAGGGGGCATCTTCAAAATGTTCTGCGAGATATTTTCCTGCACTCCATTCACTAGTTTTAGGACCTGAACCATGAAGGTATATGAATAAAGGATAGCCTTGAGAGGGTTTAGTCCCTTTACTTCCCCAGTAATATGGCATAATAGCATTAGCTTCTAGATTTGAAGGTAATGTCCATGAGCTAGACTTTCCTTCTGTAAGAGGGGATAGTGAAATTAATTTTTCTTCATTAAAAAGCTTATTACTTTCTTTCCATATTTTCCATATCTTTTCTTTATAAGCATTTATCTCACTAATTTTAATGATTTGGCTATTAATAAAATCGACTTTTTTCTTACCAAAATTATCTTGTTGATTTAAGAAATAATCTTTTATCTCAGATTCTTCAATAATATTATCACTTGTGACATTATCTTCCTGATTGTCATTATTGTTATTATCTGTGTCACTTGAGTTGTTTCCTTCTTTGCTCTCATTGTTATTTGAATTGTCTTCGTCATTCTTTTCTTCAACTTGAGCTGTATTATCTTTTTTATTCTTGGATTCTAGGGGGTGATTTTTACACGTAACAACACTTATGCAAGCAAGTATTAACAGTAAACGTGTGATTGTGATTAAATTATGCTTCATAATTAAAATACTTAAAGTCAATATAAATAGTGTGCAAAGTTAGAACATTTTTGATTATTATATTACACACAATTATACTTTTATATTTAAAAAGGATTAGATATTTGTTTTGCTATATATAAAATCAGTTATATTTGTTTAGGATAAAGTGTATAAATTAATAGTTTTTATATCAATAATAACTAAATATTATTCAATCTTAATAGAGGAGTTTTTTTCATAGAAAGAGTGTTTGCTTGTATTTATATGAAATAAATTTAGTATATTTGTAGGCTGAAGTATGCGGATGTGGTGGAATGGTAGACACGCTACTTTGAGGGGGTAGTGGGCTTAAGCCTGTATGAGTTCGACTCTCATCATCCGCACCAATCCACGAGTTGGATATATTTTATTATTAATTTTTAAAACAGATTCACAATGGCTGTTAAGATTCGTTTACAACGCCACGGAAAGAAGAATTTTGCATTCTACCACATTGTAGTGGCTGATTCACGTGCACCACGTGATGGTAAGTACATTGAGCATATTGGCTCATACAATCCTAATACAAACCCTGCTACTATCGTTTTGAATAGTGATAGTGCTTTGGCTTGGTTAAACAAGGGTGCTCAACCTACACTTGTAGCACGTAAATTACTTTCTTATGAGGGAGTACTTCTTCGTAAACACTTAGAAGGTGGTATTAAAAAGGGTGCTTTAACTCAAGAGCAAGCAGATCAAAAATTTGCAGCTTGGAAGACTGAAAAACTAGCAAAGATTGAGGCTAAGAAACAAGGTCTTTCTAAACTAGCAGTAGATATGGCAAATGCTGCAAAAGAGGCAGAAATTAAGGTTAATGAGCAAAGGGCTGAGGCTATAGCTAAGAGAAAGGCTGAGGCTGCAGCAGCAGAGGCAGCAGCTAAAGCTGAGGAAAGTGCTCAAGCTGAAGAGGCCGTAGCAGAAGTAGCTGAAACTACAGAAGCTTAATGATGTCTAGGGCAGAAACAAATAATTTTGTTAGTATTGCCAAGATATTGAAGTCTAATGGCGTTACAGGAGATATAGTAATATCTTTTAGAGAATATTCACCAGAAGACTTAAACGAAGAGGAACCAGTGTTTATCAGTTTTGATGGACTATTGGTTCCTTTTTTTATTACAAATCAAGAAAGACGTGGCAACAAGAGACTTATAATACATTTAAAAGGCATAGAAAATCTTGAAGCAGCAGAAGAGCTAATATCTAAAGAACTCTTTGTTGAAGTTGATGGTATAGAGGAGGAAAATTCTATTATTGATTGGTCTGTATATGACAAGCAAGGGGCTTTAATAGGAAAAGTTATTAGTATAGAAGATATTCCGTCCAATCCTTGTATTTGTGTGCAAAATCCTAGTGGAAAGGAATTTATCTTGCCATTGCATGATGACTTAATCCTAGACATTAATGAGGATAATCAAAGTATATCCCTTATTATACCTGAAGGTTGTTTAGATTTGTAGGTCTGTAATACAATGACATTTAATAAAATCTTATTGCTCATACTATATCGTTTATATTTCTGTATTTATTTTTGTTTTAAGAAAATTTAATAAAGTCGCATTGCAGATTTTTTAAGCTCATATAGCTTTGCTTTATATCTTTTATCTATATAGTTATATTATTTAAATGCAATAAAATTCTTTTATGGAAAGAGATATATCTAAATAGAAAATATGCTCCCTCCTATTTAATATCTATATCAATAGATGCTACAAAACTATAAGGGCCAATTAAATATATATCTTTAGCAGAAAGAAGCCCTTCATTGTAAGAAGCTGTAAATTCTACTTCAAGTTCCGCAATCTTCGCTCTAATACTAATTTTAATTTTCTCTTCCTTTTTATGTTGAGAATTATAATTATGTGCATAATATGCTAATGCTGCTGCAACTATACCTGTTCCACAGGCTAAGGTCTCATCTTCTACGCCTTTTTCATAGGTTCTAATAATAAGCTTATTATCAGTTTTTTCTACAAAATTGACATTTGTCCCATTGGGATAATATTGCTTGTCATAGCGTATCTTTCTACCTTCTGTAATAACATCAATTTTTTCTATATCTTTTACAAATTTTACAAAATGGTAGGTGCCTGTATTAAGAAAATATTCTTCTTGAGATATTTTTCCATAATTGTTAATATCTTGCATTTTTAATCTTATGTTGGCTTCCTTTCCCTCTTTGCTTCTCATAAGCTCTGCTGAATAATCTTTTCCTGCACAATAAAAGTGTATAATATTATCAGCATTGACAATCTTCATATCAATAGCAAAACCTACAAGACATCGTCCACCATTGCCACACATCATATCACTAGAGCCATCAGCATTGTAGTAGAGCATTTCAAAATCATATCCCTTTTTGTTGTTTAATAAGATAAGTCCGTCTGCACCAATGCCTATGTGTCTATCACATAGTTTTGCAATAGTCTTATTATCAAGAAGATATGTATTATTCCTATTGTCTGCAATAATAAAATCATTGCCGGCACCGTGGTATTTATAAAATCTCATAATATTGAATATAAGTTGGTCTAAAATTGTATAAACAAAAGATTAACTTTGAGCTATAATTAAGGCTATCTATAAAGTTGATATAAAGTAAGATATAGTCATCTAAACTTAGTTTAACACCTTTTTGAGTAGAGAAGAAAAAAGTTCTATGCCTTTTTCTAATTTTTCATCAGACATAAATGAAAAATTTAGCCTTATTGTATTGAGGCCAGAGCCATCAGTATAAAAGAAATTACCAGCTACATATGCTAATCCTTCTTTTAATGCTAACTCATAAAATGTCAAGGCGTTAAAACTTTCAGGGAGGTATAGGAATAAAAATAGTCCTCCTTCGGCTTTATTCCAGCTAACACAATCGGGCATACATTCCTCTAATTTTTTAAGAACCAAGTCTCTTTTACCCTTATATAGCTTTCTACTTTTCTCCAGATTTTTATCTAGTAGGCCTGAGTTAATGTATTCACTTGTTAAATATTGGTCAAATACAGGTGGGCATAGATCTAAGCTTTGTTTGCAGACATATATTTTCTCCAATATTTTTTCATTAGCGAATATCCAGCCTAATCTAAATGCAGGAGCAAAGATTTTAGAAAAAGAGCCAAGAAAAATCACTCTTTCAGTATCTAGCTCATAGATAGATTTAATATCATCGCCTTCATATCTTAATTCTTTATAGGGAGAGTCTTCTATTATAAGAAAGTCATAGCTGCGGGCAAAAGATAGTAAAAGTTCTCTCTCTGCAAGTGATAATGTCTGTCCGCTAGGATTTTGAAAATCACTTATTACATAGAGAAACTTGATTTTCTTATCTTGTGATATGCAATTATTTATGACCTTTGTTATATTTTGTTTGAATATCTCTATATCCTGACTATATTCAATCCCTTGAATGTCAGCTCTATATGACTTAAAAGATTGTATAGCACCAAGATAGCATGGATTTATGCAAAGTATAGTATCTTGTGGATTAATAAAAATTCTGCTGCATACATCTATACCTTGTTGAGAAGAGGTGCTTATCTGTATGTTTTTAGTTGGAACATGGTATCTTTGGCTCAATGCCTCACGTAATTCTGTAAGTCCTTGAGTTGCACCATATTGTAGGGCCTTTGTTCCGTATTTTTCAAGTACTATTTTGCTAAGCCTTTCAATATCATCTAAAGGGAAGCTATCGGCATTAGGATAGCCTCCTGCAAAAGAGTATATCTCGTTTAAATCTACTTTTTTGAAAATATCCCTTACAGGTGAGGGCATAAAACTATTGCAATCTTCTGAAAACAAGCTATCTAGATTCATCTTATCTAAGTATATCTTCAAGTACTATTGAACTATCAGTCTTTTCATCCCTATATTTTACAATTATAGGCGTGTATACTTGCATAGCCCTTGCATTATTTGCAATAGGGCGAGAGCCTGCTACAACAACAGCTCCCTCAGGTATAATAATCCTATTTTGTTCATCTGCTTTTATAAAGCAATCATTCACAAGATCGTAAATTTGAGTGCCACGTGTTATTATAACTCCACTTGCTATGACAGCTTTAGATTTCACAATAGTACCCTCGTATATTCCACAGTTTCCTCCTATGAATACATCATCTTCTATAATGACAGGTAAGGCTCCTATTGGTTCTAACACACCTCCTAATTGTGCTGCTGCTGATAAGTGTACACGTTTTCCTACTTGTGCACAAGAGCCTACTAGGGCGTGGGAGTCTATCATTGTGCCTTCATCTATGTATGCCCCTATATTAACATAAGCTGGTGGCATAACCACAACAGATGGTGCAAGGTATGCTCCACAGCGTACAGTTGTACCTCCAGGAACTATGCGTACCTTATCTTCCATCGTGAACTGTCTTGCAGGGACAGAGTCTTTGTCAAAAAATGAAAATGTACCTTGGGAAAAATCCTTCATTTTCCCATATCGAAAACCTTCTAGTATAGCTTCTTTTATTTTAGGATTAACAAACCAGTCGCCGTCTTTATATTCGGCAACCCTTATTTCTCCTTTTTCAAGTTGCCTGCATATTGTGTTAAAATTGTCCAGATTATTCATAAAGAGATATATTTTCTTTCATTATTTCTATGGTCTTTGGGCTTGCTGCTGTGAGAGGTAATCTTAGCTCATTTTCACAAAGATTAATAAGACTTAGTCCTGCTTTTACAGGTATAGGGTTACTTTCTATAAAACAGTCCTTGTAGAGCTTAGTCAGTTGTTTGTCAATACTTTCTGCCTTTTCCCACTCTTTATTTAGGGCATATCTTGTCATAGAGCTCATTTTATCAGGACAAAGATTAGAAACTACGCTAATTACACCTTCTCCTCCCATTTTTATAATATCAAGAGTTTGATCATCATTACCACTAAGTACAACAAAGTCTTCAGGCTTGTTATCCAAAATAGTCTTTATTTGTTCTAGATTACCAGAAGCTTCTTTAATTCCAATAATATTAGGAATTTCAGCAAGTCTAAGTACTGTTTTAGCTTCTATATTAGAGCCTGTCCTACTAGGAACATTGTATATGATTATATCAGTGTCTGTATATTCGGAGATGTGCTTAAAATATTGGTATATACCTTCTTGTGTGGGCTTATTATAATATGGTATAACAATAAGATAGGCACTAGGTCTAAATTGTTCAAAGTTGTCAATATTTCTCAGGCTCGCTGATAAAGAATTGCTTCCACAACCTATGACAAGTGGTAAATCTTTAGCATATTCTGCACTTATTCTCAGTAGTTCTAGCTTTTCATAATCTTCTAAGCAAGGCGTTTCTGCAGTAGTCCCAAGTGCTACTAAGAAATCTATTTTACCGATCTGTCTTTTAAGTAGATTTTCATAGCTATCATAATCTACTTCCCCATTATTAAATGGAGTTATTATGGCAGTGCCACAGCCCTTTATCTTTTTCATAGTCCTATCTTATTAATAATTAATTCTTTAAATTCATGTATGCCTTCCAGGCTTTCTATCATAGTCGCAGCATCAACAGCACCTTCAGCAAAGGCCTTTCTTGAAAAAGCTTCGTGTTTTAGCTTAATACAATCATTCTCAGATTGAAAACTTAGTTCATGTATCCCATTTACCTCGCCTTCTCTAATAGATTCAATATTAGGTATTTCCATGTTCTGTCCTACTATATCTGCTAGAGATTTTGCAGTACCACTAGGGGCATCTAATTTATGTATATGGTGAGTCTCAACAATATTACTTGTATAAGAAGTACTATGTGATAAAATCTTACTAATTGTATCTGCGGCTTGCATCACGGCTATTACACCTATGGAAAAATTGCTAGCCCATATAAGAGCTGTTTTTGCTTTTAAAAAATATTCAAAAATTTCATTTTTATGATGATGCCATCCAGTAGTTCCAACAACCACAGCCTTAAAATTATCTGCTAGGAACTTATAGTTAGCGATAAACGCAGCAGGTGTGCTAAAATCTATACAAATAGCATTTTTAAAATCCTTATTATCAGTATTTTGAATATCATCGCTATGTCCTAGATAGTCTATATTACGGGAAAAAATAACTTCTTCTACTTTTTTTCCCATCTTACCATATCCTGAAATAAATATTTTCATCTTAAACTTCTTTATATAATTGATTAATAGTATGGTCTAAGTCCTCTAGATTTATAACAAAACTTATATTCATTTGTTTTGCCCCTATACTAAGTAGTTCAGCATTAGGACTTATTTTATTTATTACATCTATTAATCCAGTCTTCTTACTAATGTTTCTACCTACTATTGATATTTGAGCCTTGTTCTTTTCTATATATAGGCTATATTTTTGTCTAATGCTCTCACAAGCCTCATCTATTGACTCTTGCTTATCAGCAGTTAAGATAATAGCAGATGTATCAGTATTTAGTAGGCTTATATTAATATTGTATTGTTTGAATTGCTGGGATATAAAATTTAAGGCATCTGTTACTTGCCCAAAGTCAGGAAGGTCAATTCTTATTAAACAAATATCGCTACGAAAGGCTAGGGCAGTAATTTCTTCATGCCTGGCATTGTCTACTATTGTTCCTGTATAGTTAATATTGTGAGAGTTAAGAACATATATTGGTATGTTCTTAGCCCTACAAGGCTCTATTGTGTATGGGTGGAGTACTCTGGCACCTAGATATGCCATCTCTGCGGCTTCTTCGTATGAGAGAGCTGAGATGCTTCTAGGCTTCTCAACAACTCGTGGGTCAGTTACGCATATACCATCAACATCTGTCCATATTTCTACCCTATCAGCGTTACAGATTGAGCCAAATATTGCAGCCGAATAGTCAGAGCCTTCAAAACCTAGTACGGTGCTGTCTCCATCTGTGCTAGATGCAATAAAACCTTGTATAACAAGGACTTCTGCTTCTTTATAGCCTATTACAATTTCCTCTTTTACCTTTTTACTACTAAGAGGAATATCAGGTTTAGCTGAAAGGTAATTATTATTTGTAATTAGCAGTTCTCTTGCATCTAGACGTTTTGCCTTTATCCCTTGCTTGTTAAATGCCAAAGTGACTATCCAAGAGGATAATAACTCTCCATATCCTAGAATTTTTGCCTGAGATTTATCACTTAGCTCTCGTATCTCGCTAATGCCTAGTAAGAAGCTTTGTAACTCTGATAAAAGTTTAGCTATCTCTGTTTTAGCAGTCTCAATATTTTCTTTATCAAGTAGTTGTGAGGCAACTTCAAAATGTCTTTCTTTAAGAGAGTCAATACCTTTTAGCACCTCTTCTTTATTCCCCTGCTCTGCTAATTCTGCAAGTCTTAATAATTGTCTTGTAACTTTGGACATAGCAGATACTACTACAAGGGCTTTTTCTTTCAATCTTGTAGATACAATGTTTATAACATTTTGTATAGCATTGGCATCTTGTACAGAGGTGCCACCAAATTTCATTACAATCATTATTTTTCTCCTATTAAAAAGTTTTTTGCCATATATAAGTATTGCTTTATGGCTATATCTAGATCTTTGACTAAGATATGTTCATTTTCAGTGTGAGCCAATAAGATAGAACCTGCTCCGCAAAGGCTTCTTTTGTGGAATTTATTAAGTCGGGGAGTATCACTACCAAATGATACAACGCATTGTTCTATATTATCAAAGCAGTGATATGACATTGCCTTATCTCCTCCATTATTGATTATAGAGATGTTCTCATCTTCTAAATCATTCATAACTTGTTCAACAAAATCCTCACTAGCCTTAGTAGTCCTAAAATAAATTTTGCATTCAAGCTCAGGGCTAAGAACATTTTGAGCATTGTCACTATGTAATTTCCCTATATTAAATGTTGTTTGCCCCATAATATCATCTATGGGAAATTCTATATTATTGAGTTTGTTAATAAATTCAATAAAAATATTTATAGCACTTTTTCCATATTCAGGATAGCCTGAATGGCTTGCCTTACCTTTAATGTTAATACTGAATGATTTAGTTCCCTTGCTGGCTTTAACCATTTTGTTATCAGTAGGCTCTCCTACTATAATTAGTTCCCCACCTTCGCAGTCTCTGTCATAGGCTTTTGCCCCAAAAGAGCCTGTTTCTTCTCCCGATAAAAGTAGTAAGGCAAAATCGCTAATTCCTTGTTGCTCAAGTATTCTACATGTGGTGTACATACTTAGTATTTGTGCCTTTGCATCGCAAGAGCCACGTCCGTATATTTTGTCGTGTTCAAAGCGAGGAGCAATATATGGTGGAACAGTGTCTAGGTGTGTGCAAAAATATAGTCTTGGCTTTCCCCACGAAAACAGTAGATTGAGAGTTCCATCTCCTACTTCATATTGTTTTACATCGCATTTGCTTGCCTCTTGTATACCACAGCAGTCCGCCTGTAATAACCTAGAGGCAAGGAAAAGAGCAAATTCTCTTTCCTTACCACTAGTAGAGTCAATTTCCAGCATTTCTTTAAATAATGCTAGATCAATGTAATTATTTGTATAAGCCTCCATTTATACCTATGACTTGTCCTGTTATATATCCAGATTTATCGCTGGCAAGAAAATTTACTAAATGGGCAATTTCTTCAGGTTGTCCAAATCTCTTTGCAGGTATTTCTTTTTTAATAGCTTCTAAGTCAAGGCCTTCCACCATGTCAGTAAGTATGAGGCCCGGTGCAATAGCATTTACAGTAATACCTCTAGATGCAAGTTCTGTTGCTAAAGCCTTAGTTGCTCCTATTATACCTGCTTTGGCAGCAGAGTAGTTGGTCTGTCCTGCAAGTCCGCTTTGTCCTGATACTGAAGCCATATTGATGATTCTTCCCTTTCTATTTGCAATCATCTTTTTTACAAGAACTTGAGTTATATTATAAAAGCTTGTCAAATTTGTTGATATTACCTTTGTCCAATCTGTATAATCCATTCTCATTAAAAGTTTGTCTATGCGAATACCAGCATTATTTACTAATACTTCTATGAATTTATCTGGATTATTGTTTTGCCATACCTCTAAACTCTGTCTGCAAGCTTCATTATCACTTACATCAAATTTTAAGAGTTCGGCACTGCCTCCATTCTTTGTTATCTCTTCTAAGCATAGATTTGCAGCAGTATCATTTGCTACATAATTGATAAGAACATGGTAGCCTTCAGCTGCCAAATTTAGGCAGATAGCTTTTCCTATACCCCTGCTACCGCCTGTAACTAAAGCAATTTTCATAAAATTTATTTTATAGCCATTCAAGGCCAATATACAATGCAAAGATAGGATTTTTTATATATAAAATACCCTATCTAAGTTATAAAACAGAGATAGGGTATAAGTATTTGGTAATTTAGAGTTTTATCTTAAAAAGGTAAATCATCCTTGTTCTCTTCATTATTATTGAACTCCTGTTGGCTAAAATTATTATTTGGAGTAAAGCCTGCTGGTATATCTTCTGGATTATAAGAGTTATGATTAGTGTTTAATGCTTCTATCTTCCATGCCCTTAAATCAGTATACCATTTTGAGTTGTATTCTCTGCTGGAGATATTAAATGAAACCTTTACATTATCTCCAATATTAAATTTTTCTAGCTCTACTACTTTGTCATCACCCCAAAGAGAGAAAACGACCTTGCTTGGATAGTTAGATTCATTTATCTCTATAATGAAGTCTTGTTTTTTCCATTCACCTCTGGCAGAGCTACCTGATTGTAGCTGTAGCTTTTGTATTAATTTACCTGATATTTCTAAATTAGCCATCTAAATCTCTCCTAATTATTTTGCAAATTTAACAGAGTCGATTTTTACATCAAATACTAGCGGAGCATTTGGACCTATACCTGCTCTAGGCTGACCATTTTCTCCATAAGCAAGATTTGATGGAATGTATAGAGTAACATCTGCACCAGCAGCAACATTTGTTAATCCAATTTGCCATCCTTTGATAACATTTGATAGAACAAAGTTTGCAGAAGGACCATCAGCCTCAGTTGAGTCAAATGTAGTTCCATCCATTAGTTTACCTGTATAGTGCACATACAATGTATCGTTTAATGCTATGTTAGCACCTTCTCCAGCACTATTTACAACATAGTAAAGACCTTCTTCTGTTTTCTGTACGTTAGGAGTATTTGCAATATTCTCAAAGAATGCCTTTTCTTTTTCTGTGTTTAGAGCAGAAACGTAAGCCTTCCTTTTCTCTAAGAATTTTCCTAATACGTCATTCATTAGCTCTGGGCTAATTTTAAATTGTTTTGCAAATTCAGCATCTCTAGGAGTTCCTTTTGCATTTAGAGCATCGTTAATTCCTTTTTCCATTTCAGAAAAGTTTAATTTGCCAAAGTCATAATTTTGTAAAAAACCTGCAAAATTAACTCCCACTAAATAGCTTGTAGAGTCTGTTAAAGCAGCACTAGGTGCTAAAGCTTGAGTCTCTTTAGATCCCTCTAGAGAGTTTGAGCAAGATGCTGCAAATAGGGCAGCTATTGCAACAAATAATGTAATTTTTTTCATTGTATAAATTTTTAATGTGTTTTGCTTAATATATTGCACTAAAAGGTGCAAACATTTTGCAAATATCGTTAAAATATATTATATTATTTATAAAATTGTGAAATATCTTTTCTATTAGTATGTCTTTTATACATTAAAGCATAATAATTTACGTATGAATATGTTTATAAGCTAAAATTTATTTTTCTAATTGCATCTTTTTGATTAAATTTATATTTATATATTAAAGTTTTTTGTGTGTATGTCAAAATTTACCTTATCTGATATTCAAGAAAAATTAAAAGAAGTCTTTGGTTATGATACATTTAAGGGCGGGCAGAGAGAAGTTATAGAGCATTTTATCAATGGAGAAGATGCCTTTGTTCTTATGCCTACGGGTGGCGGAAAGTCTCTATGTTATCAATTGCCTGCATTGATAATGGACGGCACAGCTATAGTTGTATCTCCTCTTATTGCATTGATGAAAAATCAAGTAGATGCTATAAGAGCTTTTGTGGCTGAAAATGATGAAGTGGCTCATTTTTTAAATTCATCATTGAGTAAGGCTGAAATATCAAATGTTCAGGAAAATTTAAAGAATGGGAATACAAAACTTTTATATGTTGCACCAGAGTCTTTGTGCAAGGAGGAAAATATAGCATTGTTGAAAAATGTAAATATTTCTTTTTTTGCTATTGATGAAGCTCATTGTATATCTGAATGGGGTCATGATTTTAGACCTGAATATAGGAAAATAAGGGCTGTGATTGAGCAGATTGGGCGAAAGCCTATTATTGCACTCACTGCAACTGCAACGCCAAAGGTGCAAAGTGATATTCTTAAAAGTCTCGGCATACAGAATGCTCAAATATTCAAGTCTTCATTTAATAGAGCCAATCTTTATTATGAAATAAGGGATAAAGTAGATCAGAAGAGAGAAATAATAAAATATATTAAACAGAACCCTCATAAATCAGGTATAATTTATTGTCTTAGTAGAAAAAAGGTTGAGGAATTAGCTCAGCTCTTAAATATTAATGGTATAAAGGCTTTGCCTTATCATGCAGGTTTAGATGCTAAAACTAGGGCAGAGAATCAAGATTGTTTTTTAAATGAGAAAGTTGATGTGATTGTTGCTACCATAGCCTTTGGTATGGGTATAGATAAGCCTGATGTTAGATTTGTTATACATTATGATATACCTAAGAGTATAGAGGGCTACTATCAAGAAACAGGTAGGGCTGGAAGGGATGGATTAGAAGGAGCTTGTATTACTTATTTTAGTTATAAAGATATTCAGAAACTTGAGAAATTTATACAAGCTAAACCTTTGGCAGAGCAGGAGATTGGAAGACAGCTTCTTATGGATACAGCAGCGTATGCAGAGTCCAGTATGTGTCGTAGAAAAATGCTATTAAATTATTTTGGTGAAGAGTATACACAGGATAATTGTGGTAATTGTGATAATTGTTTGCATCCTAAGGCTAAATTTGACGCCCAGCAAGATATAAAAACTGCGATAGAATTAGTCAAAGAACTTCCAGAGCATTTTAAGATAGAACATCTATCAAATATTTTGGCAGGCAAGATGACTGCTATGATAAAATCATATAATCATGATAAGCTGGATTTTTTTGGAGTAGATTCTGTCCATAATGATAAATATTGGAATGCCGTAATTCAACATGCTCTAATTGAGCAATTTTTGGTAAAAGACATTGAGCGCTATGGCCTGATAGAGATTTCTGAAAAAGGAGAAGAGTTTATATCGCATCCTTATCCTATAATGATGTCTGAAGATAGAAAGTTTTCTAGTAAATGTAATGAAGATGATGACGATGATATTGTAATGCCTTCATCTCAAGCTTCTTATGGCGATGAGCAATTATTAGCTATGCTGAAAGATTTAAGAAAAGATGTCGCAAAAAAGCATAATCTTCAGGCTTGGGTTATTTTTAGCGATGCCTCTTTAGAGGATATGACAATATCCTATCCTATGAGTTTAGATGAGTTGAAGAATTGTCAGGGTGTAGGAGAGGGGAAAGCTAAGAAGTTTGGTAAAGAGTTTATTGATCTTATTGGAAAATATGTTGAGGAGAATGAGATAGAGCGTCCTGATGATATTGTTGTAAAATCTATGGCTAGCAAGTCGGCTAATAAGGTTTTTATTATACAATGTATTGATAAGGGAATGGCCTTAGAGGATATCGCTGCTGCTAAAGATATGGACTTGGAAGAATTGGTTTGTGAGATAGAGAATATTGTAAAATATGGTACTAAGCTTAATATACGATATTATTTGGAGCAAGAGATAGATGATGATGTAATAGATGATATATATACCTATTTTAAAGAAGAGGCACAAAGTGATTCAATAGAAGAAGC
>JARIAS010000019.1 GCA_029257745.1 Candidatus Cryptobacteroides sp. | reverse complement strand
ATTAAAGATTAAGTGTATCTATTAGAGTAATCAAATAAGACGCAAAGATATAAATTCTATATGTTATTAAGACTAAATATTGCAAATTACTAATATCTTATTGTTAGGAATATTATTGCAATCGATTTATAAAAGTAAGCTTATTAGCTATAATTATGCTAGGCCTTTTTAGTTTTTATCCCTATAAGAAAATGTGAAGTGAGATAGAACTTCAAAGATTCTTTAAAGAATATTTTTATGAGATAAATTATACCTTATCAGACATAATAATGATAATGTAGTGACAAATTATACCCATAATGGTATAATGTTGAATATTTGTATTAACTTTGTACCCGAAAAGGTATAAATAGAATGCAGAAAAGTTAAAGAACGCATTTGTTTGATTTATGCTTAGGTGTAAGATTTATTTGAAATTAAGTATTTTAACGTAAATTATTATGAATAATCTATCTATTACGGTTAAAAAGTTACGAAAGCAATATAATCTGACGCAAAAAGAACTATCTTTGAAATCTGGTGTAGGCTTACGTTTTGTGCTAGACCTTGAACACAGAAAAAACAAGCTTATCTGCAGTTTTAATATAAATTGCACATAATGTTACTTATATGGTATGAAAAAACTATTTATCAGTATATTATTTATCATATTCTGCAATGTTCTTGTACTGAAAGCACAAGCAACAATATATGGTAGGGTTTTCGATGCAACTACTCACGAAGCTCTCATAGGAACATTTGTTTATACTGATACTGATGGAGTGAGTACAGATAATACAGGTTTTTATAGTTTGAAATTATCTGAGAAGAAAAAAACTAAGATATATTTTTCTTTAGTCGGTTATAAATTATATTCTCTTGAACTTAAAACAGACAGGGATACTCTATTAAATATTTTTTTGGAGGCACAGCAAAACCAAATATCTGAAACTGTGATTAGAGCAGATTTAAGGCCTAAAAATATAGGTCAGATAAATATTCCACTCTCTAAAATACAAAATCAAGTATCAATCCTTGCAGAAACAGATCCCATAAAGGCAATACAGAATATAGCCGGCATAGGCTATGCAAATGAAGGTCAGACTAATAGTGTCATCAGAGGGCAAGACCCAAGTGCTAATTATCTGATTGTTGATGGAGTGCCAATATACAATAGTAATCACGCTTTAGGTTTATTATCTACTATAAATTCAGAAACTGTAAAATCTATAAATCTGTATAATTCTTATTTACCTGCATATTATGGTGGTAAAAGTGGTGGAGTGATAGATGTAATAACAAAAGATGGTAATACAGAACGTGTTCAGGCTAATATTTCATTGGGACTTATTTCGGCAAAAGGCAATGTAGAGTTACCTATCGTGAAAGGAAAAACAAGTCTGTCTATATCAGGTAGACGCTCCTTAATAGATTTGTTTATACCTTTAACGACTAAAAATGAAAAGGAGTCAAGTAATTTTTCATTTTATGATAGTAACATTAAACTTGTTCATAAATATAATGATAGATTAACATTGAGTCTCAGTGGTATTTTGAGTGGAGATAGATTATGGATAAATAGAAAAGAAAATAATTTAGAGCAATTAGCAAAAAAGCAAGAGTATAAATGGGGTACATACGGAGGTAATTTTTCTGTAAACTACATTGCATCACCTATATGGAATAGTCAGTTTCAGTTGATTAGCTCTAATTATTATAGGAGAGAGCTTGTATCAAATGTGACAGATTTGCATAATGGCAACTATACAGCGGAGCATTTGTTAAGATGGGATAACAAAATCTTACCGTATAATAATTTGATTTTAAGAACAGGTATAGGTCTTATTAGCAGGTTTGCTTCAATAAATAAAACAGATAAAATATCTTTTTTTGATACCTATGCTTATGTGGATAGTAAGTGGGATATAACAAAGAAGCTCAGTACTCAATTTTCTTTAAGATTAGAATATCCTTTTTTCAATGTTTTACCTCGTATAGGCATTTTAATGCACCTAAATCCTATGCTTAATATTGAGGGCGTATATAGCAAATCAAGTCAAAGAACACTTACAGCATCAAGCAATAATAGTTTTCTTCAAGTAGACACTTGGTTTTTCCCATCTAAGAATATCAAGCCTTCAACTACAAATAATTACAGCCTTAGTGTTAAGGGAGATTTGTCTAATGCAATTTCCTATAAGATAGCCACTTATTATATTTCTATGGCAAATATTATAGATTATAGAGAAGGTTATACACGCTTAAGTAATTATAATAAACTAACTGATAAATTGTCTATTGGTAAAGGCTATTCTTATGGAATAGAATTTCAATTAACAGCTAAGTGGAAAAGATTAGTAGGTGATGTGAGTTATTCATATGGACAAGTAAGACATTTGTTTAAAGATATAAATGAGGGCCAATGGTATAGACCATATTACGATAGACCTCATAAAATCAATATTTCTACATCTTATGTGTTTAATAAACATTGGGATATATCTTTAAATTGGACTTATTTGTCAGGTAATTTACAAACAATGGCTTTTGAACTTGTTCCCTTTGTCATTGCCTCCTCCAATACTCCTCCTATAAAACAAATATCCCAAAAGAATAATTTTAGGTTGCCGTCATACCA
This sequence comes from Candidatus Cryptobacteroides sp., assembly GCA_029257745.1. Lineage (GTDB taxonomy): Bacteria > Bacteroidota > Bacteroidia > Bacteroidales > UBA932 > Cryptobacteroides. Next base: position 8,012 of record JARIAS010000019.1, on the reverse strand, counting down.
TAGGCTTGATATTGGAGTAAATTATAGGATTTCTCATTGGACAATATCTGCATCTTTGTATAATGCTTATAACAGAGCCAATACTTATAGGGCTATTATGGAAGAGGTAAATGGAGTTAGGACAATAAAGGGAATGACTTTACTGCCAATAATTCCAGGTATTAACATTAAATATACTTATTAAGATGAAGAACCTTTTATATATTATATCTTTGTTGTTCTTGCTTTGTTCTTGTAATATGGAGCAAAAAATAAATATAGATGTTAAGTTTGATAAACACTTGTATATCAATGGGATTATCTCAAAGGAGTCTCTTAATTTGCCACTTGATATTGCATTTGCTACGCCTATTGTCGAGACACAAGTGGTAGAGGACGATATTAAGTTGGCTGCAAGACTGAACAATCAAAATATTGATATTTCTCATGAAAATGGAAAATATATTTTAAACTTAGACAGGCATTTAAAAGAAAAAGACAGGATAGAACTTAGAGTAAAGTTGAGGTCTGGAGAAGTCTATTCGCAGTGCGAGGTCTTATCAAGCCCAATAATTAGTGTGGCTAATGGAAGTTGGAAAGATGATACAGAGGGACCAAATAGTGTCAGAGTAAATGTGGTTTTATCGTCATTACAATCTGATGTCATAACATATTACAGGTTAATTGTCAGAAGTATATGGTATGATGATAGACCTGAAAATGAAGATATGCAAAATGAATTGTTGGAAAAGCAAATAATTACAGTAGCTAATCCTTTGTTTGAACAGCCTAAGTACGAGCTCTTTACCCTTGCTAAGGATGCTCCTTTTGCTATTTTTTCTTTACAAAATCAAGACTCTTTTTCATTTGATTATCCTGAATATTTATTTGTAAATTATGATAATCCACTTATACCCAAAAGAAAGTATAAGGCAGAGATTGAACTGCAAAGAATCTCTAAAGAATATTTTTTATATTTGAAAACATACATGGATAGCCAAAATAATACAGCTTTTGATAACCCAATAAAGGTATATAGTAATGTTCAGAATGGCTTCGGATGTTTTTCTATCTATTCTTCTACTATAATGCCTTTATCTATTAATAATTAATATTAATCGCTTAAAATTAAAAATTATGAAAAAATTATTTTCGTTTGCTCTAATTATAGCTTCTATTTGTACTACTTTATGTCTTATATCTAGTTGTGATAAAAATAAACAAGATAAGAAATATATAACTTTATCAAGGAGTGCTATTGTTTTCTCTAAAGACAATTTAACTCAAGAGATTATAATAAAATCAAATACACAATGGAACTTTAAAGGACTTAGTAAAGGATTGGGAATCAATGCGTTAATTATTGATTTCTTAGAGGTATCACCATATTCTGGTGGAGTAGGTGAGACTAAAGTTAATTTATCTGTCATACCTGATAATAAACCCTCAGAGGAAAAAAAGCTGCAATTGATTGTTGAGAGTAGAGAGTCAGGTTTACGAGAAGTTATAAACGTGAATTATAAAACAAATACTGACAGGAAATAAGATTTATTATAATTTATTAAATTTTAAATCTTGCAAGCACATGAGTAAATTATATAAAATGTTAATGCTGTTTATTTGCATGTCGACATTATTTTCTTTTACGCAGGTAGTAATTGCTCAAAATTATTCTGTAAAAGGAATTGTTTTGGAACAAAAAACGAAGTCTCCTATTGATAATGCTGCTATTGTTTTTAGAACAGTGGACTCTACTTTTTTAGGGACAACAATATCAGACTCAAAAGGAGAATTTTCATTCAACTTATCAAAAAAAATGGATAAGTTACTTTTACAGATACATCACTTGAATTATAAGAATTATACTAAATTGGTATATGTACAAAAGAACCTTGGAGAGCTTTTTCTTGAATCTAAAGAGCAGTATTTAGAAGATGTTGTTGTTAAAAACTCCCGTCCTATAGTAGAGATAATTGATGGTAATTTGCGATATAGCATTCAAACTTTGATGAAAAATTCGTCAGTTTCTAACGCTTATGATATGCTCTCAAAATTACCTGGGATAATGAAAATAGGGGATAAGCTATCTCTTATAGGGAGTCAGAAATATATCATTGCCATCAATGGAAAGCCGATGTCTTTAGAAATGACACAAGTAAGGCAAATATTACAAGGTCTTCCTAGTGATCAAGTACAAGCTGTAGATATATTATATAATGCACCTCCTCAATATAGAATAAATGCTTCTGTAATAAATATTATATTGAAGAATTCAGATAATAGACAAGCAGAAGAAACAATTTTTCAAGGAAATGTATCTTCAACATTATCTTATAATCGGAATTTTAGTAATAATTCGGGCTTAAGTCTTAATTATAAGAAGAAAGGATTTAATGTTTCTGCTTTTTATAATTATCAAGATCAAAATAACGTGTCTTTATCCAATCTTTATTCAAAGCATAAAAATCTTAATAATGAACTGGAGATTAATCAAAATACAGATATTCAGGTTTTAAGAAAATCACATAATGCCTATGTAGATATGTCTTATACACGAGGAAAATCTATAATAGAAGCTGATTATACATTGCAGCTAAGTCCTTCTATAAGTAAAACGGCAAATTCTACAAATAAATTTAAAACGTCGTTTAATAAGAAAAATTATCAGACAATTTTACACAATGCTGAGTTGATTTATAAATATACAGATCTTCTCACAATAGGAGGAGATATTACTACTTACTATGATAAAGGGCAACAAAATCTTCTTATACAGAGTAGTGAAGATAAGTCTAAGAGCGATGAGATTTACGACTTTCAACAGAAAGTTCTTAGTTATAAATTATTTACAGATATAAACCATAGTCTGAAAAATAATTGGAATATAGGATATGGTGCAAGTTTTATGTATTCTCAAGATTATAACTTGCGAAGCAATAAAATAGAAAATGATATAGACACAATATCAAATGAAACTTTAGCAACTGTTTATGTTAAAGTCGCTAAAAGATTCTCACAAAGCTTATCTTGTGACATATCCTTATCTGGAGAATACTCTTATTTTAACAAAGAAAAACACTTTAATCTTTTTCCTAAATTCAATCTGTCTTATATTCCTAATATGAACCATATGGTGCAGCTTTCTTTTCAGTCTGATAAGATTTATCCTGCTTTTTGGGAGAAAAAGCCTTATGTTATTAATATTGATAGTTATATGCAGAAAATAGGGAATCCTCTTCTAATTCCTTATAATGAATATACAGCACGTATTAATTATATACTTAAAAGAAAATATGTGATCTCTACTTACTATACAGCACAAGCACATTATTTTATACAACAAGCCTACCAATCAGATACAAAACATAGACTAATATTCCAAAGCCAAAATTGGGATTATCAAAGATTGTTAGGAGTATTAGGAGTAATTCCTTTTAATATAACAGATCGAATTCATTCAACGTTTACTAGTAATGTTTTCTTAACTCATGTAAAGCATACCAAATTTCATGCTTTATCATTTAATCGGAAAAAGATTACTGCTTATTTTGCATTAAATACAACTGCAGCATTGGTAAAAAAACATAATTTATATTTTGATATTTCTGCCTTTTATATGCTTAATCCTATACAAGGTATATATGATTTAAGTAATCCATTTGGCTTGGATTTAGGACTTAAATGGAGTTCTCCAAATAAGAAATTTGATCTTGTTCTAAAATGCACAGATATTACAAGAACTGAAACTCCTAAGATTAAGGTTCATTATCAAAATCAATATTTTGATATGACTAATTATGAGGATACAAGAGGTGTAATATTAACTTTAAAGTATAATTTTGGTAACTATAAATCTAAGAAAAATAAAAATATAGATACCTCAAGATTTGGACTTTAATAAAATACTATATAATACGGCTATATTATTTTATCTTAATTTCCCTTAATATGCTTATGATTGTATTCTGAAAGTAAACTATTAGTTTACTTTCGGGAAAATAATTCAACTATTAGAATGTTATTATAAAAGTGTTTTGTATATTCGTAGTTGGTTTTAATTACAATAGGTAAACTATGAGTGTACTAAAAGGATATAAAATAAACCGACTGCTTCAATCTGTACAGAGAAACGGTTTGTTCTTTGCTTCATGGCTTATACAGAATGGTTATTCCAAGCAGTTGTTAAACAGGTATCGTTCTTCTAATTGGTTATCATCTTTATGTAAAGGAGTTATGTTTCGCACAGGCGACACTCTGTCCGCTTTTGGAGCTTTACAGTCTTTCAATGAACAGTTGGGAAAGCGTTTTCATATTGCAGCACACTCGGCTTTGGAACTATGGGGCTTCAATCATTATGTACCAATGGGAAAACCTATGTTAATGGTATCAACGACAAAAGACAAAATGCCGCAATGGATGAAGCTTGACGTTTTCGACCGTGAAATTAAACTCTTCAAGACAGCAGTATTTATCCATGAACAGATAACGACTTTGACATACTTAGACTGGAAGCTACTTATATCTTCCCCCGAGCAAGCTTTTATGGAATGCCTACTGCTAACACCACAGCAATATAACTACATGGATTTATTCTATATCATGGAACAGTTGACTACTCTACGTCCTAATGTCGTCCAATCATTATTGGAAAGCATAAAGCACTACAAAATAAAGAGGTTGTTCCTGTATATGGCAGAAAAAGCAGGTCATTATTGGTATGAAGAGTTAGACCTTACAAAAATAGACTTGGGGACACATAAACTCCAACTCGTCAAGTCGGGTGTGTATATTAGTAAGTATAAGATAACTATCCCAAAAGAATTAAACGACTATGAATAATCAACAGTATAAAAATCAGGTGGCATTATTGATCCGCATTATGCCCTTGGTTTATAAGATAAAGGATTTTGCAGTCCATGGTGGCACGGCTATTAACTTATTCCATCAAAATATGCCTCGTTACTCGGTTGATATTGACCTTACCTATATTCCTATAGAACCACGCAAAGCAAGTTTGGAAAAGATAAATCAACATCTCGGAGAACTAAAAATAAGTATAGAACGTGCCATTCCTGGAATACGTGTGGTGCATAAATACGAAGTATGGAAATTACAATGTACGTATAATGGTGCCATAGTTAAAATAGAGGTAAATGGGACAAAACGGGGCATACTTGGAGAGGCTGAAATCATGGAACTCTGTTCGAAAGCAAAAGAAGAGTTTCAAAGCAACATCAAGGCACGTATAGTTCCTTATGCCCAACTTTATGGGGGAAAAATTACAGCCGCCCTTAGTCGTCAGCACCCTCGTGATATGTTTGACTGTAAATACATGAAAGACGAGACGCTGGAGTACGTAAAAGATGGGCTATTCTTATGCTTATTAGGAAGCGATAAGCCTATTATAGAATCCCTCTCCCCAAATAATGTAAACCAAGAGGAGGCATTTGAAAACCAATTCAAGGGAATGTCAGATATTCTATTTACCTACGCAGACTATGAGGAAGCTCGTGAATCTATTATTAAAAAGGTAAACGATAGTCTTACAAATACAGACAAAGAGTTCCTGCTCTCCTTTGAAGAAGGAACTCCACAGTGGGAAAAATGCTGTGCAGGCAATTTAAGCCAATATCCTTCTGTACAATGGAAATTGCAGAATATAAATAAACTCAAGTCGAAGGATCCGAAGAAGTACAAGGAGGGAATAGATAAACTAAAATCTTATTTTCAGGTATAATGATAAAAGCAGATTTTTCTTTTATTCCTTTTGCGGAGCTAAGGTAAGTACAATATAATTTAATATTGCTTATAAAAAATGAATAGTTATCTATAATGGTAAATATCGCATATAAAAGGCTATTTTAGATTCAGTTAGAGTAGCTTATCTTGCAACATAAATAGAACACAGGAATTGAAAAATATGATGGAAATCTGAGTACGATATTTGCTGTGGAATTATTTCCTTGTATAAATAATAATCTTAACAAGTTGAAGAGATTATTGCCAGAGGCTTTATTTTATTGGTTTAAGACAAGTGAAAGCTACTATAAAATCTTACAAATTTATCAAGTGTATTGGATACTATTTATCTGCACTGTATAAAATGTCGTGTCATTGCACACAGAATTCTGAACACTATCATAAGAAAAGAACTTAAAACAAATAGTGCCAAAATATTATATTTTTGGCACTATTTAATTAAATAACCGAGCTAATTGTACTTAAGATAGAATCTTTTTAGGATTTATTGGGAAAGTAATCTTTTTACAATATCAGAGATGGTCTTACCATTTCCTACACTACTAAGTTTTTTTGTAGCAGCACCCATAACTTTTCCCATATCAGCCATTGTAGAAGCACCTAGTTGCTCAATTATAAGTTTAATTTCTTTTTCCAATTCTTCTTCTGAGAGTTGTTTAGGGAGATATTCTTCTAAAATTAGAGCTTCAGCTTTCTCATTATCAGCCAGGTCTTGTCTATTCCCAGCAAGATATTGTTCAGCAGCCTCATTTCTTTGCTTTGCCAATTTGTGGATTAATTTTATAATATCGCTATCTTCTAACTCTGATTTACCTCCTTCAGCTGTTTTTGCTAGTAGAATAGCTGATTTGATTGCCCTTACTGCATTTAATCTTACGGTATCCTTAGCTTTCATTGCAGCTTTGATATCTTCTTGGATTTTTTCTTCTATTTTCATATCTAAAAACATTAAGTTAATTTATTATAAAATGCCTAATTCTTTAAACATCGCATTATAGATTGTTGCCTTTTTCTCAATTTTAAGAGGATAGGCCCTTTAATTTGAATCTAATTTACTAAAATAATAAGTATTTAATCTGTTTTGATAAAATTTTATGAAAAATTCATTGAAAGCTTAGCTTGTTTTTAAGCTATTATTTTAATCTAAATGAAATTTTAAATTTAGTATTTATAAGATAATACTAATTAATAATATATTAACTGATTGTGTTTTAATAATATATCTATCTAATTTACTTTATATTAAATGAAATTAAATTTAGATATTAATTCTTCCTTATTTAGGAGTCTGTTTATTAATTTTTTTGTAATATTGTATATTATTCGATAGCACGTGTGGGTGGTGTTTTAATGTCATACGTATAGTATTAATAGTTATATATGAAAGAATAAGAGAAACATAAAAAAGCAAGAGAAATGAATACAGAGTTCCTTGTTAGTTTGGGAGAAAGTCTTAAAAATAAGTTCTATAATACAAATAATAGCATATCTAATAAAACAAGGGTGTTTCGTATTATTCTATCATTCTTTTTATTGAGTTTTGGAGGTATGATTTATATCTTGTTCAGGCAAGACTCTTTACAGATGTTTACATTTTTTGATAAGATGGGTATAAAGCCCTTAATTCAAGCTATTCGTATTTTAGGAACAGATTTTAAAGTCGTTGATTGGGTGAAGTATAATCTACCTGATGGCTTGTGGTTGTTCTCTTATATGTTCTTAATTGATGCAATGTGGAATGGAGAGAGTGCGTTTTTGTATTATTTTTTCCTTTATCTGTTGCCTATAATTGCAATTACCTCTGAGATATTGCAGTTGTTTAATGTAATTCCTGGTGTATATGATACATTCGATTTGTTATTTTATTTTAGTGCAATAATCTTGTTTTTGACATTAAAATTTATCTTAAAATAAAATCATATGAGATTAAAAACTTTACTATCTTTATTTGTCTTCTTGCTATTTCTAATATTAGCTGGTGCTTCTTTTGATGTTGAAGACGTCTTTGTTCTCTTTATAGAGATTTTCCTTGTATTAATATTATCTTTAATAGTGATAGTAATAATATCGTCATTTATTGAGCATATAAATAAGAAAAAGCGACTTGCAATGATTAAAAAAGATGAATTAGAAGATGAGGATTTTGATCGTTCTATTAGTTTTGGTAATGATCGTTATAAATTTTATTTTGATGCAGCAAAAAGGCAAGTGATGATAATGAAAGTGATGACAGAAGGTATCAATAAGCATTTTGTTGATGACTTTGAATATGG
>JARIAS010000069.1 GCA_029257745.1 Candidatus Cryptobacteroides sp. | reverse complement strand
GACAATATTTGTCCTTAGATAATGGATATAAAAATAATATAAACTTAGCAAATAATATTATTTTAAAAGATTTAAGTATGACTATTGGGCCTAAAATATGTTTTGCATTTTAAACTCGCCTATCCATACGCCTCAACTAAATTTTTAGACATATTCATATGTATAGAATTTTTCTCTTTTTATGTGTCATTCTTGTGTCTTTTGTATGTAAGGCACAAGATAGAATTATTAAAACAAGTGGAGAAAACATACTTGTAAAGATTACAGGTAGCAATAAATATAATGTTAGATATTATATTAACAACGATAAGACACTATATCTCTTATCCAAAGATGATATTTACAAGATAATCTACCAGAATGGAAAAGAAGAGATAGTTACTAATATCTATAAAGAAAGTGATGTTCTTAAAAGCCAATCTAACATCATACCCAACTATTCTATACTAAAAAACAAGTATAAACATAAACTACTTTCTGCAAAAGATATAACAAAGACATATAGTCCAATTACAATGGGTATATCATCCTTACTTATTACAGGAATGGGGCAAATACTGTGTGGAGAACAAGGTCGAGGTTTTAATCAATTATTAGGGAATATTGCTATATCTAGCACTTTTATTCTACTATCTGCAATATCTAGTTTTATATTTATTCCTCAAGTGGCAATTGCATTCTCTGTACTCAGTATAATATCGCCTATTTTTATCAATATTCTTTCTATGATAGACGCTATAAATATTGCTAAAATTAAAAATCTATACTATTACTACGAAAATTAAGTTATATATAAATTAATTATTACAATGAAACATTTTTAACACTTTTAATTATTTTGCTAGCTTCTAGTGCAATAAGTCTAGCTCAAGACAAAATCTACAAAAAAGATGGCTCTATTATTAATGCAAGAGTCACTGATGTTAATGATGTTAATATCAGATATTTTCTATCCGACTCTAATGCTGACAAGGAAGGTTATCTAATCAGTAAATCTAAAGTATTTAAAATTATCTATGCCTCTGGACATGAAGAATTTATACGTAGCAATAATAGCTTCAGCCCTAATGCTCAAGGCAAGTTCATGACATACAGAGAAATGAAAAATAGATATAGTACAAAAAATTATGTTGCAGGAGCTAATGACAAATATAATGTAGCTCTTATGGGAATATGCTCTGCCTTCATTCCTGGATTAGGCCAACTCATTGAGGGAGAGATATTAAAAGGAATATTATTCTTAACTTCTCCTATAACTATATTTATATTATCTGTACCATTAACCATTTTAACATTGGGCTTTGGTTCTGTATTAATTATACCAATAAGTATTGGTGTATATATCTACGGAATAGTTAATGCTATAAATATCGCTAAAATTAAGAATCAATATTATAGAGATATTGAGCAACAAAGTCTTAGCTTTATTCCAAATATGATAGACACTCACAATATCCCTACAAACAATATTTTAAGAGATCTTAACACAAACTTTGGTCCTAAAATATCATTTAACTTCTAGTATAATATATAACGCTACATTATATATTTAAACTATATAGATTTATTAATATAAAGAGTGAATAGGTCTACCTATTCACTCTTTATATTATAGTAAAAAATACTTCTAATACTTGCTTTAACAATCGCGTATCTGTATATTATTTAATATAACCTAATTATAAAATATGCATCACACCTTAATCATGTTAAACACTCTTTTATGTATTTAACATAAAGAGCTGAGATACCACCTTAAATCTATAAGACTTTTATTCATACTATTAATGTAGATTTAGATATTAGAATATCGTGTATCAAGGATTCCTGAAAACATATCAATTTCCTTTTTAGATATACCTTGAGCAATAGCAAGTCCCCTCCACTCTTTTAATGCAGCTACTACCTCATAAATTATTTTTTCGGCTGTTCTTCGCTCTATCATATACTCCTCATAAGCATCTAACAAAATACCTAAGTCAGCTTTGTTGGTATTTAATGATATGAGAAGGCTTTGATATTCATTCAAAGTAGGGTTCATATCGTAAGCAGGAGACAATATCCATCCTTTTTTAGTAAGCAGAAAACCGTGATTACGGAAATGGTCATCCGAATTAGCTACACATATGTTGAAAGCCACACGACGGTAAAGTTCCTGTAGGTTTCTATCTACATCAGTGCAACTCTGAATAATGAAATCAACTATATCCAGATACCCGTATCCAGTAGTTGCATTATCTCCATCTGTTAATCCCAATAAAGTCATAGCTGATGCAAAATGAATACGTTTACTATCGCTTGTTCTATCGAAACGCTGTGACAGCAATGTATGATATTTTTCACCAGTTGCCAGCACTTTGGTTTTAGCTGCATTTATCCCTGCTTTTATGGCAAGTTTATGAATAAAATGTTCCCAAAGTGCTACATCATAGTCATCCTTACGAGACGGGAACTTGGCTACATAAAGAGTCTTATCTGTATCTACTACATTGGCTTTAGGTCTTGCTCCTCCTAATGATGTTCCAGGTTTCAATAATTGTGTAAGCCATTTATTATCAGGAATCTGGTTATTTTCTTCGCTTTTCTCAATCTCAGAACTAGAAGCAATCAACTCACGAATATCTGTAAGAGGTGGAATTCTCAACGATTCATCCACATTTATGAATTGACCATCTGGAACTTCCTTAAAACGAAATCCACCCATTCGGGAGAAATCATCGATACCAATCAAGAAATCAAAAGATGATAATCTCCTTATAGGACGTTTTTCTTTAATTGCAGAAATTTGCTCACGACGCAACAACAAAGTACGTCCCCAACGATCCGGCAAGGCATCGGAAAAGCACCCAAATATGTCCTTGTCTGGTTGAGTATATTGCAGACCTGCATAATTATTCAAGTCCTCACTCAAAAACAATCCTCCGTATCTTTTAAGCCATTCGTCATTGAAAGTAAAACTATAACTGTCATTACCTCGAATAGACTCATAGCCTAATTCACCTATAAGTTCCACGTCCTTAAGCCAATCGAAATCAGCATATACATATAGCTTTTTCATCTATTATCCCTTTTTTGAGGCACGTTCCCTAATCTTCAAACTCAAATCCTGCAATGCTTTTCCCATTTTATCTTCTTTAGCAATCCATAAAATATCATCATCCAATTGCAATGCGTATAACACTCTTAAATAAATACCTATTGATACTGTAGAGACCCCTTTTTCAATTCGTGACACGGTAAGTGGGGAACAGGTAGCTCTTTCTGCCACCTGAGCCACACTCAGATTCCTTCGTAAACGTGCCATCTTAATCTGCTCGCCTACAATCAGCATCTTCTGTTCCAATTTTCGTGGAAGTTTGGTTCCCATTGTATTCTTTGCCATAGTCAATATATCATATAATATACAAAAGTACTACTTTTTATTTATTTAATGATATATTATAAAATAGGAATCCAAATAATTGTATAATCAAATATCTATTTTAAGATAAAAACTCAATAAACTAAGTAATTCAACTGATTTTTACTTTCTATTCTGAAATCATATAGTAATTACTATTGACAAGCTCACCTACTCCCATGAAGGAAGCAGAGGTGAACATACTACATCTGTTAAATATTCAGGCAAGCCAAATCTTGAAGACTTTATTTCAGCAGACACAGGTATCCTCATAAACAAAAAATGCTGTACAGAAATTATACTTTTTTCACTATATTTGTTAAATATTTTACGAAAAAGAAAGCGTTAGCTTTTGGTCTGTTGCTCTAAATCTGGAAAATTTAAAACAACGCAGATGCAAAAAGTTGATGCTCACGTTATATGCGTGGGTTATTACTTATTCTGTGTTGTTAGGTTTTCCAGAACCTTGGGCAACGGAATATTTGTTTTACTCACGCTTTTTTTGTGCGTAATATTTTATAAAAAATGAAAAGCGTTAGCTTTATTCTGTTGCCCTAAATCTGGAAGTTTATTGTTGCAACACAGGATAAGTTAGCCCTGAGGCGGAGGCTGTATTTTTACTTGCCTCTGCCGTGTGCATAACTATAATGTCGTATTATAGAGAATAGAGTTATTGTTCCACGCTTTTTGCTGTGTAATTGCTGCCTTCGGAACAGGGCAACACAAATAACTCTACGATGGAAAATACGCAAGTAAAATCCAAAAAAAGAGTCGCAGAACACGGAGAGGTTTTTACCAATAAAAGAGAAGTTAATGCTATGCTCGATTTGGTGCAAGACCAATGCGATCGTATAGATGCTACTTTTTTGGAGCCTGCCTGTGGAGATGGGAATTTTTTAATCGAAATCCTCAACAGGAAACTCGATTTACTTTCTAAATATAAAAGAAACAGCGATTTATACAACCCAAAATTGGTTGTTGCAGTCAGCTCTTTATATGGTGTAGAACTTTTGGAAGATAACGTTGCTACCTGTCGCAATAGACTGTATGACAAAATAGAACAATCTTATCCCAAAGCCCACAAAACATCAAAAGAATATCCAGAGTTGATGAAAAGCATTAAGTTTATTCTTCAAAAAAATATCATTTGTTGTAATGCTTTGGACTATACCACTGCAGACAAAAGTCCTATTGTTTTTTATGAATGGAAATTTATTACGGATACTCAAGTCAAAATCCGTTGTTTTGATTTTGAAGTTGAGGCTCTACAATGCAGACAAATAACTCTGTTTGACGAAAATTATCAACCACAAAAACTATCCACCCACAATATGGAATTTGCACCTGTACATTTCCTAAAACTATATTCCTATGCGTAATCTTGTACACAATCCAGATATATTAACTTGTTTGGCAAATTTGAGTAACGATGAGGTTTTTACCCCTCCAGAGATTGCCGTTAAAATGTTGGACACCCTACCCCAAGAACTTTTTAGCAATCCCGATGCTAAATTTCTGGACCCCTTTACTAAAAGTGGAGTTTTTCTTAGAGAAATTGCCAAACGTTTGATTAAAGGATTAGAAAGCCAAATCCCTGATTTACAAGAACGTGTAAATCATATTATGAAAAATCAAATTTATGGAATAGGCATCACCGAACTCACTGCCCTATTATCCAGACGAACTCTCTATTGTGCAAAAAACACCCTGAGCGAACATTGTGTAACATCCATTTTTGAATCCCCAAACGGAAACATTGTTTACGACCATATTTCTCACACCTGGGACAATAACGGCAAATGTAAATACTGCGGAACCAGTCAAAATATTCTGGGAGATGAAGAAAGAAAGGAATTAGAAACACACGCCTACCAATTTATACACGACAAAAATCCTTTTAACAATATGCAATTTGATGTAATCATAGGAAACCCACCTTATCAGTTAAGTGATGGAGGTGCTCAAGCCAGTGCTAAACCTATTTATCATCTTTTTATAGAACAAGCCATAAAAATGAAACCACACTATTTATGTATGATTACTCCAAGTAGATGGTTTGCAGGAGGAAAAGGTTTGGATAATTTTAGAGAAAAGATGCTTAACGATAAGAGGTTAAAAGAAATTAATGACTATCCCAATGCTTCTGAAGTTTTTCCCGGGGTAAGTATTGAAGGTGGAATTAATTTCTTCTTATGGCAGAGTGATTACAGTGGGGATTGTCTTATAAAAACTTATGAGGAGGGAAAGGTTATTTCTGAGATGAAACGACCTTTAAAAGAGAAAGGAACAGACATTTTTATAAGATATAACAAAGCTATATCTATATTAAGAAGAATTAGCACTTTAAATAGAAATAATTTTAGTATAATTGTGAGTTCTCAAAAACCTTTTGGTTTACGTACATATTTCAAAGGAAAAAATATTTTTTTCAAAAATTCTATAAAACTATACGCCAACAAAAATATTGGATTTATAGATAAAAAAGATATAATTCAAAATCATCAATGGATAAATGAACATAAAGTATATATAACTCGTGCTTATGGAATGGGAAGTATACCTTATAAAGTAATAAATAACCCAATATACGGAGAACCTAATTCTGTCTGTACAGAAACCTATTTAGTTATAGGTCCTTTTGCAAATAAAAATATATGTGACAATGTTATTTCTTATATCAAAACTAAATTCTTTAGATTTCTAGTTTTATTAATTAAAAACACTCAAGACGCACCCAAAAGGGTCTATCAATTCGTGCCTCTTCAAAACTTTGATGAGGAATGGACTGATGAAAAACTATACAAAAAATATAAGCTAACAGAAGAAGAAATCAACTATATAGAAAGTATGGTAAGACCTATGGATTAGTCTCAGATTGACTAAATAATGTAAATCAAGTCATAGCATTGACAGAATGTATAAATCAAGTCAGCACTTTGTATAAATTACAAAAATATAGCTGTGACTAAGCTTATAAGATAAACACAAAAACAATGAGTAAATTACTTTCCCCAAATAAAATCCCTAAAATATATGCCTACGAAGACTCGCATTTTCCTAATTGTCTGAAAGTAGGTTACACCACCCAAACGGTTGCAGAACGTGTGGCACAGCAACATCCTATAAAAACCCCTACTCAAACGTGGAAAATTGTTTTGGAAGAAAATGCCATAAGAAAAGACGGCTCTTTTTTTTCAGATCACGAAATTCATAAACGCTTATCACAAATGGGATTTAAACGTCTAAATGGAGAATGGTTTGAGGTAAAGTTAGAAGGCGTTAAATCAGCCATATTATCAGAGATAAATAACGAAAATTTTGAAGTTGAACGACAGTTTGATTTCAAAATGAGACCGGAACAAGAAGAGGCAGTCAATAAAACGACTGAATATTTCCATAGCATAGCCAAAGAAGGGAAAAATATTGTGCCACACTTCCTATGGAATGCAAAAATGCGTTTTGGTAAAACATTTGCGGCCTATCAATTAGCCTTAAAAATGAATTGGTCAAAAATTCTCGTCCTTACCTTCAAACCTGCCGTTTTGAGTGCGTGGAGAGAAGACTTACAAGGCCATATAGATTTTAAAGGATGGCAATTTGCCTCTAACAAAGAAGGAGATTTACACGAAAATAATTTAAACCTAAATAAAGCCTTTGTTTATTTTGCATCCTTTCAAGATGTCTTAGGTAGGGATAAAAACACAGGAGGAATCAAGGCACATAACAAATGGGTACATGACACAGAGTGGGATTGTGTAATTTTTGATGAATACCACTTTGGAGCATGGAAAGATAAATCCAAAGAATTATTTGGAAAAGAATTGCAAGAGTCTTTAGAACAGGAATTAAAGGAGCTCAAAGAAATAGAAAAAGAATTCGACGATAATTCTGAATTTATAGATTATTTTGACGAAAAGCTTTTACCTATCACCACCAAACACTATTTATACCTTTCTGGAACCCCATTCAGAGCCATAGGAACTGGTGAATTTATTGAAGAACAGATTTTTAATTGGACTTATACCGATGAGCAAAGAGCTAAAAGCGAATGGAAGGCAACACAAGGAGAAAATCCATATTTATCTTTGCCCAAAATGGTGATGCTTACTTATAAAGTACCAGAAAATATACAAAATATTGCCTTAAAAGGTGAATTTGATGAGTTTGACTTGAACGAATTTTTCAGGGCAGAAGGCAAGGGTAAAAATGCTTGCTTCGTACACGAAGATGAAGTTCAAAAATGGTTAGATTTCATTCGTGGTCAATATTTAGGGAGCATAGAAAATGATTTAAAATCCAGAAACAAAGCACCAATGCCTTTTTCTGATGCACGTCTGATACATTCCTTACAACATACTTTTTGGTTCATGCCCAATGTGTCGTCTTGTTATGCAATGAAAAACCTATTGGAGAAAAATCCTTTTTTTAATGATTACAAAGTACTTGCCGTTGCTGGTACACAAGCAGGTACGGGGGTTGATGCTTTGAAACCGGTAGAAAATGCCATTGGTAGTGGTATCGACACCAAAACCATCACAATATCTTGTGGAAAACTTACCACAGGAGTTTCAGTGAGACCGTGGACTGGTATTTTTATATTGAGGAATTTATCCAGTCCAGAAACCTATTTTCAAGCCGTTTTTAGAGTACAAACTCCATGGGTAATGTACAACCCAGAAAAAGACTCACCAAACAAAGAAGTTATTGTCAAAGAACAATGCTATGTATTTGATTTCGCACCTAATAGAGCATTGAGTCAGATAGCAAGCTATAGTAATCAGTTAGATACAGATAGCGACAAAAGCCCAGAGCAAAAAGTAGCTGAGTTTATAAAATTCCTGCCTATTTTGGCATATGATGGTAGTGCAATGGAAGAAATAGACGCAGGCAAATTATTAGATATTGCAAGCAGTGGAACTACGGCTACACTATTAGCACGCCGTTGGGAAAGTGCCCTGTTAGTAAATGTGGATAACATTACTTTGCAAAGATTAATGCAAAATGAGGAGGCGATGAAAGCTCTGATGAGCATAGAAGGCTTCCGTTCTCTAAATAGTGATATAGAAACCATTATCAATAAATCAGAGGCAGTAAAAAAAGCCCAAAAAGAAGCAAGCGAAAATAACGAAAAAATAGACAAAGAAGAAAAGAAAATAATTTCTCAAGAAGAAAAAGAAGTTAAAAGCTTACGCAAACAAATTCAAGAGAAACTGATTAAATTTGCAACCCGTATTCCTGTTTTTATGTATTTATCTGAATACAGAGAACAAACTCTAAAAGATGTAATCACAAAATTAGAGCCTGAATTATTCAAAAAGGTAACAGGTCTATCTGTTGGTGATTTTGAATTGTTAGAAAAAATAGGAGTTTTCAATGGAGCCTTGATGAACGATGCTGTCTTTAAATTCAAACGCTATGAGGATTCTTCTCTAAATTACACAGGTATAGAGACTTACAAAGAAATCACTAATATAGGAGGATATAACACCACCATAGAAAAAGAAGAATATGATGAATTATAAATATTTAACTAATATATAAAAACATTAAAGCTATATATATATATTTGAATAATAATGATGATAAGTAAGTTTACAATTAACAAGCCTTCCCTCCATAAAAAAAGATTAACCACTAAATTATGAAAGTATATGTTTAATCATTTCACAGTAATAATCACACCCACTTGCCTTGATTTTACAAAGAAAGATTAACCACAACAATAAGAAGAAATGTGATTAATTATTTTCATTGACTTTGGCTCCCAAAAAGGGAGGGAACCCCACTTTAGTGAGTAGCGTCAAGTGGAATAATTACCCCCACCACCTTAACAAAACATTACGTCCAGAAATCGTCATAACACATATATTAAGGTAAAGTGTTTGATTGCTCCCATATATTAAAAGATTAGATTACATAAAACAAGGGGAAGACAAATTAATTTGCCTTCCCCTTATATAATAACTAAACTACTAGGATTATTCTCCTGCCTCAGTAGTTTTTTCTTGTTCTACTTCTTTCTTAGCAGGTTCTGCTGCCTTCTTTGAACGACCACGACGAGTAGTCTTCTTTGTTTCTTTAGCCTCTGTAGCTGCTAATGCTGCAACATTGAAATCAACAAATTCAATAAGAGCCATCTCTGCACCATCTCCTTGACGGAAACCTGTATGTAATACACGTAGGTAACCTCCAGGTCTATTTGCGATTTTAGGTGCAATAGTACGGAAAAGTTCCGATACTGCATATTTATCTTTTAAATAGCTAAATACAGTACGACGAGAATGTGTTGAATCTGTCTTTGACTTAGTTACTAATGGCTCTAAATACATTTTAAGAGCCTTTGCTTTTGCCACAGTAGTTTGAATCCTCTTATGACGGATTAGAGATGAAGCCATATTTGAAAGCATAGCTTTACGATGCCCACTCTTACGTCCTAGATGATTAAATGATTTATTGTGCCTCATGATTATACGTTCTTTTTCTTCGGTTCAATATTATACTTTCTTACATCCATTCCGAATGTTAACTTCATCTTCTCTACAAGAAGATCTATCTCATTTAGAGACTTCTTACCAAAGTTCCTTAATTTCATAAGTTCTGACCTTGAATAAGATACTAAGTCAGCAAATGTATCAATATCTGCAGCTTTCAAACAGTTATAAGCTCTTACTGTCAAGCCCATTTCTGTTAATTTTGTAAGTAGCAGATGTCTAACTCTCAATGACTCTTCATCTAATTCTTTAGAATCAGCTTCAACAGCACTCTCAAGAGTTATATTCTTGTCATCTGTGAATAACTTGAAATGATAGATTAAAATATTTGCTGCCTCTTGAAGAGCTAAATTAGGAGTAATTGAACCATCAGTTATAATCTCTAAATTTAACTTATCATAGTCTGTCTTCTGATCAACACGCCAGTTTTCAACTGTCCAATTAACTTGTCTGATTGGAGTATATATAGCATCAATTGGAATTACTCCAATAGCTGTATCCTCACCCCTTCTTTCTTCAGCAGGAACAAAACCCCTACCTTTAGTGATAACAAGTTCTATCTCAAGTTTTACAGAAGGCTCCAATGAGCAGATATGAAAATCAGGATTTAGCACCTTGAAAGAAGACAATCCACTAGAGATACTTTCTGCAAGAAATTCTTGCTGACCACTAATTACTATCTTTGCGGTTTCAGTATCTACGCCATCAACCATTCTTTTAAACCTAACCTGCTTTAAGTTAAGTATTATATCTTGCATACCTTCGATAACTCCAGGAATTGTAGCAAACTCATGATCTACTCCTGATATTCTTATCGAACTTATAGCAAAACCTTCCAAAGAAGATATTAAAATACGTCTAAGAGCATTACCAATTGTCTGTCCATAACCAGGCTCTAAAGGCCTGAACTCAAAACGTCCAACTGTATCTGTTC
Organism: Candidatus Cryptobacteroides sp.; assembly: GCA_029257745.1. GTDB lineage: Bacteria > Bacteroidota > Bacteroidia > Bacteroidales > UBA932 > Cryptobacteroides. The sequence goes on along the minus strand of JARIAS010000069.1, from coordinate 62,839 downwards.
CTTCAAGCATTATTACCTTATCTGGCTTTTGAAATGCTAAGATTGCCATAATTTATCTTTATTAAGGTGTTAATTATTACTTAGAGTAAAGGTCTACAATAAGCTGCTCGTTGATATTCTCTGGTATCTCAGCTCTTACAGGGACATTAAGGAATTTACCCTCTAATGCCTTTGCATCAAACTCTAACCATGAATATCTTGTTGCAGAAGCAACACTATTTTGTATTACCTCCATACTCTTTGATCTCTGTCTTACTGCAACCATATCTCCTTGCTTTACCTGTGCTGAAGGTATGTTACATACAGAGCCATTAAGAGTAATATGACAGTGTAATACTAACTGTCTAGCAGCTGCTCTTGTAGGAGCTAGTCCAAGACGATAAACGATATTATCTAGTCTTGATTCAAGAAGAATAAGTAGATTCTCACCCTTCTGCCCAGCCATACGTGAAGCCTTATTGTATGTATTACGGAATTGTCTTTCTAAGACACCATACATGTATTTAACCTTTTGCTTTTCTTTCAACTGGCTACCGTAGTCAGTTGATTTTCTAGCGCGCTTCCTTGCAGGACCATGTTGTCCCGGAGGATAATTTCTTTTCTCAAAATATTTATCAGAACCAAAAATAGCTTCTCCAAATTTACGAGCGATTTTGGTACTTGGTCCGGTATATCTTGCCATAGTAATTGATTTTTAAAATTAAAATTAAACTTTACGACGGCCCTTTGGTCGGCAGCCATTGTGTGGCATTGGAGTTACATCAACAATCTCAGTAACCTCAATTCCTACGTTATTGATTGTTCTAATTGCTGATTCCCTTCCTGCTCCGGGACCTTTTACATATACCTTTACCTTACGTAAGCCTGCGTCAAAAGCAGTTTTTGCTGCATCTTCAGCAGCCACTTGTGCCGCATATGGAGTATTCTTTTTAGAACCTCTAAAGCCACTCTTACCAGCTGAAGACCAGCTAATAACCTGACCAACATTGTTTGTAAGAGCAACGATGACGTTATTGAAGGTTGATGAAATATGAGCTTCACCTGTCGCCTCCACTTTAACGACTCTTTTCTTTGTTGTAGTTGTCTTCTTTGCCATAATTCATCAGTTTTTATTTAGTTGCCTTCTTCTTATTTGCAACAGTCTTCTTCTTACCCTTTCTAGTACGAGCATTGTTCTTAGTACTTTGACCACGAACAGGAAGCCCAATACGGTGACGAATACCCCTGTAGCAACCGATATCCATTAGACGTTTTATGTTCATTTGAATGCTTGAACGTAATTCACCTTCTATCTTAAACTCATTCGATATTACTGAACGGATTTTAGAAAGTTGATCATCGTCCCATTCGCTGACCTTGGTGTCATAATCAATACCGCAAGCATCAAGGATTTTCTTTGCTGATGAGCGGCCGATACCGAAGATATAGGTTAAACCTATCTCTCCTCTTTTATTATTTGGTAAATCAACACCGGCTATTCTTGCCATAATTATATTAACTTTATTTGTTATACAACTGAATATTATCCTTGACGCATTTTAAACTTAGGATTCTTTTTACAAATCACATAAAGATGACCTTTACGTCTTACGATTTTACAATCCTCACTGCGTTTCTTGATGGATGCTTTTACTTTCATATTGCAATTTATTTTATTTATATCTGAAGTTGATACGTCCTTTACTTAAATCATAAGGTGACATTTCCACCTTCACTCTATCTCCGAGAAGAATATGTATAAAATTCTGTCTCATCTTTCCTGAGATATGGGCAAGGATAACATGTCCATTCTCCAATTCAACTTTGAACATAGCATTTGGGAGAGTCTCAACTATTACTCCGTCCTGCTCTATTGCTGCTTGTTTTGACATTAAAATACCACTTTAAAATTTAATACTACTGTTATTCTCAATAAATTCAAATGATGATAACAACTCGGCCTGTCCTTTTCGTACAACAACCGTAAGCTCATAATGTGCAGCATTCTTATGATCTGCAGTGTATATATCCCAACCGTTTTTTGCAACGTACACTGCCCTATTTCCTGCTGTAATCATAGGCTCTATACAGATAGTCATACCATCCTCAAGTTTAACACCATGTCCTCGTCTTCCATAATTAGGAACTCCAGGACGTTCGTGCATATTCTTGCCTATACCATGACCTTCTAACTCTCGCACTACGCCAAAGCCAAAAGACTCTGCATACGATTGTACCGCGTGTCCAATATCTCCAGTACGATTTCCAGCTATCGCTGCCTCAATACCCTTATACAAAGATTCTTTTGTTACATCAAGGAGCTTCCTGGTCTGCTCATCTACTTCACCAACAGGAAAAGTATAAGCTGAATCTCCATTATAACCTTTATATATTGTTCCTAAATCAACTGATACAATATCACCTTCTTTTAAGACATAATTTGAAGGGATTCCATGAACAACTACATCGTTTACTGATGAACAAATAGAAGCAGGAAAGCCACCATAACCTAAAAAATTAGGAATAGCTCCATTATCACGGATAAAAGTCTCAGCCACCCTATCCAACTCTTTAGTTGTCACACCTGGGGCGATATGTTTACCGACTTCAGCTAATGCCATTGACACTAACTTTCCATTATAACGAAGTAATTCTATTTCCTCTTCTGTCTTAGGTCTTACCATCATTTTATCTATTAAAATTACATTCCAGAACGTCCACTCAGACGACCAGTTTTCATCAAACCGTCATAGTGACGCAACAATAACATACCCTCTATCTGTTGTAGAGTATCTAGAACAACTCCTACAAGAATCAATAGAGATGTTCCTCCATAAAAACTTGCAAACTGGTTGTTAACACCCATTACTGTAGCAAATGCTGGTAATATAGCAATAAGTGCTAAGAAAATAGAGCCTGGTAATGTAACCTTAGATAATATTGCATCTAAGTATTCCATTGTTTTTCTTCCAGGTTTAACACCAGGAATAAAGCCACCTCTTTTCTTCATATCATCTGCCATCATTGTAGGGTTAACAGTTACAGCTGTATAGAAGTATGTAAAAATAACAACTAGGAAACCAAAGATTAGGTTATACCATACTCCAGTATAGTCTCCCAATGTTGTTGCAAGTCCTCTCGTTGCCTCCCATCTAGAGAATAGCAATGGGAATAGCATTAAAGCTTGAGCAAAAATGATTGGCATAACACCTGCAGCATTAATCTTTAGAGGAATATACTCTCTGACTCCTCCAATCATCTTGTTACCCATTACTCTTTTAGCATATTGTACAGGAACCTTTCTTACTGCTTGAACCAAGGCTATTGCTGCCACAAAGACAAAGAAAAGGAAGACAAATTCTGCTAAAAGTAATAACAAACCACCGTTGCTACTTGAATCTAGCTTTGAGCCTATCTCTGCTGTTAAAGCATAAGGTAAACGTGCAACTATACCTATCATAATCAACAGAGAAATACCATTACCTATTCCTCTATCTGTAATACGTTCTCCTAACCAAACAACAAACATAGAACCTGCCATCAATATCAATGTCGCCATTGTATAGAAAGAGAAGTCTGTCCAACCTAGAGATTTAACTGCAACAAAGGCACTCTCAGGTATTGTATTATGTATTGTTGTTATGTACATAGGACACTGAACTGCCAAAATAGCTATAGTCAGATACCTTGTTAGTTGATTCATCTTTCTACGTCCGCTCTCTCCTTCATATTGCAATTTCTTAAAATAAGGGACGAACATACCCAAAAGCTGAATCACGATTGATGCCGAGATGTACGGCATAACACCTAATGCAAAGATAGAAGCATTACCGAAGGCTCCACCAGAGAACATATTAAGCAGGCCAACTAGACCATCCTTAGTATTACTCTGAAGCTCCGCTAATTGTGCTGCATCTATACCTGGCAACACGACAAACGAGCCTATACGATAAACGAGTACCAAGAGGAACGTATACACGAGCCTCTTGCGTAACTCTTCTATCTTGAAGATGTTTTTTATTGTTTCAATAAATTTCTTCATTTTATTCCTCAATTGTTGCCTTACCTCCTACTGCTTCAATCTTTTCGATTGCAGACTTTGAGAAAGCATCAGCTGTTACCTCGAGTTTTACTTTTAATTCACCATTACCAAGAACCTTGATTAGTGAATTTTTAGATGCTAGACCAGCCTCTATTAGAACCTCTGGTGTAATTACATTTATACCAGTTTTTTCTGCAAAAGACTGAAGGCTTTCAACATTAACAGGACAGAACTCTATTCTGTTAGGATTTGTAAATCCAAACTTAGGTAATCTTCTTTGAATTGGCATCTGACCACCTTCAAAACCTAGTTTATGTGAATAACCTGCACGTGCTTGTGCTCCTTTTGTACCACGTGTAGCAGTACCACCTTTACCAGAGCCTTGTCCACGACCGACTCTTTTTGAAGTTTTAGTTGAACCTTTAGCAGGTCTAAGATCATGCAATTTCATCTCTGTTTCCTCCAAATTAAATTTCTTCAACAACTAAGAGGTGGTGAACCTTCTTGATCATACCTTCTGATATAGGATTCTTCTCAACCTCAACTGTTTGGTGCATTTTACGAAGACCTAGAGATTGCAAATTAGCTATCTGCCTCTTGGTAGCTCCATTTTTACTTCTTACCTGTGTAATCTTATATTTTGCCATCTGTCTCTCTCCTATCCATTAAATACTTTACTCATTGGAATACCGCGTAGACCAGCAACAGTATAAGCATCACGCATTTGCTCCAATGCAACTACTGTAGCCTTTACAAGGTTATGAGGGTTAGATGAGCCCTTAGATTTTGCCAATACATTTTGGATACCCACAGATTCAAATACTGCACGCATAGCACCACCAGCTTTAACACCGGTACCAGGAGCAGCTGGTTTCATAAATACCTCAGCACCTCCAAATCTTGCTGTCTGCTCGTGAGGAATAGTAGTATTAATAAGAGGAATCTTAACTAAATTCTTCTTAGCATCTTCTACTCCTTTTTGAATAGCTGCTGTAACCTCATTTGCCTTACCAAGACCATAACCTACAACGCCATTTTCATCTCCTACTACAACGATAGCTGCAAAACGGAAATGACGACCACCCTTTGTAACCTTTGTTACTCTCTGAATGGATACAAGCCTGTCTTTTAGCTCAAGCTCTGTTGTCTTTACTCTTTTAATATTTGTTTTTGCCATAGCCTCGATTAAAATTTAAGACCGCCTTCACGGGCAGCATCAGCCAAACTTTGAACTCTACCGTGATATAGATAACCTCCACGGTCAAAAGATACTTGTGATATACCTTTTTGTATTGCACGCTCTGCAATAGCTTTTCCTACAATAGCAGCAACCTCGCTTTTAGATTTGCCTTTGCACTCAACTATTAGAGCCTTATCATTTGATGCAGCAGCAGCTAGTGTTATAGCCTGCTCATCATCAACTACCTGAACATAAATATTTTTGTTACTTCTGAACACCACAAGCCTAGGTCTTTCTGCTGTTCCATTAACATGCTTACGTATGCGATAGTGGATTCTTTTTCTTCTTTGTACTTTATTCATTGCCATAATTCGTTCCTCCTATTATTTAGCACCAGCAGTCTTACCAGCTTTACGACGAAGTTGTTCTCCAACAAACTTAATACCCTTGCCCTTATATGGTTCAGGCTTACGTAACGAACGAACCTTAGCAGCTACTTGACCTAGAAGCTGTTTATCTATGCTCTTCATAACTAAAACAGGATTCTCACCTTTCTTAACTGCACTAGCCTCTGCTGTAATTTCCTTTGGCAACATAAGTTGAATATCATGAGAATATCCCAAAGAGAAGTTTACTATTTGACCTTGAACAGCCACTTTATAACCCACACCAACTAACTCTTGTTTAGTTTCATATCCTTTTGATACACCGATAACCATATTGTTGATTAAGGCACGATACAAACCATGCATAGAACGATGTCTTGGCTTATCAGTCGGACGAGTGAATTTGATTTCGTTATCCTCAATAGTGACAGTGATATCTCTATCTACTTTCTGAGAAAGCTCACCAAGAGGTCCTTTAACCTTTACAACGTTGCCAGGTAAAAGCTCTACACTTACCTTTTCCGGAAGGCTTACAGGTAATTTACCAATTCTTGACATTACTTAATTTTGATTAAATTAATAAACATAACATATTACTTCACCTCCAACATTAAGAGCCTTAGCTTCTTTGTCAGTGATGACACCCTTTGAAGTTGTTAGGATAGCAATACCTAAACCATTCAATACTCTTGGCATATCTTTAACGTCAGAGTATTTTCTTAAACCAGGTTTTGATACTCTATCAATACCCTTAATCGCAGCCTCTTTTGTCTGAGGGTGATACTTCAAAGCGATTTTAATTGTATTTCCAGGATTTCCTTCAATTACTTTGTAACTAAGGATATAACCTTTTTCGCATAAGATTTGAGTCATAGCCACCTTCAACTTTGAAGAAGGAATCTCAACAACCTTGTTACCAGCACGGTAAGCATTGCGAATTCTTGTTAGAAAATCTGCAATTGGATCAGTCATTTCTTTTAATTTTTTAGAACCGATATATTAAATATATCCGATATCCGATTGTTAATAATAAATTCTATTTTATAAGGCAATTACCAACTTGCCTTTTTAACTCCAGGAATAAGACCATTACTTGCCATTTCACGGAACTGAATACGGCTAAGTCCAAATGCTCTCATATATCCCTTAGGACGACCAGTAAGAGAACAGCGATTATGCATACGCACTGCTGAAGAGTTCTTAGGCAACTTATCTAATGCTACCCAATCACCAGCTTCTTTTAAAGCCCTTCTCTTTTCGGCATATTTTGCAACTAATTTTGCACGTTTTACTTCACGTGCTTTCATTGATTCTTTTGCCATTTCTTAATTTTTTAGTTGTTATGTTTCTTGAATGGCAAACCAAATTGTTTTAATAGCTCATAAGCCTCCTCATCAGTATTAGCTGAGGTAACAAAAGTTATTTCCATTCCATGAACTCTTGGGTTCTTATCCATATCTACTTCTGGGAAGATAATTTGCTCCTTAATACCTAGAGTATAATTACCTCTACCATCTAATTTCTCAGAAATACCATTAAAATCACGGATACGAGGAAGTGATATTCTAATCAATCTCTCTAAGAACTCATACATCTTAGTTGCACGTAGTGTAACCTTAACACCAATTGGCATTCCTTTACGAAGCTTAAAGTTAGAAATATCCTTCTTTGATGTAGTTAATACAGCCTTTTGTCCAACTATCATAGATAGTTCTTGAGCTGATTCTTCTACCAACTTCTTATCCTGAGTAGCATCTCCTACTCCTTCATTAATAGTAATCTTAAGTAGTTTTGGCACCTGCATAACAGTTGTATAAGAGAACTGCTTCATCATTGCAGGTACAATTTCCTCCTTGTAAACCTTCTTCAATGAAGGTACATATCCTGCAGGTAAAGCCTGAGCCACTACAGTTTCTTTATTATTCTTTGCCATAACTATTTGATCTCCTGTCCAGATTTTTTAGCATAACGAAGCTTCTTTCCATCAACAAATTTACGTCCTATTCTTGTTGGAACAGGCTTTGAACTAGATGGGTCTAGATGCTGTACGTTAGATATATGTATCGAAGCCTCTTGTTTAATAATACCACCTTGTGGCTGCTTTGCATTTGGCTTTGTATGCTTGCTAACTATATTAACACCTTCTACAACTACACGGTCTTTAGAAGGTATAACTTCTAACACCTTTCCTGTTTTATGCTTGTCGTTTCCAGCATTAACATATACTATATCACCTTTCTTAATATGAATTTTTTTCATGATGCTTATTTTTATAGAACCTCTGGTGCTAGTGAAACGATCTTCATATAATTCTCACGCAACTCTCTTGCCACAGGGCCAAAGATACGTGTGCCTTTTAGTTCTCCTGCATTATTAAGAAGAACACAAGCATTATCATCGAAACGAATGTAAGATCCATCCGCTCTACGAATTTCCTTTTTTGTACGTACTACTACAGCCTTAGATACTGAGCCTTTCTTGGCATCACCACCCGCAATAGCACTCTTAACTGCTACAACGATTTTATCACCTACTGTAGCATAACGGTGGTTTGTACCTCCCAATACTCTGATACAAAGAACTTCCTTTGCACCGCTATTGTCAGCCACCTGTAAACGTGTTTCCTGCTGTATCATCGCTATTTAACTTTTTCTACAATTTCTACTAATCTCCATCTCTTAGTCTTGCTTAGAGGACGAGTCTCCATTAGACGAACTTTATCGCCAATACTACACTCATTTTTCTCATCTGCAGCAACTAATTTGGTGGTCTTTTTAACGAACTTGCCGTAAATAGGGTGTTTTTCTCTAATCTCGACAGCCACTACAATAGTCTTTTCCATCTTATTGCTGACTACCATACCTATTCTTTCCTTACGAAGATTTCTTTCCATGGGGCATTTATTTAGTTCTGTTCCTTTTCTTTCTCAGCAAGAATAGTCTTCATACGAGCTATATCTTTTCTGATCTTATTAAATTCGGATGTATTCTCTAATGGAGAAATAGCGTGATTAATTCTCATACTATTAAGCCTTTGAGTTTCCACCCCTATACGGTCCTGCAAATCTGCAATGGACATCTCACGTACTTCTGACGCTTTCATATCAATTCTCCATTAATCTATTCAACATAATCCCTGCGAACAATAAACTTTGTCGCAACTGGTAACTTATTAGCAGCCAAACGCATTGCTTCTTTTGCAATCTCTAAAGCCACTCCTTCAGCCTCAAATAAAATTCTACCTGGAGTAATAGGGCAAACAAATCCCTGAGGATCACCTTTACCCTTACCCATACGAGTATCCAAAGGTTTTCTTGTATAAGGCTTTGCAGGAAAAACTCTAATCCAAACCTGCCCCTCACGATTCATACGACGAGTAATCGCCTGACGAGCAGCTTCTATCTGCTGTGCTGTAAGCCAACAATTTTCAAGGGTTTTCAATCCAAATGAACCAAAGGCTAACTGATGACCCCTTTGAGCCATACCCTTCATCACGTTCTTTTGTTCCCTTCTAAACTTAGTTTTTTTTGGTTGTAACATTGCTGTATTACTTTATAAAAAATATTCCCAAATCCCCATCTATCTGAATATCAGTCGGTTGGGCTTACTGCTATCCACTTTAGGGATTGCAAAGATACAAAAAATATCTTAAAAACAAATAATTTTAAAAATATTTTAACATATTTTCTACACAATTTTTATAAGGTCATAAATTTGATACACAGTTATTTACATACACACTTATAAAAAATATTTAGATATTTTCGACTATACAATATAGGCTATAATTATAAATTGCTAAATTTGCATCATGCAGAGAAGAATGCACATATTACTATTAATTACAATACTGCTATATGCGTTTAACTACACTCTTTATTCTCAAAATAATAGAGCGATTATGAAATATAGGGTGATAGGGAAAGACACTGTATACATTGATAATATAAGGGCTTCTGGAGTTTGGGGCTTTAAAAAAGTAAAAAACTGGCGAAAACACTATAAGCTCGTTTATAATTTTGGGAAAGTATACCCATATGCTCTAAAAGCTAGGTTCATACTAAATAAAACTGACAGTACCCTCAAAAGTAGAAATATTAAAGGAAGAGATAGAAAAGCTTATATAAACACTGTACAGGACAATCTGTTTAAGTCCTATGCACAGAAAATGAAGAATATGAGCATCTCTCAAGGGAAACTTCTTATTAGACTTATAGATAGAGAGGTTGGACGCTCCTCTTATAGTATAATTAAAGAATATAAGAACTGGTTTACTGCTGGCTTCTGGCAAGGAGTGGCCAAACTGTTTGGCTCTGATCTTAAGAAAAAATATGACCCTGAAGGTGATGATAAAGAGACAGAGGAACTTATTAAAATATGGGAAGCTGGTGGATACAATCATCTTTACTACCAAGTATTTGGAAGCTATCCTAAAGATGAGTCTTAGCAACTAAGCTTTTAGATATAGCATTGTACTCTAAAAAATAAGAGTCCTTAATCCAGTCTTTCATTATATAAAATCTTGCGTTAGTACTTAATTGCAATGAAACCTCTGTATGAAAATGACCAAAAATAAAATAATCCACCTTATTTGTCGTTGAATAATTCAACGCCCAATTATACAAGGGCTCTTTTTCATTATTAAAAACATAAGAATGTGAACGAGATAAGCGACTTCTTTTTGACCAAGACATTGCTATTGAAAACAGCCAACTTGTAGGTAACAAATCTACAAGATATTTCAGGACTTTAGATGAAAAGAGAGATTTCATAAATTTATACGAGTACAAACCTCTCCCTAAGCCATCACCATGTGCCAAACAAAAATTCTCGACACCAATATTTGTATAGACTATCTCATTCAAAACAATAATACCCAAGCTTGTAAAATAATCCCCTATCCAGGCATCATGATTACCTTTGACAAAATACACTTTTACTCCAGACTCAATCAAGTCTACCAAAGCAGCAAAGACTTTTACATAGCCCTTAGGTACAAGATTTTTATATTCATACCAAAAGTCCCATACATCTCCCAACATATATAAAGATTCCGTCCTCTTTTTATCTATTGACTGCAAGAATGTACAAAAACGCTTTTCTCTAAGTATGGGATTAGAGATTTCTAAACCTAAGTGCACATCTGATACAAAATATGTTAGAACCCTTTCTTGCATTAGAATAAGATAAATATAATAGCTGCTATAACAACACAATATATTGAAAAATAAAGCAGGCTAGCCTTTTTAACAAGGCTTATCATAAGTTTACAAGCAAATAAGCCAGACACAAAAGCAGAAATAAAGGCTATAGCTAATGTAGTAAAGCTTAAACCTGAAGCCTCTCCTGTTGATTTCAGTACAGATAATAGCTGTTCGCCCACTATTGGTATTATCACCATCATAAAGGAAAATTGAGCGACGACTGAACGCTTTATACCTAAGAGCAAGCCTGTGGCTATTGTTGAACCCGACCTAGATAAGCCGGGGAGAATAGCAAAAGCCTGTGCAATACCAATAATAAAAGCCTGAACATATGATAGTTCATTCAAAGATTTATGTCTTTTAAGATTAGTAGATTTTGCGATATTTTTCTTACTTATGAGTTCTGACAAAAGTAACAAAAATGCTGTAATCAATAAAGAGAAGGCAACAACTATAAGGCTACCTTCAAATATTTCATCTAGAACATGCTTAAAAGATAAAGCGATAGCGGCAGCAGGAATAACTGATATTACAATTTTAAAAACATAATCTGTTTCTTTATTATACTTAAAAGCAAGAAGCCCCCTTAAAAGAGAGAAGATTTCCTTATAAAACACACAGATAATACTCAACACAGTTGCTAAATGCACTGTCATAGTAAAATCCCAGAAATGCTCAGCATTGACACCCAAAAGCTCCCTTATAAGCATTAAGTGTCCACTGCTACTAACAGGTAGAAATTCTGTAAATCCCTGAACTAAACCCAATAATAGAGCCTGCCACCAATACATAATTAATCTTTTTTCTTACCAGTGAATATACCCATAATTGATATAATCTCAATGACTATACCTGCTAGAATAATTAAAGGGGCTGCTACCAAACGCCTAAAATCAAATATATCATAATTGAACACTTGAGGATCATTTTTAGTAAATCCTATCATCATAATATATCCAGCCAACATAACAAGAAAGCCTACCAGCATAAATTTAATACTCTTTGCTGTTAGAGGCATTTTTGAATTATTTTCCATATTATTATTTTTAAGCATATATTTCATCTCTATTTAATGCACTTATCTTAGATACTGCTAATAAAGTGCTTAGCAAACAAATAAATAGCCCTGACACAAATATAAAGGTTATAACCATAAGAAGTTTATCTACAGAAAGCAATGCAAATAGATTAGTAAACTCTTGATTTAAGAAATACAAACATAGGGCTAATAAAGCAGAGGCTAATATAGATGAAATAATAGAAAGAATGGTAGATTTTAATAAAAATGGTTTTTTTATAAAAAAGCTACTCGCACCAACAAGCCTCATTGTATGTATTGTAAATCTGTTTGAATAAATCAATAATCTCATAGTGTTATTTATCAAGACAAAAGAAATAAACAACAAAAGACATATCAGTGCCATTACAATTAATGAGATTTTGGAAATATTTGAATTTAAAGCTTCTACCAAAGATACAGTAAAAATAAACTCACTAATCATAGGGTCTTTATCAAATCTCTTCTCTAATTTAGCTAGACTATCAACACTTACATAATCAGCTTTCAAACTTAATGATATAGACAGAGGAAGAACATCCAAGCTATTATCATCTATTATTCTCAAAAAATCCTCACCATATTGTTCTATTAATTCTCGTCTTCCCTGCTCTTTTGTAACAAGATTTGCCTGCTTCACAAAATCCAATTTTGATAAAGACTCAACCTTCCTTATCGCACTTTTCTCATCTGTTGAAGGGGATAATATCAAAGATAAGCTTAACTTTTCTTTAAAATAATCTGAAACAGCACGTGCATTAAGAAATACTAATGCAGAAAAACCTAAAAGAAATAAGACCAAACTAATACTTATCACAGAGGATAAATAGGCATTTGCCAAACGTCTACGCATTATTTTCTTTTCTATTCTAGGCATATCTCTTATTATTTAAAACCATTTTGAGTAAAGTATAGTACACACAAAATATCCCCAAATATAAGAAAAAAGCTTAAAAATTTACTATCTTTGCATATATTTAAAAAGCTTATTATTATGGGGAAAAGTGCGAAACGTATTCTGTTTGTTAATTCTGAAATATACCCATACCTACCAGAGTCTCATATTGCAAATATAGGTAGGTATCTACCACAGGGTATTCAAGAAAGGAAGAATGAGATACGTTCATTTATGCCAAAATTTGGTAGCATAAACGAAAGAAAAAATCAGTTGCACGAGGTTATAAGGTTATCAGGAATGAACATTGTGATAAATGAACTTGACAGGCCGTTAATCATAAAAGTGGCTTCAATCTCTGCAGCAAGATTACAAGTATACTTTATAGACAATGAGGATTATTTTAAAAGGAAAGAGACTTTTTTTGACAAAAACGGTGTTTTCTTTGCTGACAATGCTGAAAGGGCTATATTTTTCTGCAGAAGTGTGTTAGAAACAGTTAAGAAACTGAGATGGGCTCCAGATATTATACATTGTCATGGATGGATATCACATCTACTACCAATGTATCTGAAAAAAATCTATAAAGATGACCCTATTTTCACAAACAGCAAAGTTGTACTATCCGTTTATGACGATACGCCTGAAAAAGTGTTCAATAAAGACTTTAATAAATTAGCCCTTGTAAATGGCATATCAGAAAAAGACACTGAGATACTAAAGGAAGCGACCGGTATCAGTTTAGCTAAGTTAGCAACGGAATATTCTGATGGTATCATCTTTGCAGCCAATAATATTGATAAGGAAATCATTGATCACAGCAAAACATTAGATATTCCTATCCTTGAATTTAATGAAACATCTATAAAAGATGAAACATATCTTGATGATTATAATAAATTTTACAATGAAATCTAAAATATCCATAATCATAGTTCTTTTTACTCTATTGATAAGCAATTCTTGTCTTAAAGTAAATCCAGAGATAGGAAAATCTCTTGTTCCTAAGGATCAGAAATTTGAGCTTCATCATATAGATAGCATATATCTAACAAATGTTCAAAACAAGGTGCCAGAAGGACTTAGCGAATTTAGCAACACCAGACTAGCCTTTGGTTCTATAAATGACAAAGATTTTGGGCTAACAGAAAAAATAACAGCATTCAGTATAGTTCCTTTTAGAACAAATATTGACTTTGGTAAAAATCGCATATTCAAAAGTTTTACCTTAAAAGCAGTATTTGATAATGCTTCCACCCTAAAAGACGAAGATAGATTTATATTGCAAAATATCAATGCCTACAGTCTGAACACAGCCCTTAACACAAGTACTAGTACACCCGACATTGATTACGATAAAGATATTCTTATTAACTCATCATCAGACATATACAATGGCTCTGACTCCCTAGTTGTACATTTCAATAAGGAATTTGGAGAGAGATACCTTCAAATGACTAATGATGACTATAAAGATATAGATACATACACAAAAAAATATCCAGGAGTAGTACTATCTACAAATACGGCTAAGGAAGTAGGAGGAAGAATAAATATGTTCAAGCTTCCAATTGACTTAGTAAACAGAAATGTATTAGGAACTTATGCTGAATTAAAATTCTCTGCTGAATACCCAAATATAGGAAGAAGAGATACTACGGAACTTTTCTATCTTGGGCCAATAAAGAAGCATAATACTGACGGCTTGCTAACATCTAACTTCAACGAACTTGTCCAACTAGCATACAATTACTCAGTTCCACAAGAGATACGCTCACGAGAAGTAGAAGAAAGTATATATTTTGAAGGAGAAAATGGGCTTAAACCAGTTATAATGGCGAGAGATATTAAAAATGCCCTAGAGAATATTAAAAAGAAAACTTCTTCCAATATCATCTTTAGTAAAGCGAGCTTGATTATGCCATATTGTTTGGAAAAGAATAAAGATGGGTATAATTATTTTCCTTACATTCTTAGCCCCACTCTAAAGGAGGTTAGAAAAGGTAAAAACGGTGAAAGGGATACTATACGCTATGTCAGCATACCTGATAATAGAATAAGTAGCATAAATAAAGGTATGCTCAATAAATCTTTAGAAGAATACAGAGCTGACATAACTTTGCTCCTTCAAGACCTTCTCCAATTAAATAACGACGAAGATATAGATAACTTTGATTTATGGTTGCTTCCTATGATTGAAGAAACTTTAACAAGCAGAGAAAGTCTAACTGAGGAGGAAGATAATAGAAGACGTGAACTTGAAGCTGCACAATATTATTACTCAATGATGAATGGCTATGGTGGAGGATATGGCTATGGTTATGGCGGTTATGGTAGTTATGGAGGATACGGCGGAGCATATGGATATCCATATAATTATATAGGTTTTCCAAGTATGCGCCAATCTAATAATCAGACAAAAGTTATTCAATTAGACCAAAATAGATTTTATAAACTAATTCTAAATGGAACAAATTTTCCTGATAAGCATAAAAGGCCTAGAATAGAATTAACATTTGCAACATATTCACTTGATAATAAGTAATACACAAAAAAATAAAAGACTTAGAAAATTTCTAAGTCTTTTATTTTATATCAGACAAACTCAATTTAATTTAGCTTTTCTGAGATACAAAATTATAAATAGCATCAACTGCACCACCAACTGTTGTAACACTGCTTGCTACTTCATCAGGAATCTTACAATCGAACTTATGCTCGAATTCCATAATTAAATCTACTGTGTCTAGAGAATCTGCACCAAGATCATTTGCGAAACTAGCAGACTCAGTAACCTGTGACTCTTCTACTCCTAATTTATCAACGATGATTTCTACTACCTCGTTAAAAATTTCTTCACGTGACATAATTTTATTATTTTAATTAATTTATTACTTATGAACACTATCCTAATATGAAGATAGCAGGTGCAAATATAACAAAAATTAACCTAATTACAAATTTTTCGTCTTAAAGATAGTAGATAAGCTTTAACAACAATGCTGCTTAGAACATATCTTCATATCAGTATCTGTTCTACTAAGCTTCAACCATATTCTAATACCATTCAATGAATTTAGTAAATAGAATATATACTTAATTAACATAACAATAGTAAAACTCTCCATAGGCATTGCTATTATTCTATTAAGCCATAAGAATATAGAGAAGATATTAACTGCAGTCCAAATATACCACTGCTCCACAAAAGCAAGAGACATCAAGATCTGACCTAAAATATTTAACATAACTACTGTAGAATCTAAGGCTATCTTCATTATGTCAATATTTTCTATATCCCTATTCATCAATGCCTTATAATCCATATAATAAAGTACGACAAAACAGATTACTGTGCCTAATACATAGACAAACAAGACGTAGAAGAACTGCTTTAATGTTAATTTCCTTGCCTTAACTTTTATCACTTCTCCACTACTAGATACTCCTGCACCTCTTTTTATCCACTGCCAAAATCCTATAAGTTGCATAGGTAGGAAATACAAAATATGCTGATAGAATATACCTAAATTATTAGCCTCCCAATTTGCATATGCACATATACAAACCTCTATAACGCCAAACAAGAAGTTATAAATATTACCATTTGCACTTAATACTGTATTTAAGACGCCCATTAAAGCACCTATTGAGATAATAATATCTTTCCATCTCTGTGCACCATTATGCTCTATGCCTCCTGAATGCTCATGCAACTCTACAATAGACAAAGAAATAATCATTCCGACTATCAGAAAGATATTAAACCAAAAATTAAAACTCTTTAAATTAGCTTTCATTATTTATATTAATTAATGTTTCATTTATTCTTTTTGCAAGATTTTTATTACCTAAAAAATCTGTCAGCTCATTAATTGATACAGTTTTCATACGTTCTACACTACCATATTTCATTAAAAGTTTCTGCTCAGTTTTTTCTCCAAGTCCTTTTATATCCCTTAGTATAGAATGTATCTGCTCCTTACTTCTCAATGATCTATGAAAACTTATACCAAAGCGATGGGCTTCATCCCTTATCTGCTGTAACAATCTTAGTGCCGAAGCATTTCTATCTATAAATAAAGGATAAGGATCCGATACCCTAATTACCTCTTCCAACCTCTTAGCCAATCCAATAACGGTGAGTTTGTCTGTTAATTTTAGCTCCGATAAAGCCTGATAAGCAAAAGCCAATTGCCCACGACCTCCATCAATCACGACTAATTGAGGCAAATCATCTTTATTTTCTTGCAATAAACGAGAATAGCGTCTATACACAACCTCTTTCATGGAAGCATAATCATTTGCTCCTACTACTGTTTTTATCTTAAACTTTCTATAATCTTTCTTACTTGCTTTTCCATCTCTAAAAACAACACAAGAAGCAACAGGATTTGTACCCTGTATATTAGAATTATCAAAACACTCAATATGCCGTGGTAAGACATTCATACCTAATGCTTTTTGAAGACTCTGTAATATTGCATCATAATGCGATGTCGGGTCTTTTAACTCCCTTTGCCTTAAAATATTGAATTTAAGTTCCTTAGCATTCTTTATACTAAGTTCCAACAAGGCCCTTTTATCCCCTTTGAGCGGAACTTTAAAGACTATCTTATCAATAGTTACATCAGGAATAAATGGAACTATTATTTCCTGTGATAAATCTCCAAATTTTGCACTTATTTCTGCTATAAACTGACTCAATACACTCTCTGGACTTTCCTCTATATTTAATGTGAAAGAAAGATTAATAGACTTTACTATTGCTCCTCCTCTAATTCTCATAAAATTACCGAAAGCATTACTATCTTCTAAGTCTAAAGAAAAAACGTCTAAATCACTAATAGCTAAATTATTTATAATAGATTTACTATAATGATTATTAAGTAAGTCTATTTTAGCCTTATAACTCTCAGCTGTTTCAAAATCAAGCTCATCAGCTGCCTTAAACATTCTTTTTTTATAGTGACTAATTATATTTCTGGCTCCAGACCCTAGCATCTCTACAATCTCATCTATATAAGACCTGTATTCTTTTATAGAAATATTACCTGTACAACAAGCCCTACATCTCTTAATATGAAACTGCAAACATGGCCTAAACTTTTTATTTTTGATAGCCTCTGGTGTAATATTCAAGCTACAAGTTCTCAATGGATATAAATCTGAAAACAATTCAAGTAAGGCTCTCGCATGAGCAACGGAACTATAAGGCCCATAGTACAAATAAGATGAATTATCTATTTTTCTTGTTAAAAATACTCTTGGATAATCTTCATTTGTAATACATATCCAAGGGTATGTCTTAGAATCCTTTAAGAGAATATTATAACGGGGCTTATATTCTTTTATTAAGTTATTTTCAAGCAACAGTGCATCAGCTTCTGTATCAACTACAGAATATTGTATATCAGCAATTTTAGATACTAATATTCTAGTTTTTCTTGTCAAACGCTCCCTATCAACAAAATACTGAGCCACCCTCTTATGCAAATCCTTAGCCTTCCCTACATATATAACATTCCCCTTAGTATCATAATAACGATACACTCCTGGTAGATGTGGTAATGAAGATATTTTACTTTCTAAGTCCAACAAATTTTACAGATATGCTAATTAATATGTAACAAATAGCCATAAATGCCATAAATTAGCACTATTAAAAAGGCTATATAGTTCAAAAAGCCCCTAGATATAAAATATATCAAGGGACTCATACTATGTATAAATTCAATCTATTTTCTTCTTAATGCTGACTTAACTGCTTCCTCTATTCCTGCACCTCTCAAGCCGCGTTTTACAATTGTACCATCAGGTCCAAATAAAATTATACAAGGAATACCTTCAATACCATAAGCATCAGTAGCGATTGCCTGTGCATTAATAATCTCATTCCAAGTTATTCCTAACTCTTCAGATGCTTTTTTAGTATCCTCTGGTTTATCCCAAACAGCAACACCCAAAACGTCAAATTTCTTACCTTTATACTTCTTGTAAACATCCTTTATATATGGAAGTTCTCTACGACAAGGACCACACCATGATGCCCAAAAATCTACAAGAAGATATTTTCCTTTACCTACATAATCTGAGAAGTTAACTGTTTTTCCGTCACTATCTGGAATTGTAAAGTCAACAAACATCTTACCCTCAGATGTAGCCTCTTTGGCCTTTTGTGTCCTGATGATAGCCTGAATAAAACTATTCTGTCTAGCATCCTCATTTAATTGCTCAATCAAGCCAAGCATCTCCTCTGTTGAGAATATTCTGTCTTCAACAATAACAGGAACAGCGGCAAATTTATCAATATTTTCACTAACAAATAATCTGCATAATGAATCTACTTCTGCATTAAGTATTCTAATAGTATCTGCCTGAGGAGAATCTCCTCCTACTCCTAGCTGACTCATTCTAATTCTTACAGCAATATTCTTGAGCCTATTTTCATTTAGTTTTTTATCTAAATCAAATAGCAATAAATTCTCAGAACCTTCTTTATCAACCTCCATTACTAATTCCTTTCCATCATATTTTAGCTCTATAATAGAACCATCAGGAATAATAGAAGTACTAAACTTTTGAGTAACTAATTTTGCATATTCAGACTTATTATTTGGAATTTCAATAGAGAATTTACCCTTATCTAATTGAACAATTGTATCAATATCAGTACTTTTAATCCATACAGCAGTCAAAAGAGTATCTTGAATATCACCTGCTATAAGCGTTACATTTTCGCTTGATTTAGTGTATTTAGGACCACACGCCACTAAACTAAGAATGGCAGCTAAACTTAGCAATACTAAAATTATTTTTGATTTCATGTTTTTAATTAATTATTTTAAGAAAAATGCCTACTAAATATTACATTAGCAGGCATAAATATAATAAAAATTAGACAATTCTAATTATTTATTCTCATTATTCTGAGAATTTCTGCGATTACGTCCACCACGTCTTCTGTCGCCAGAACGTGAACGTCCTTGATTTTGGCCCTGTACATTAGCAGCTGACAGACCAGCATTTGGAGATAAATCTTTCTTTCCATAAACCTCTCCATTGCAGATCCATACCTTGATACCTAAAGCACCAACCTTAGTATTTGCTACAGCTAGTGCATAATCTATATCTGCACGGAATGTATGTAAAGGAGTACGTCCCTCTTTATACATCTCGCTACGTGCCATTTCTGCACCGCCTACACGACCACTAATAAGTATTTTAATACCGTCTGCACCTGCTCTCATAGCTGAAGCAATTGCCATCTTAATAGCTCTTCTATAAGAAACACGGCCTTCTATCTGACGTGCTACGCTGTCTGCTACTATAGTAGCATCTACTTCTGGTCTTTTTACCTCAAAGATATTAATTTGAACCTCTTTTGAAGTAATTTTCTTCAATTCTTCTTTAAGCTTATCAACTTCTTGTCCACCTTTTCCGATAATAACTCCAGGTCTAGCTGCCTGAATTGTGACAGTTATAAGCTTTAAAGTTCTTTCAATTACAATCTTTGAAATACTTGCTTTTGCAAGACGATTAGCAAGATATTGACGAATTTTATAGTCCTCTGCTATTTTCTCTGCATAATTACCACCACTCCAGTTAGAGTCCCAACCACGGGTGATACCGATTCTGTTGCTGATAGGATTTGTTTTCTGTCCCATATTATTTCTCCTCCTGTTTTGATGGTTTCCTTACGTCAAGAACTACAGTTACGTGATTAGAACGCTTACGTATCCTACCTGCTCTACCTTGAGGGCAAGGGCGAATTCTTTTTAGCGTACGTCCTCCGTCAACCATTATAGTTTTTACGTATACATTTCCATTATCTAATTCTTTACTGCTATCTTGGTTCTTAGCTTCCCAGTTTGCTATTGCACTGCGAAGTAATTTTTCAAGACGAATAGAAGGTGCCTTTTTTGAATATTTCAAAAGATCTAAGGCACGATTTACTTCTACACCCCTTACTGTATCTGCCACTAAACGCATCTTACGTGGAGATGTAGGTACATCATTCAACTTAGCTATCGCTGTACTCTTTTTAATTTCTTTTAGCCTTTCAGCCATTTGTCTTTTACGAGCTCCCATAATCTAATCTTTTAAAAATTACCTCTTATTGTTGCCTGAATGGCCTTTAAAAGTTCTTGTAGGGGCAAACTCGCCTAGCTTATGGCCAACCATATTTTCTGTTACATAAACGGGAATAAATTTATTTCCGTTATGAACTGCAATTGTATGGCCTACGAAGTCTGGAGAAATCATGCTAGCACGTGACCATGTCTTGATCACTTCTTTTTTCTTGCTACCATCATTCATAGCAAGGATTCTTTTTTCCAATACTTCCTGTATGTATGGACCTTTTCTTAATGAACGACTCATAACTCTAAATATTTATTCCTTTATTTTTTTCTTCTTTCAATAATAAACTTATTTGAAGGTGCTTTAGGGTTACGTGTCTTGTATCCCTTAGCTGGTAAGCCCTTACGAGACCTTGGATGACCTCCTGACTGACGACCTTCACCACCACCCATTGGGTGATCTACTGGGTTCATTACAACACCACGGTTGTGAGGTCTACGGCCTAGCCATCTGCTACGTCCAGCCTTACCTGAAGACTCCAAATTATGTTCTGGATTTGATACTGTACCAACAGTTGCACGACATGTTACTAACACCATTCTAGTCTCACCTGAAGGAAGACGAAGAACAGCATGTTTGCCTTCACGTGCTGCTAACTGAGCATATGCACCTGCAGAACGTGCCATGGCACCACCCTGACCAGGACGAAGCTCAATATTATGTACTAATGTACCAATTGGAATTGCACTTAGAGGAAGAGTATTGCCCATTTCTGGTGCTACATCTGCACCTGATGCAATTTCTTGTCCTACCTTTAATCCATTAGGAGCAAGGATATATCTCTTTTCTCCGTCTTTATATTCTACTAGTGCTATACGTGCACTACGATTTGGATCATACTCAATTGTTAAAACAGTTGCTGTACAAGTGTCCTTATCCCTTAGGAAGTCAATAATACGATATTTTCTCTTATGACCACCTCCGATATAACGCATAGTCATCTGACCAGTGTTATTACGTCCACCTGAGCTCTTTAGAGGCTCTAGCAATGCTTTATGAGGTTTCTTTGTGGTAATCTCGTCAAAAGCACTGATTACCTTATTCCTTTGACCAGGAGTAACTGGTTTGAATTTTCTTACTGCCATTGCTTTATACCTTAAATATTACTGTAGAAATCAATCTTATCATCACCTGAAAGAGTAACATATGCTTTCTTAAAATGATTCATACGACCCTTTACTACACCTGTTTTAGTGTAACGTGATTTTCTCTTTCCATGGTAGTTTGCTGTATTAACAGCTAATACAGAAACGCTATACATCTCTTCAACAGCTGCCTTAATCTGCAATTTGTTAGCATTGCGATCTACAACAAAACCATAACGGTTCAACTTCTCGCCCTGAGCCGTTAATTTTTCTGTTACGATTGGCTTAATTATAATTCCCATCTCTCAATTTTTTATGAATTAACTCTTGAAGCAAGAATATCCTGAACACCATCAACTAAGACTAATGAATACGCATTCATTAATACATAAGTACTGATTTCATTCACTGTGATAACCTTAACTTCCGGGATGTTCCTTGAAGAAAGGAAAATATTTGTAGAATTTTCTGGAAGAACTATAAGAACCTTACGATTTCCAGCTTTTAATGCATCTACAATTTTCAAAAGCTCTTTAGTTTTAGGAGCCTCCATTGCAAATGGCTCTACAATCTTAATAGCATTCTCTTGAGCCTTATAAGAAAGGGCAGAAAATCTTGCTAACTGTTTTACTTTCTTGTTCAATTTAGAAGTGTATGTACGAGGTTTTGGTCCAAATACACGTCCACCACCAACAAATATGTTTGCTTTTAATGATCCGTGACGAGCACCACCGCCACCTTTCTGGCGACCTAACTTCTTAGTACTATACGAAACTTCACTTCTGTCCTTAGTCTTTGAAGTACCTTGACGTTGATTAGCAAGATATTGCACTACATCAAGATATATAGCATGATCATTTGGAGTAATACCAAATACCTTCTCTTCTAGAACGACTGTCTTTCCAGACTCTGTTCCGTCGATTTTTAATACTTTCAATTCCATAATCTATGCCTCCAAAATCAAATAAGAACCTTTAGCTCCAGGAACAGAGCCTTTAACTACAATAAGATTGTTCTCAGGTATAATCTTGACAATAGTAAGATTTTGCACCTTAACTCTTTCATTACCCATATGACCTGCCATTCTCATACCAGGAAATACACGTGATGGCCAAGATGATGCACCCAATGAACCAGGGTGACGAAGTCTGTTGTGCTGACCGTGAGTCTTACCTCCTACTCCAGCAAAACCGTGACGTTTTACTACACCTTGAAATCCTTTACCTTTAGAAGTACCAACAACGTCTACAAACTTAACTCCTTCAAAAACATCGTTAAGTCCAACAACATCGCCTAATTTAAGCTCTCCATTAAAATCAGCAGAAAACTCTACTAACTTTCTTCTTGGAGTGGTTCCTGCCTTTGCAAAATGCCCTTTTAGGGGCTTGCTGGTGTGTTTCTCTGTAATTTCGTCATAGGCAAGTTGTACAGCGGCATAACCATCTTTCTCTACTGTACGTAACTGCGTAACTACACACGGACCAGCCTCAATAACGGTGCATGGAATATTTTTCCCATCGACACCGAAAACGGAAGTCATTCCGATTTTCTTTCCAATTAATCCAGGCATTGGTTTGTTAATTAATTGTTTATTAATAATTTATACACCCACACACTTTGCGGGCTTGCAAATATAGTATTTATCTATAAGAAAAACAAATTTTATCTCTTTGTTATATCTACTAAAGTTTTCGCCAAATCCATGAAAGCTTTTCCATCTGCTCCATCAGATAATGCAGCTGGTTCCCCCTTATCACCAGCTTCCCTTATACTTTGGACTAAAGGTATTTGTGCTAATAAAGGGATAGACATCTTATCAGCCATCTCTTTTCCGCCATCTTTTCCAAAAATATAATATTTATTATCAGGCAACTCAGCAGGACTAAACCAAGCCATATTTTCCACTAAGCCGAAAATTTTCCTGTTGATATCTTTATTCCTAAACATATCAACACCTTTTTCTACATCAGCCAGAGCTACGGCTTGTGGGGTACTAACTATTACTGCACCCTCTAATGGAATATCCTGTACAAGACTAATATGAATATCACCTGTTCCTGGAGGCATATCAACTAAAAGAAAATCTAAATGTCCCCACCTTATCTGCAACACCATCTGCTTCAAAGCACTACAAGCCATTGGACCACGCCATATCAAAGCTTGACCAGGTTTAGCAAAATAACCTATGGACATCCATTTTACACCATACTTCTCAATAGGTAAAATTACTTCCTTAGCATTCTCATTTATAACTTCAGGCAAAGCACCTTCTGTTTGAGTCATAATAGGCACTGAAGGACCATATACATCTGCATCAGTTAGACCGACCTTATAACCTAGACGAGCAAGAGCAATGGCCAAGTTTACTGCTACCGTAGATTTGCCAACTCCACCTTTCCCTGATGCTATACCTATAATATGGGAAATATCATTAATTTCATCTAGGCCTAAATCTTCTACAACAGTTTTTGTCTTTTCTTTCTTTTTAACACTTACCTCAACATCCTTTATATCTGGAAAACTTCTAAAAAGAGTTGCTCTCACACTACCCTTTATGTATTCTGCCAGAGGATCTCTATTTTGAGGAAAGGCTAGTATTACAACCAGCCTTTCATCTTTCAATATTACATCTTCCAAAAGTCCCAAGTCTACAATATTCTTATTACTCTTTCCTGGATGAAGAACTTGCTTTAGAGACTCTATTATCGATTCTTTAGTCATTTATCTCACAATTTTCATTTCATCAAGTAGATAAGCTGCACCACCCACCTTATCAATTAAGAATAGCACATAATGTATATCTACACAAATACATCTTTGCAAATCAGGTTCAAACATCACGTCACTTGACATAGACTCCCAGTTCCCATCAAAGGCTAAAGCTATTAAATTGCCTTTTGCATCTAAGACAGGACTACCAGAATTACCTCCTGTTATATCATTAGTTGTCAAAAAACATGTACGCAAATCTCCTGATTTAGACTCATATGCACCAAAATCTTTATTCTTATATAATTCCTTCAATTTTGCAGGTACTATAAATTCATAATTGCTAGGATCTTCTTTTTCCATTACACCTTTTAAAGTTGTATAGAACCTAAAATCTACACCATCTTTTGGTGAATACGGCTGCACAGTACCAAAACTTAGACGCATAGTAAAGTTTGCATCAGGATATGTTGCCTTACCCTCATTATAAGCCAATTTAGCCGCTCCATACTTAATGCTAGCATTTTGCAAACGACTTAAATACGTTCTATAATCAACTATTAAGTTCCTATAAAGCCCACTAACATTAACATAAAGCATAAACATAGGGTCTTGCACTATTTGATATAATGTTTTACCTTTTATATTCTCAAAACTTTCCTTATTAGCAAAAAGACTCGTATTATACAAACTATCTACATAGTCACTAATAAAAGCATCACTTAAATCTTCACCCAAAAATGCTGAATAGTTCTTATCTAAATTTTTAACATAAAAAGATAAGATTGCCTTTGATAAATCCCTCTCTAAAGGCTCATAATAATCTTTATATAAAGGGAGTAAAGCATTGTATAACACTTCAGCTGCCATTGTTGTATCTTTTAGACTAACAAGAGGCTTCATAACTGAAGATAAGACAGGAAACATCACTAAAGAACTATTGATTGTAATTAAATCATTATAAGTTTTTGACATTTCTTCGCTTACCTTCTTAATAGAATCAATAGGATTTCCGTATTTCTCAACACGCTCTTCTGATTGTGCTATCCAATCCAATAAATCTTTTTCCTTTTCTAATTGTTTATCTATAACTGACAACTTATCAAATGCAAGCTCCATACCCTGCCATTTCTTCCAGCCATTAGAAAGGTGAGCGGCTTTGTCTGCATATTTCAATCTAACAGAAGGGTCCTTAGACATATATGACTTCATTATATCTAAAGCGATAGTACGTGCTTTTATCCTAATAGCATTACTAGCCAACATTGATTTAAACTGTTCTGCTGTCTGAAAACGCTCTGTACTTCCTGGATAGCCTATTGTCATAGTAAAATCGCCTTGCTTTACGTCTTTTAGAGATATTGCAAGTGATTTTTTAGGACGAAAAGGAACATTATCAACAGAATATTCTGCTGGCTCATTATCTGCATTTGCATACACTCTAAACATTGAAAAATCTCCGGTATGTCTTGGCCACATCCAGTTATCTGTATCTCCACCAAATTTACCTACTGAAGAAGGTGGTGCACCTACAAAACGCACATCCTTATACACCTTATAGATTATTAGATAAAAAACATTTTTATTATAAAAATCTTCAATCTCAACTTTGCAATTAGGATTAGCTTCTTGTGCTTCTTTTACAAGCCCATCAATATATTTTGTTACATGCAAGTTTAAATCCTTACCTGAGTAAGACTTAGCAAGCTCCTCTTTTTTAGAATTAATCTTCTGTGTAACATCGTCCATTCTTTGCAAAAATGTAACTGTAAGGCCAGGCGCTGGGATTTCCTCAGACCTATTCATTGCCCAATAGCCATTTTCAAGATAGTTGTGTTCATCAGATGATAACTGTTGTATATAACTATAACCACAATGATGATTTGTTATAAGCAAACCCTCATCAGATATCATTTCACCTGTACAACCTCCCCCAAATTGCACTATTGCATCTTTTAAAGAGGATTTATTAACACTATATATTTCTTCTGCACTTAACTTAAGACCCATTTTCTTCATAGTCTTAATATTCATTTTCTGAAGCAATGGGAGTAACCACATTCCTTCATCAGCCTTTGCCGATAAAGCCAGTATCATTACTGACAAAATTGAAAGAATTATCTTTTTCATTCGCTTAATTTATTAAAATTCAAAACATTTTAACAAATATAACAATTATTCTATAATAGCTTATGCTAAAATCTTGCTAACAAAAATGTTAATAATCCAGTTTTCGTAGAAAATCAAATTAAATCTATTCAACTTTGTAAAAAAGAAAAACTATGACACTACAAGAACACTACAAAAACTTCAGCACATTACTTTTAGAAGACAAACTTTATTTAGTGAAAGATATAACTTTTGACGCTATGTGCAAATTGTTAGGTACAACAAGTACAGACTTAGGCTTGCTTATTCAAAAAGAATTAGGATGCAATGGAGATGAATTAATAGAAAAATTTCGCTCAGATTATCCTGATTATCTTAAACTTAAATACAAAAATGATTTATTAAATATTGAAGTATTACATAATCTAAGTTAAGAACCTATTTAGCATTGCAAAATACTATATTTAATTAATAAATATGAGAATATATCTCATAACTAAGTAATTTAGTATGTTTTATACTAAATTAGAGTAATCTATCAGAACTATACTTGCGATTTAATATAAGTACACAATTACTAAACAGAGAATCAATGCAAATAAAAAAAGGAGCTAAATAGCTCCTAAATGTGCCCAAGGCCGGACTCGAACCGGCACGTCTTTAAGGGACAAAGGATTTTGAGTCCTTCGTGTCTACCAATTTCACCACTCGGGCATAGGTCAAACCAGACAGACAATGTTTATCGGGGACAAATTTAATAACTCTTATTATAAAATACAAACTATTTATAAGATTATTGATATTTATAGCTAATAATACTTCATGCAACAGCATAACTTGATGCTAAAGATACCAACTACTACATTTGTATACTTATAGATAAAATAATATTGTATAACAAATAAACTATTGCTTAATTTTATTGATAGGTCATATTTCAAATTGCTAAATGCGACCTCTCGACTACTTTTTAGAAGGCTTAACAACGAGTTTCAACTAATTGATAAAATAAATAATGCGACCTCGCGACTACTTTTTAAAAAACTTCACAACGAGTTTTAACTAATTAATAAAAGGAGTAATGACGACCTCGCGACTACTTAATACATAACAATAAAATAAAATGGATAAAATATGTCATAATCTATAAAATAAGCTACCGCTTAGCCTGTATAAACAGGATAATGCGGCAGCTTAACATACTATAAACTATTCTAAGCTACTCCTTATAATAAAAGACATAAGGAAGTAACATACTATTTAATATCTAAATTATATATAGAAATATCAGCAGAACGTATTCCGGGCTTTAATTCCCCACATATTATGTATAAATCATCATTATGTATAGCAATAGCAGCACCTGCACGCGCAAAATTTTCCTTGCTATCAAGTGTACTAAAGCTCTCATTCTTAATATCGTATGATAGTAAATCTTTATTAAATTTATACCACTCAACTTCTTGCCTTAGATAGTCCTTATATTCACCTTTAAGAGCCTTTTCAAAGATATTATAATTTACACCAGCAGTAATAAGTATATGATTATTGTGTAAAATAGCATTACCTCCAACAAAGCAACGCTTCTCCCCCTCATTTGTTTTAGGTAAATCTATACTCTTATCCCATGCCTTTTCTATAATATTGTATCTTAATATATTATCAAAAAGACTTACCTTGTCATTATCATTATTAAAACCACCGATTAGATAAACATAATTATCCTTTGCTACAATTGGTGCTTGTACCCTGTTGCCATATGGGACTATACCCAGGTCTATAAAACCTTCTTCAATATTTTTCAAATCTAATACAAAAAGATTATTTGTTTTATTAGCCTGAATACCTCCTGCAATATACAGTTTATCATCATTAATACAAGCATTTGCATTGTCTATACTATATGGCAATGAAGGTAAAGAATCTATCTGCAATCTATCATTCTCATCTACCTGAATAGAAAAAACATCTGATAGACTTCCTTCTTCATTCATTCCTCCTAGACAGATCAACTTATCTCCATACAAGACAGAGGCACCATAAGCATTTTTCTTAGGAAGCTTACCTATAACAGACCACTTATCATTACTAAAAAGATAAATATCATCATAGTACACCTTTTTTCCGCCTTCACTTACTGGCTTATCGGGGAAATTACAGCCTCCAGCAACAACAATCTTTCCTGAGGGAAAAACAGTGGCAAAAACAGCTGACAAGCCTTTATCATTTGGTATCTTCAATGTATCCATACTACAAGAACTAATTATTAATACTGTTAATAAATATATAAGTCTCATAATCTAATATAATTCCTTTTTAGGTTTCAAGCAGACTAATACTATTGCAACTGCAGCTGCTACAAAGATAGCCAGAACAGCAAAACCAAATCCAAGGTTACCATTATTACCCAATTTTCCTAAAACATTAGTAACGATTGCACCTGCAAAGACTCCACACATATTCATTACGCCATATGCAGTAGAACTATATTTTGAAGGTACTAATTGCTGAAGTATAGGCATATGGTTGGCATCTGCCATTCCTAAGCCCAAACCAAATAATAATGCCGCTCCAACGACAGTTACAACGCTATTACCTAGTCCTAAAAATATTAAAGATGGTATCATCATACTTGTACCTATACTACTAGTATATACACGACCTTTAACATTTCTTTGCACCCACTTATCAGACAATCTACCTCCTATTAAAACTCCTATAAATGAAGAGACTGCAATAGTTATTGTAGAGATTGGCCC
The DNA here is from genome assembly GCA_029257745.1 of Candidatus Cryptobacteroides sp. GTDB lineage: Bacteria > Bacteroidota > Bacteroidia > Bacteroidales > UBA932 > Cryptobacteroides. The sequence continues at coordinate 33,293 of JARIAS010000069.1, read as the reverse complement.
TGCCCAAGACATACTTAGATTTAAATTCTCCTGGAATAATGTTGGCAACCAATTCTTTGTTGCCCAGCCAGGTAAGCTAGGTGCTACAAAATATAATAACAATATCCAAAAATATATATTAGAAAATATGGTCTTGAAAGAAAGTAATAATGAGCCATTTTTACCTTGTGTAATTTCTCGTTTAGTATTATCCTGTTGTTTATCCCTCAACAATAAAATAAGAACCACACCATAACACACACCTACCAAGCCAAATACTTGAAAAGTTGTCCTCCACGAAAAAAGCTCTGCAAGATTATATCCAAAACCTCCAAGTGCTTGTCCCAAATATAAACCTGTCATATGTATACCTATTGCCAAGGCCCTAGTTTTATCAGAATGAAAAGATGCTATTAAGGATAAGCCTGCAGGAATATACATAGCTTCGCTAAATCCCATAAATGCTCTCAAAATAGTCATCTGCTGATAATTTTGTACTAAGCCCATTGCAAAAGTAACAAAAGACCAAACAGTAAGACTCGCTACAATAATCCATTTTTTTGAAAGCCTATCTGCTACCCAACCTGACCAAGGACTCATTAAACCATAAATCCATAAAAATATAGCCATTAAACTAGCAAAATTTTCAGGTGAGCCTAATTCTGATATATCTACCTTTATTGCGTCTTGCATTGTGGATAACATCTGCCTATCCATATAATTAAGCAAGGCTACTACCCATAACAAAGCAACAACAAGCCAAGGATAATATTTTTTATTTACAAGTGAGTTCATATCAGTTTATTTAATTTGCTACTAATCTCTTTGCACAATAGATGGGATTTTATCATCATACGTGGTATATGAAAAGGTCCCTTAAAAATATTACCTTTAGCATCTTGTGCAATAGAACCATCCCTATGTAAATACCCATACCATTCTCCATTCACAGCATCAGGAAAATGGGAGTAAGTCCAGTCACTAATATCTTTATGTCTTTGTACATATTTTTGATCTCCGCTTATCAAGTAAGCATAAAGATTAGCTATAACAGCTTCAGTTTGAGGCCACCAGAACTTCATATCCTGAGAATAATCTTGATTTGGGAAGCCTTTGCAATCTCTAAAATTAATAATGCCACCAAAATCATTATCCCAGCCCCAGTCCCAAGACCAATCCAATATTGTTAATGCTGTATCTATTATATCTTTATCCCAATTACGCTCTCTTGCTATATCCATCAGAAACCACGAAGTTTCAATACAATGACCAGGATTGATTGTCCTGCCATTTAGAGTATCAATAAGCTCTCCGTTCTCTCCAACCATCTCCAACAGAGCCTTATACTCATAATTCATAAAGTAATTCTTAATAGCAAAAAGAGACTTTTCTATTTGTTCATTAAGGGACTTATCCTCAACAACTTTTTTTAAGCAAGTCGCTACATTCAACAAAATCATTGTAATAGAATGACCTTGTGCCTGCAAAGTAGGTAAATATTTAGGAGCAAGTATACCTTCTGTATTTAAGAAATACTGCATATCCTTAAAAATATTCAAGGCCTTTTCTGCATAGGACTTATCTCCAGATGCAAGAGAGTATTCTGCCATAGCAATAGCTGCAAAGCTCTCGCTGAAAACATATCTTCTTTTACGCAATGGCCTTCCATCAGCTGTCACCTCAAAATACATACGCCTATCTGCATCAAAACAATATTTTTCTATAAAATCTATTGTTTTCTTAGCTACATCTAAGTACTCCTGTTTTGCTTCTATATTGTTATAAGCATAGGACAATACAAAGGCAAAACGACCTTGAAACCATACAGACTTAGTAGTATCCATCAACTTGCCTGTTCTATCCAAGCAAGTATAGACTCCACCATTAACTTTATCTACTCCATATTTAAGCCAGAAAGGTAATATATTATCTGTCAATTCATTCTTATACCTTTCAGCCCAATAATCAAAATATATTTTAGAAAACATTCTCCTCGATTTTAGAATTTATTACAACGTTCAAAGAAATTTATGGCATCTAGCTCTTGTTTCATTCTAGCTTCTTCCTCATCAGTCATATTCCTAAAAGGCACTCTATTAGGACCTAAATCCAAACCGATTAGCTTCATTATTCGTTTACCACCCACAATGTTTCCACGATAATTTACAATTACATTGATAACATCTTGTGAAAAGTTCTGTAATTCTCTCGCCTTCTCCAAGTCTCCCTCTTTCCAAGCATCCAATATTGCAACTAAATTAATTCCATTATAATTAGTAGTACCACCTATACCACCTTCAGCACCACCCATAGCCAAAGATGGTAAAATTGTCTCATCTTGACCATGCAACATATCATACTTGCCATCCTTGTACAATCGGCACTGATTATACTCATAGATACTTTCAAATGTATATTTAATACCTGCAAAATTGTCAATTCTTCCATCTACGGCTTTAAGAAGCTCTAACATAGGTAAAAAAGCACCATTAAATGCAGGTATATGATAGTAATAAAAAGGTAGACTAGGGGCAGCATTTGCAATACCCTCACAATAAAGAACCAATTCCTCTATACGGGCAATCTTTGGGAAAGGAGGAGCCATAGCACCTATTCCATCAGCACCAATACTCTCTGCGTGTTTAGCCAACATCTTACTTGATTTTAATGCACAGCTACCAACATGAACTATTATTTTAAAATCTTTTGAAGGTCTTGCTTTTATCCAAGCTTCTGCAAGCTTTATTCTTTCTTCATCTGTCAGCATATATCCTTCTCCTGATGAACCATTTATAAAAACGCCTTTAAGGCCATTCTTGTATAGCATCTTAGCATATCTCTCTATTGGTTCATAATTAACTTCTCCATCATTATAAAACGGAGTAAAAGGTGCATTAATAAGACCTTTTATTTTCTCAAAATTACTCATAATTGTTCTAGTATATTAATTATTTTATTTCATTATTTCTTATAAAGGCAAATAGAGTACAAGTATAAGAAAAATCACTTCTCAATTCAAGTAATTATCCATTTTATACATAATTTATTCCAAGCTCTTTGCTGTTTGTATACTTATTTCTTGAGAATTTAAGAAAGCTGTTATAAAGGCTGAACGAAAACCAAGCTTTTTCACAATAGACAATTTACTTAAAGCATCAGAGTAAGAAGTAAATAGACCTACACTGTAAACATATCTACCCTTAGAATTATATTCTAGAAAAATAGGTGTCAAGCCACGCAACTTTTCTATACTTACCTGTTTAGATAATGATATTAACTGTATCTGATAACATAGACCCTTAGGCTTTTTATTATCTGGTGCAAATAAAGCCCCTGCCTTTTCTATCCTAAAAGTATAATCAAATTCCGGTTCAATATCTTCAAAATTTAGTTTTATTGGCTCTCCTGGCAGTTGTTTCTTAAAGACATATTTATTCTTCTTCTCTTTAACATTAGCAATTAAATCAGACGTATGAAAATCCATATTCACAATATCCTTATCCATAAACATCTGCATCTCAATTGACTCCAAATCTTGCTGAGCTTTATTTAGTGTATCTTGTAATAAGGCAAGACTAATCTCTTTATCTTGTATCAATGACAATAAACTATCTCTTTTACTCGCATCATTAGTCCCTAACAGCAGTCTATATGTATCAATAGATTTATTAAAAGCTATAACAGAATCCCTTAAGCTTTTTACACGTTTAATACCATTAGCATATTTCTTAGACTTTGAAATCTGACTAGCATTTACCCTATCTTGTTCTATATTCATGTTAGTATTTTCATTAAGATTAAGCCTTACTAAAGACAATAAGGCTTCAGGACTATCAATAGATTTTCTAACTGGAACATTATCATATTCTAACACATACACAACAACACTATCTTTAGAGCAAAACCTATTAGAAGCAAAAATTGTATATCGACCATCGTCAGTATTATAATACAGATAATCATCATCTAAAGATGAAAAAGGGAAACCCATATTGATAGGACTAGTCCAAATCTTTTTATTGTTATCCCAATGACTTTCATAAATATCATAGCCTCCTATGCCGGAAAAGCCCTTCGATGAAAAATAAATAGTCTTTTTATCAGATGATACTATTGGAAAAATCTCATCCTCTTCTGTTGTAAGATTTTCAGATAACAAACTAGGTATAGTCCATACACTATCTCTTAATTCTGTTTTATAAATATTTCTAACACCTATATCATTTTTTTTACTAAATATTATCTGTTTAGTCAGCGTATCTACATACATTGCAGGGATTATCGAACCATCGCCAAGGCTATCTAATACATTTGGACTTTTCACCCAATGCAATATAGGATAATACATAAAGAAGTCCTCTTTGCTGAAAACTTTTTTAGCCAATACACTAGGCTCTAAACAATATCTTGTAAGAGATAAAGCATTCTCAACCACAGCAATATTTCTATTAATAGAAGACAATAACACTGTATCAGAACACATAGTTTTAGCCTTGTTGTATACATCTAAAGATGACTTAAAATCATATTCTTTCATCAAATCCTTAGCCTCATTTATCAGAGCTTTAAATTTTTCAGAATTATTGAATTTAATAGAATCTTGTGCAACAATATTATCCTCAACTAAATACCAACTTTTTGCCTGCAAAGTACAGCATATGCCCAAACATAATGAACTAATAAGTAAATAGAAATATTTTAACATAACGTAAATACAATAAAATAAATATAATATAGTTATTTATAAGAAAAAATAGTAAATTTGCACTCCATTGCCTATTGGTATATCCAGTATAGTAAAAAAGTCAGCTAAAGACTTTATAACCAAATACTTTTATGCTAACCACTCACATATGTGGATATATCTGATAAATAAAGCAATACAAATTTGGGATTTATAATTGACTTTTTCGCAATAAATGCGAGATAAATATGAATTAATAATTTTAAAATTAACATAAAATGCAAAGTAAAGGTGTAATAAGGATTATAGCTATCCTAGTAGCCATTGCTTGTATCTGGCAATTATCTTTTACAGCTGTAAGTTCTTATTTTGAGAAAAAAGCTGATTCTATGGCAGAACAAGCAGTAGAAGCATTCAAACAGAGTCCAGCCTTTAATAAGGTTAGTAAAGAAAATCAAGCTTATGCTCTTGACTCAATTTCTAAACTAAGGATAAGAGGATATATCGACTCTATTTCTACTGAAAAAATCTACTTGGGCTATACTTACAAAGAAGTAAAAGCAAAAGAAATCAACCTAGGTCTTGACCTTAAGGGAGGTATGAACGTCATGCTTCAGGTCCAACTTGAAGATCTTGTACAAGCCTTATCAGGTTATAACCAAAACCCAGAATTTAAGAAAGCAATAGCATTAGCTAAAGAAAGAAATGTAAATTCAAGTAATGATTATATTAGTCTATTTGAAGAAGCTTGGAAAGAAGTTAGCAAAGGACAAAGACTTTCTCAGATTTTCGGAACTTACGAAATGAGAGACAGAATAAATGCAGAAACTACTGATGCTGAAGTTATTAAAATCATTAGAGAAGATGCTCAAAGTGCTTTAGCAAACTCTCTTAACGTGCTTAGGACTCGTATTGACCGCTTTGGCGTAACTCAACCATCTATCCAAGAGTTGGGAAATAGTGGTAGAATACTTGTTGAACTTCCTGGAGTAAAAGACCCTGAGCGTGTTAGAAAACTATTACAAGGTACAGCTTCCCTTGAGTTCTGGCCAACATTTGACATGCAAGAGGTAAGACCATACTTTGATGAGGCAAATGCTAGATTAGCTGAGTTATTTAAATCTGAAAATGATGATAAGGACAGCCAAGTCAAGGAACACAATGATACAAGCCTTGTTGCATCAGAATTAAATAATAGCGAAAACGAATTACTAGAAAAACAGAGAAAGGCAAACCCTCTTTATTCTGTGCTTATTCCAAGCCAGTATAATAGTGCTGCAATTGGTATGGCTCAGGCTTCAGATACAGCATTAGTAAACCACTACTTGAATCTGCCTGAAGTTAGAGAACTTTTCCCTTCTGAACTACGTCCAATGTGGACAGTTAAAGCTTCTAATAGAGTTAAAGGAGGTAATTGGTTTGAACTTATAGCTATAAAAGTAGCGTCTAGAGATGGTAAGGCACCTCTTGATGGAAACTCAGTATCAGATGCTCGTGTAAGCTATAATGGTCAAGGCGTAAATAAGGGTACTCCAACTGTGTCTATGACTATGAATGCAGAAGGTGCTAATATTTGGGCAAGAATGACCAAAGATAATATTGGCAAAGAGATTGCAATTGTACTTGATGGTCTTGTATATTCTTATCCAAGAGTCAATTCTGAAATATCTGGTGGTAGTTCAGAAATATCAGGTGATTTCACAGTAGAAGAAGCAACTGACCTTACAAATGTGTTAAAATCAGGTAAGCTTCCTGCTCCTGCGAAAATTATTCAAGAACAAGTTGTAGGACCTTCTTTAGGTGCAAAATCTATACAGGCAGGTATGATTTCATTTATATTGGCATTTATCTTAGTGCTTTTATATATGTTATTCTTCTATAAAGGTGCAGGTCTAGTTGCAGATATTGCCCTTCTATGTAATGTGCTATTCTTATTTGGTGTATTAGTATCTTTTGGTGCTGTACTAACTCTACCTGGTATAGCAGGTTTAGTCTTGACAATGGGTATGGCTGTTGATGCCAATGTTATCATATATGAGCGTATCAAAGAAGAATTGGCTGCTGGCAAAGGCTTAAGCAAGGCTATCGCAGACGGATATTCTAACGCTTACTCTGCTATCATAGATGGTCAGGTAACAACATTACTTACAGGTATAGTGTTATACTACTTTGGTTCTGGCCCAGTTCAAGGTTTTGCTACAACACTTATTATAGGTATTTTAACATCTGTACTAACATCTATATTTGTCACAAGACTTATATTTGAAAGAAGAATTCAGAATGGAAAATCTATTAGCTTTGAAAGTAATTTAACTAAGGATTTTCTTAAAAATACTAACTTCGACTTTATTGGTAAACGTAAGTTCTCATATATCTTATCGTCAGCTTTAGTAATAATCTCTATACTTTCTATAAGTATAAAAGGCTTCACATATGGTGTTGATTTCACTGGAGGTAGAACTTTTGTTGTAAGATTTGATAAAGCTGTAACAGCTGAGGCTATCAGAGATGCTGCAATGACTGAATTTGATGGTGCAGTTGAAGTTAAGCAATTTGGTGGAGAAAGTCAGATGAAAATCACTACTCAGTACAAGGTAAATGATGAATCTACTGCTGCTGATGAAGAGGTTGAATATAAATTATTTAACGCTGTAAAACCTTTCTTTGCTAATCAAAAGCTTAGCTTTGAAGAGTTTAAATCAACACAGGATAATCCTAGTGGTATCATTAGTTCTGACAAAGTGGGACCAACTATTGCAAATGACATTAAGAGAGGTGCAATTATAGCTGTTATCCTATCTCTACTTGTAATCTTTGCTTATATTGCCTTAAGATTTAAAGGTTGGACATGGGGTCTTGGTGGTGTTGTTTCACTAGCTCACACTTCTATCATTGTGATAGGTTTCTTCTCTTTATTTACAGGAATATTACCTTTCAACCTTGATGTTGACCAAACATTTATTGCAGCCATTCTTACTATTATAGGATATGCTATTAATGACAATGTGGTAATATTTGACCGTATTAGAGAGCAAAAAGCATTACATCCAAAATCAGAACTTAAAGAGATGGTTAATAGTGCCTTAAATGCCACATTAACAAGAACAGTAAACACCTCAGCTTCAACACTTATAACTATGCTTGCAATAGCTGTATTTGGTGGAGAATCTATCAGAGGACTTGCTGTAGCTCTAATTCTAGGTATTATCATTGGTACTTACGCATCTATCATGATTGGAACACCTGTAATGTACGATGCTAGTAAGAAACTAGAAGAAAAGAAAAAGTAAAACTATATGTAATATGCTAAAAGAGGCTGATAAAGTCAAAATGACTAAATATCAGCCTCTTTTTTTTATTTTAATCACTAATATAAGACTTATATATAGGTATAATTAAGTTTATTAAACTTAGTATATACAAACAACTATCTTTTTAATATTAAGAAATATCTATTTATCTTCATTAATTCTTTAAATCTATATAATAAGGTATATTCATCTTCTTAAGATTTAAGACTAAATCCTCACACAAATCAACACTATATGTCCTAGAACTTAGACATATATCACTCTTAAGTTCAGAGTCATATAACTTGATTTTAAAAGGTGTCGGCCCACTATATTTTTTTACCATTTCAACCAAGGAAGTCTTAAATTCTGCATCAATTTGATTTATATTAAGTTGCAGGATTAAAGCATTGGCATATTTACTTGTAACATTACCTAAAAGACTTACACCTGAAATCTTAAACATATATGGTGCAGTTTTTCCTGCTGAAATATCCGAAGGACTAAGTTTATAACGAGGACGTATATCTCCCTCTAAAAATATTGCTGTATGCTCTTGTAAATATGGGATATAAGTCTCATAATCTTCTCCAAAAAGCTTTAATTCATAAGAACCTAAGTAATCCTCAATTTTAATTATTGCCCAAGGTTTGCCATTCTTAGAAAGCTTTTTCTCATTGCTTACTATATATCCTGCTGTTCTAACTTTTATAGGTTTAGACTCCCTCTCACAGGCACTTATTGTATCTGACAACTCACTTATATTACAATTAGTAAAGGCAGATATAGCAAAGGAATATTTATCCAATGGGTGGGAAGAAAGATACATTCCTACGACATCCTTTTCTTTTTGTAGATATGTCAGTTCGTCGTATTCTTGCTCAGTATCAACAATAACAGGTCTACTGATTAATGTATCATTTTGCCCTGCAAAGAGAGAAAACTCACTTTGCTCTTTGAGCTTGCGATATGAGACAGCATATGATAATAATGCATCTATCTGATTAGCATTGACATCAAGTTCATTAAAATAGACATAACGAGGATAATTAAAAGAGTCTAATGCTCCCGCGTAAACTAAGGCCTCAAAAGATTTTTTATTGATAAAAGAAGAAGTTCTTTCTACAAAATCATAGACATCTTCAAATAGCCCATTCTTTTCTCTTTCACTGACTATTGCCTCAACTATATTAGCACCAAAGCCCTTCATACCACCTAAGCCGAAACGTATATCCCCTTTTTTATTCACCATAAAGAAAGAATAACTTTCATTTATATCAGGGTTCAACACCTTTATGCCATTCTGCTTACAATCAGACATTATAGCCTTAATCTCGTCCATATTATTTAAATTCTGACTAAGGTTAGCTGCTTGAAATTCAAGAGGATAATGAGCCTTTAGCCAACTAGTCTGATATGCCACCCAAGCATAACATGTAGAGTGAGATTTATTAAAAGCGTAGGAAGCAAATTTTTCCCAATCCTTCCAAATCTTATTCAGAACTTCTCGAGGATGGTTATTGCGTAAACCACCTTCTATAAAATCACTGTACAAAGATTGCAAGACGTCAATTAACTTTTTACCCATTGCCTTACGCAATTTATCTGCCTTGCCCTTTGAAAAACCTGCTACTTTTTGAGAAATACGCATTACCTGCTCTTGATACACAGTAATTCCATATGTATTATCAAGGAACTCTTCCATATCAGGAAGATCATAACTAATTGCTTCCACCCCCATCTTTCTATTTACAAAAGATGGAATATAATCCATAGGACCAGGACGATACAAGGCATTCATTGCTATCAAATCCTCAAAACGACTAGGTTTAAGTCGTCTAAGCCACTCTTTCATACCTTCAGACTCAAACTGGAATACACTTTTAGTATCTCCCCTACTATACAATTTAAATGTCTCTGTATCATCAATATCTATATTCTCAATATCTATATCAACGCCACGAGATTGCTTAATATTATTTACACATTGCTTTATTATAGACAGGGTCTTTAATCCAAGAAAGTCCATCTTTAACATTCCCACATCTTCTATGAACTTTCCCTCATATTGTGAAACCCAAACTTTTGCCCCACTTGCCTTATCAACAGCCTCTGTAATAGGGATATAGTCTGTTAAATTTCCTCTACCAATAATCATGGCACAAGCATGTATTCCTGTGTTTCTGACACAACCTTCTAGTTTTTGAGCATAATCTATCACCTCTCTCACTAAGTCTGACCCATTATCATAAGCTTCCTTAAACTCTTTAGAATATTGTAAACAATTTTTGATAGTAGGTTTTTGCGATTTTTCTTTTAATATTATCTTAAATTTTTGACCATTTTTTTCTACAATCTTCTCATTTTCACTAAGTTCCTGTCCCTCTTCATAAGGAACTTCCTTCTCTTCCATAATTGTAAAAGGCCTATCAGGAACTAATTTACTAAGACGATTGGATTCATCTATTGGTAAATGACTTATACGTGCAACATCCTTTATTGCACTCTTTGCCTTCATAGTGCCAAAAGTGATAACATGAGACACATGATCTATACCATATTTTTCTTGAACATACTGTATAACTTTATAACGACCTTCATCGTCAAAGTCTATATCGATATCTGGCATAGAGATACGCTCCGGATTAAGGAATCTCTCGAATAGTAAATCGTATTTTATAGGATCTAAATTAGTGATTTTAAGGCAATAAGCAACAACAGAGCCTGCGGCAGAACCTCTACCTGGCCCCACAGATGTCCCCGTATTACGTGCATAAGCAATAAAATCCTGTACAATAAGAAAATAATCAGGGAAACCCATTCGACAGATAGTTTTAAGCTCAAACTCTATCCTTTCAGACTGTTCAGGACTTAACTTATCCCCATATCTCTGCCTTGCTCCTTGATATGTCAAATAAGACAAATAAGCTACCGAATTACAAAACTCGTCTCCTCTGTAATTACCCTCTTCGTCATTCCTACCTTCATCTATGATATAGCTGTAATCAGATAAATGTTTAGAAATATCTGACATAAAATCATCTGGCAATTCAAACTTAGGTAAAACGTGTCCTCTATCAATGGAGTACCTTTCTATCTTATCATATATCTCCATTGTATTATCAATAGCCTCAGGATGTTCAGAAAACATAGCCCTCATTTCCTCTTCACTCTTAATATATTCTTGTTGAGTATATCTTAAGCGTTTTACATCATCTATAAAGGCATTCGTAGTAAGGCAAATCAATCTATCATGCACAGGTCCATCTTCCTTCCTTGCAAAATGCACGTCATTTGTAGCTATTACCTTGACGTTATGCTTTTTTGCAAGTTCAAAAATAACATCACAATATTTTACTTGCTGTTCATAGACACGTGGAGATAGATTGGGTAACTCTGTCTTATGATACATTACCTCAAGATAAAAATCTTCTCCAAAGACCCTTTTATACCATTCTATCGCATCTTCTGCTGCTTGAATATCGCCTGCTATAATATTTCTTGGAATCTCTCCTGCCATACATGCAGTTGAACATATCAAGTCTTCTGAATATTGCTCCAATATCTCATGTGATATTCTAGGCTTATAGTAAAAACCCTCCAAATGCGATAAAGATACTATTTTCATCAAATTCTTATAACCATTATAATTTTTAGCTAGTAATATCAAATGGTAATAAGAACGATGCTCGCTATCTTGCAATTTATGGTCATAGTGCCTTGTGACATATATTTCACAGCCTATAATAGGCTTAATCTCAGGGAATTTCTTCTTTGCAACACTATAAAATTCTTTTACACCATACATATTTCCATGGTCTGTTAAAGCTATTGCAGGCATACCTAACTCCTTAGTCCTTTGAAGTAAGCCTTCTACTGAAGAAAGTCCATCAAGTATGGAATAATGACTGTGAACATGTAAGTGAACAAATGACATAAATTGAATTTTTAAATTTTGGTATATACAAAGTTACAAATACTCTACCTTGTCACAAAAAAAAAGCGTAATTTTGAAGGATATTAGTAGATCTAAAAATTGTTATGGAAGAAAAATACGAAAACATACTTTCAGCACATGGAATACGCAGTACTGCTAACAGAATCTCTGTTCTTAAAGCTTTAAGTCAAAGTAAATCAGCTCTTTCCATCGCAGAACTTGAACTTATACTTGATACTATTGACAAATCTAACATCTTTAGAACTCTTACAACATTCAAGGAAGCTAAGCTTGTACATCTCATTGCTGATGAAAGTAATAGCATAAAATACGAACTATGCCGTAGTGAAAAACATGAAGATGATGATAGCCATGTTCATTTCTTCTGCTATAATTGTCAGCATACCTATTGCATACCAGAAACTAAAATACCTTATATTAAGCTACCTAAAGGTTACAAGGCAGAATACGCCAACTTTGTAATTAATGGATTATGTGATAAATGCACAAAAACTAAATAGCTCACAATATTTGCAATTTAGTTGCAACTCTTATTATATACTTTTGTAGTATAAACTACACAAGTTATGAATCACGATAATATTCTTAAAATAAGATTAGCTTTTAGCACATTACTAGCTTTATTATGTTTCTATATAGAAAAGAACTACCTTTTGTCATACACAGCTCTACTTTCTATATATCTAATACCTTACATAATAATCTCTTATGATATTATATTAAAGGCATTTAGACAAGTATCTTCAGGTAAAATATTTAGTATCAGCTTCTTAATGACTATTGCTACTATATCAGCACTATTCATTGGGCTTTTCCCTAATATTGAGAATGAATTTATAGAAGCCATTTTTGTAATTATTTTTTACCAAATAGGTGAAATGTTAGAAGAAATGGGGGAAGGAAAAAGCAAAGATGCAATAAAACATCTTATAGACTTAAGCCCTGAGCTATGTCATATAGAAAAGGGAGGAAAGGAAGTTGAAGTAAAATTATCCGAAGCACAACGTGGGGACATTGCAATAATTAGAGCAGGAGAAAAAATAGGCTTTGATGCAACTGTAATAGAAGGAGAGTCCAGCCTTAATACAATGGCTTTAACGGGAGAAAGTCTTCCTAAAGAGGTAAAAGTAGGAGATAAAATACTCGCTGGCTGCATAAATATGACAGCTGTATTAAAAGTAAAAGTTGATAGAATTGCACAAGAATCAACTGTTGCAAAAATACTCTCTCTTGTAAAGAAAGCTAGTGAGAATAAATCAGAAAGCGAAAAATTTATACATAAATTTGCTAGATATTATACGCCTTTTGTTGTATTTTCAGCTCTAATTCTAGCCTTTATATGCCCCTTATTCTCATCTAATAGCTACAATCAGGAATTTCCAATATGGCTACAAAGAGCCTTAAGCTTTTTAGTTGCTTCTTGTCCTTGTGCATTGGTAATATCTATCCCTCTCAGCTTCTTTGGAGGTATAGGAGCAGCTTCAAAAAAAGGAATTCTTGTAAAAGGTTCTAGCTTCCTTGAGAAAGTTGCTAAATTACATAGTATCGTATTTGATAAAACAGGAACTCTAACACAAGGGCAATTTACTCTAAGTGAAATACATAATTTTGATAAATATAGTAAAGAAGAGATTTTACACTTAGCAGCACATGCAGAGTCTCTTTCCAATCACCCTATTGCTAATTCTATAAGCAGTGCCCATCCAATAAAAGATGAATGCAAAGTAACCAAGGTGCTAGAACTAGCAGGAAGGGGCATACAAGCAACTATTAATCAAGATGTTATAAGCATAGGCAATAAAAGCTATATGCAGAATCTTAATATTCTAACAAGAGAATGTGGGAACGACAAAGGAACACTCTTACACGTAGCTATAAATAATGAATACGCTGGACATATCATAGTTGCAGATAATCTTAAAGAAGATGCAATAGAATGTATAGATGGACTTAAAAAACTTAATGTCAAAGATATACATCTCCTGAGTGGAGATAATATCAAGACTAGTAAAGATATTGCTCAAAAACTAAATATTGAGAATTATAGTGGAGAACTTTTACCTGAGGATAAACTAAATAAACTAGAAGAACTCAAACATAAAGTAGGAGAGAAAGAGTATATAGCTTTTGTTGGAGATGGCATAAACGATGCTCCTGTTATCACTAAGGCAGATATAGGAATAGCAATGGGTGGACTAGGCTCCGATGCTGCAATAGAAGCTGCAGATATAGTAATTATGGACGACAAACCATCTAAACTTATAAGTCTCATACATATAGCAAGAAAGAGTGTTAAAATAGCTAAGCAGAATATTGCTTTTTCTATTTCTTTTAAACTATTAGTGCTTGTATTGGCGACTCTGGGCTATGCTCCTATGTATTTGGCTGTATTTGCTGATGTAGGAGTAATGATTATTGCAATTCTCAATTCATTGAGAAGTATTTATATTAAATAAACAAAAAAAAGGGAAAGCCGTGATGGTTTTCCCTTTTACTTTTTATAGCTCTTTAATCTCTTATATATACGTATTTTATTTTTAAACTGGCTTCTTTACCATCATCAGTTTTTACTAATAGATAATCTATATAATTAGCACTTATAATCTTGTATTTAAACATTACAGAATAGTACTTAACATTATTTTTTGTTTCTTTTGATATGCTAACTACTTCTATTTTAGGAGTTTTAACAAAATTATTCAGTGTTAAGTCCCCTAAATCACCTGCCCCATTAGTATAATTTAGTTCCACTATTTCATTACCATAAGCAGAAGTATTTCCAATCTCACGAATTTCTTGTTCAGTAAGTATAGAGGCTATTTCATTACCATCCTCATCTTCATCAAACCACATCCAATTTAAATTATAAGAAGAACTATCAGAATCTACTTTATAAGTATAATTAACTCTGAAACTAGAAGTATTTCCCTTATCATCCATAGCAACGACCTCTTCAGAAAAAGAACGAGTTCCCCTTTTAACATAAATCTGATAATTATTTAAATTTCTAACGATTTTCAATACATCTTTATTATAATTTAGCTCAATATTATTTTGGGAAGCATCAATCCTATCTATCCTGTAAATCAAAGTCTTACTTGCAACCTTTATCCAATCCCCCTCAACATTATTAGATGCCCAAGCATAATTAACATCATCCTTATTATCCCAATCTAACAAATAATCATGAATTTCTGTAAATCTATAAATAACGCTAAAATTCGTACTATAATCCTTATAACGAACTGTAACATTTGCATCGTAATCTCTTGCGGGCCTTTCCACAATCATAATTATTTTATAACGTTTATTTATAGCATCTTCTTGTATTCTAATATTTGTAGGTGATACATATCTACTATCAGATAATACAACAAAATCCTCTGATAAAGACTCTAAGAACCTATTCCCCTTTCTCATAAAAAAGCTAATCTCCATTCTTTGGGGACTTTGGGGACCTGCACCTCTACCATAAGCCCTCAATATAGGATTATCAAAGCCCATATCAATAGGAGTCATCTCTGTACTTACATAAAAATCACTATACGGCTCATTAATATCTCTATCTTTCAAATTAAAAGTCTTAATTCTCTCTTCATTCTTAGAAACAATACCATTTGAATCATCTCCAATATAAGCCTTATAAACAATAGTCTCTTCACCCTTAGAGGCATTATTCCTATCTTTAACCTTTCCCTGTAATTTTATATAAACCTTATTTTCCTTCGTAGTTGAAGGTATATATAATATTGTATTTAGTTCTTCATTCCAATCTAAATTAAGTTCTTCACTATCCCCTTCATAAGCTAAATCAGGGACATCTTTATCTAAGGCTATTTTTTTACCGACATTCTCAACAGCTATCCTCTCCAATTTTATCTGATATTGTTCTAAGTCCTTCATCAGCACCTTAATATGATATTTACTGAAAAGCCTATTAGTATATAATTTTATGCTCTGTTTATCTCCTGTATACACAAAGCTAGATAAAGCAAAGGCTAATATACCTCTATCCTTAAAAGAATTAATCTGAGGAACAGGTAACCAAGCTCTTGGCCAAGTAAGTTCCTCTTTATTAAACTCTTCACTATTAACATACACATAAACATTATATGTGGTATCTTTTAATAATTTTTGATAAATATCTTGTGCCGTAAACTCTAGTTTAGATAAATCGGATGTTTTAAAATACTTTTGTGCAACAAGTTTATTCTTTGTAGAATAAACAGCTATTTGACAAGAGCTTATCTTATTATCAATATCCTCTTGTGACTTTGTAACAAAATTTACATTAGTAACATTAAATAACAAACTCTGTTGCTCTATTTTAATGGCATTTTCTGTTTTATTACATGAAGTAAATAATATAATACAACATAGTATTATTACACTTGTTAAACCTATAAACCTATTCATAACTTGTAATTAAAATTGGCACAAATATAATATAAAAAAGGCACCCCCAAAATATAGGGTGCCAATATTACATATGTATATCTACTAATATTTATCTTCAGTACCTTTTATTTCTTTCTCTGTTATAGGTGCCTTATCCATTTTACGCCAAGCATAGAATATATAAGCAAACACAAAAGGTATTGCTAAAGAGACATAAGACATAGCCGTTAAAGTTGTCATACTAGAAGAACTATTCATAATAGTCAATGAGCTCTGTAAATTAGTAGAAGAAGGATAATAGGCTGTACCATTAAATCCAGCTATAAAGAATAAACTCAATACGACTAGTACTGTTCCTACGCCAGAAGGCCATATACCCCTCTTTGACTTTGTAAATAAACCCATTACAATTCCTGCAACTACTAAAACTGCTCCAAGTAAGAAGCATACTAAGGCAACAGGCATTTCAATAAGATTTATAAAATACTTATATTGTACTAAGCTTACAACTCCTTGCTCATCAACAGCATAGCCTTTCATAGTAAAAAGTAATGCCAAAGATGCTACTAAAAATACTAAAAATGCTATTGTAGAACCAAATAGATATTTCTTAATATTCTTAGCAAGCTCTTCATTGTCAATATTATTTAGCATATATAAACAGCCTAACACAAGATCAAGACATAAGACTGTCAAACCTAAGGCTAAACATAGAGGTTCAGTTAAAGCCTCTAATCCGTGCCAAGCAGAGCCCCAAGAACTGATAACACCACCTGTAATGCTTGTCATCTGAGACTTATCCACTATAAAATTTGAACCGGTATAAAAAGTTCCTACTGCTGCACCAACAATAATAGGAGCAAGTACTCCGTTTATAGTTAAAAATAACTGGAAAGCCTTTGAGCCTAACAAGTTACCATTTTTAGTGTGGAACTCATAAGATACAGCCTGAAATACAAAGGTAAAGAGTAGTAATATCCATACCCAGTATGCACCACTGAAACTAGTACTATAGAAAAGAGGGAAAGATGCAAAGAATGCACCACCAAAGGTAACTAAGGTTGTAAATGCTAATTCCCATTTTCGTCCTGTAGAATTTATCATCAAAGTCCTTTGCGTATGATTTTTACCAACAAAGAAAATCAAAGCATTTGCTCCTTGCACAAACATTAGAAAAACTAATAAAGAGCCTAAGACAGCTACAAGGCACCACCAATACTGTTGTAAAATTGCATATGTCATAATTAAACCTCCTCTAATTTAGTATTTGACTGATTTTCATCTATTTGTGGTCCCTTAGAAATAGCTTTTAGCATAATACGTATCTCTATTACTAAGAACAATGTAAATATAATACAGAATGCTGCTAGAGTAGTTTTAACGGCAAAAACACTAACACTAGATACTGCAACATTAACTGGAAGTAAATCCTGGATAGTCCATGGCTGTCTACCCACTTCTGCTACAATCCAACCAGCTTGTCCTGCAATATATACAGCAGGCAAGGTTAATAAGCCAAGAACATGTAACCACTTAACAGTCTTAACCTTCTTCTTCCAAACAAAGAATAGTGCCAATAAAGCATAAAGCATTACAAACATACCAGCACCTATCATTACTCTGAAAGACCAAAAAGGAACATGAAGATTTGGAATTAAATCGTCCACTTTATCCACATAACCATAACCTAAATATTTTTCATTCTCCTTAAATAATGATTTAGCTTCTTCTGCTTTTAGTTTGTCAGTAGCTTTATATTTTGTATAATCAGCTAATGCTGCAACTGCTATACGTCCCCTATCAATCTTTTCTTGAGAAGATGGTACGACATTACCTTCATTATCAGTATAACCATTAACTATATCATTTATACCTGGTACAAAACCATCAACATCATGTGTAGCTAAAATAGACAACATGCTAGGAATCTCTACACCTGGCACAAGTGTTAGAGGTGCTGATTTAGAGCCATCCATAAGAGCTTCTGTTGCGGCAAATTTCATAGGTTGATACTGAGCAACTCTTAGACCTGAGACATCTCCTGAAATAGCCGTTACAATACCTCCAACTAAAGTTACAATAGCACCTACACAAAAACTTGCAATAGCAAAACGATTTTCTCTTTTCTTTAATAAAAACCATGAGCTAATAGCTAGTGTAAAAGCACCACCTGTCATCCAGCCACTGAAGATTGAATGAAAAAACTTAACTACGGCAACAGGGTTTCCTATAACTGCCCAAAAAGAAGTCATTTCATTACGAACAGTATCCATATTAAATTCTGTTCCTGTTGGGTGTTGCATCCAGCCATTAGCAACTAAGATCCAATAAGCTGATATACTAGCACCTATTCCTGTAAGCCAAGTTGCAGATAGGTGAAACTTCTTACCGACCTTGTTCCAACCGAAAAACATTACTGCAAAAAATGTTGCTTCCATAAAGAAGGCTAATACCCCTTCAATAGCAAGAGGTGCACCAAAAATATCACCTACAAACCATGAATAATTACTCCAGTTAGTTCCAAACTGAAATTCTAGGATAATACCTGTAGCTATTCCTACTGCAAAATTAATTGCAAAAAGCTTCATCCAAAATTTAGCAGTTTTTTTCCAAAATTCATCACCTTTAACGACATAAATAGTCTCCATCAAGGCCATTACAACTGATAGACCTAATGTTAAAGGAACAAACAGCCAGTGATAAGCAGCTGTTACGGCAAACTGGACTCTAGACCAGTCTATTAATGCTGTTTCCATAATGTATTGTTAGATTGAAATTAATATAATTTATTCAGTATCATTTAATTCTATTTGGTTAGGGGCACTGTGCTTTGTTAGTACATTCACAACAATTGAACTTTTTTGTTCATTAGTTTTTCCTGACATATGTGGTTTAAAAAAGAAGACCCTTAAAATGGCAAACAAAATAAATACTTTTAAAAAAATTAAAAACCATAAAGGCTTTCCCCATGTCATATTTTTAAAGCCATCATAATACAGTCTCCATATTCTCACAAAGATATTATTAGACATAGTATTGGTTAATTTCTGCTAATTTAGGAAAATTAATATCAATCTGCTAACTTTGCAGAAAATTTTATTTAATTTGTTATGAAAAAACAAACTTTTGCTGATTTAGGTAAACACGAAGCTATAAAACAACTATACGAAGCAAGTGGATTTATTAACTCCTTATCAGAATATCAAACTAATATAGGTGAAAATATTATTCAAGTCCATTCAGTATTTGTAGAAGGTATTGATTTTGATTTAATATACTTTCCTCTTAAACATTTAGGATATAAAATCGCAACAGCCATATCAGCCAAAGCAATTGCAGCTATGGCTAAATGTAGATTACTAAACATTGTCCTAGGAGTATCTGCTAAACTTGATTTTGAAGACATAAAATTATTTTGGGAAGGTTTCTGTATAGCCGCCAAGGAACATGGATATCAACATATAGATTTAGATCTAGTTCCATCAAATAATGGATTAAATATAAGCGTATCAGCTACTGCCAGCATAGAAAAAGAGATAGTAAAACACAAACAGATAGCCCAATCTAAAGATCTGATATGCGTGTCAGGCAATATTGGTGCCGCATACTTAGGCTTACAACTTCTTGAAAAAGAAAAAATTGCATTTTTAGATTCTGGATCAAGTAAGAAAAATCTACCTATTGATAAATATAAAATGATTATATCTTCTTATCTAAAGCCAGAAGTAGATAATAATCTTATTAATAGGCTAAAAGAAGCTGAACTTATCCCATCTTTTTCATATTTATGTAATAAAGGTCTTGCTTATAGCGTAAAACAGCTATCAGAAGATTCTGGACTTGGAGCAAAGATTTACACTAAAAAGATACCTTTTGAGGGTAATAGTATAAGTCTTTGTAAAGAATTAAATATAGACCCAATATCTGCTGCAATGAATGGTGGTGAAGACTATAAGTTTATCTTTGTCTTCCCTATTAATAAAATGGAAGTAATAGGAAAGAACTTCCCTGAATTTGAAATTATTGGACATTTAGCCCAAAGTAATGTTGGTGCAGTCTTAGTTAGTCCAGAAGGTGCAGAACTATCTTTAAAAGCTCAAGGTTGGAAAGATTAAAATCTTCTGAAATATTTATAAAGACTTTAGAAGATTACTTCACTATTACAATAATAAAAGAATAACTATCAGTTAAAAGGAAAGAGTCCAGTATGATACTGAACTCTTTCTATAACTGAAGAATGTTTAACCCGTCCAAACTTTTGGGGCTCATCTCATTTTAGTCTAAATATTTATTACAAGTATTTTATAGATATTATCTTAGCTATTTTACAATATACTCTAGCAAAAGTCTATAAATTCTTCAATAAATTTCTCATATTTACCTTAGCATCAACTATTTCCCTTAATTTATCAATAGGCACTCTTTCTTGGCTCATTGTGTCCCTATCTCTTAGAGTAACACAGTTATCAGTTAAAGACTCATGATCAATAGTTACACAGAATGGTGTACCTATTGCATCCTGACGCCTATATCTTTTACCTATACTGTCTTTTTCATCATATTGATAAGCAAAATCAAATTTAACTTCATCAACAATCTTTTGAGCCAACTGAGGAAGACCATCTTTTTTCACAAGAGGCAAAATAGCCAATTTAACAGGTGCCAATGGTGCAGGAATGCTTAAAACAACCCTAGACTCGCCACCTTCCAATTCCTCTACCTTATAAGAATTTGATAATACAGCCAAAAACATACGATCTACACCTATCGATGTCTCAACACAATATGGGACATAGCTTGTTCCTGTCTCATTATCAAAGTATTGTATCTTCTTACCAGATAGCTTAGCGTGATTACCTAGGTCAAAATCTGTTCTAGAATGAATACCCTCTAACTCTTTGAAGCCAAATGGGAATTTAAACTCAATATCGGCTGCTGCATTTGCATAATGTGCTAATTTTTCATGGTCATGAAATCTATAATTCTCCTCTCCCATACCTAAATTTACATGCCACTTCATTCTTTGCTCCTTCCACTTTTCAAACCACTCCATTTCAGTTCCAGGACGACAGAAAAACTCCATTTCCATTTGCTCAAACTCTCTCATTCTAAAAATGAACTGTCTAGCTACTATCTCATTCCTAAAAGCTTTACCTATCTGAGCAATACCAAAAGGTATCTTCATTCGACCTGTCTTCTGCACATTTAGATAATCCACAAATATACCTTGTGCTGTCTCTGGGCGTAAATATATCCTATCATCATCTTCTCCAGTATTACTGATTGGAGTACTAAACATTAGGTTAAATTGACGGACATCTGTCCAGTTCTTAGTTCCAGATATAGGACAAACAATCTCTGCATCTATAATTATATCTTTTAACTCTTTAAGATTATTTGTTTCTGAGGCATTTACAAAACGACTATGAATCTCATCATATTTTGACTTAATTCTTAGAACATTAGGATTAGTACTACGGAACTGCTCTTCATCAAAGCCTTCTGCGAACTTCTTCCTACCCTTTTCTACTTCCTTATTAATCTTTTCTTCTAGTTTTGCTAAATAATCCTCAATAAGAACGTCTGCTCTATACCTTTTCTTAGAATCCTTATTATCAATCAATGGATCATTAAAAGCGGCTACGTGACCAGATGCTACCCACACCTTTGGATGCATGAAAACACAAGAATCTATTCCTACGACATTCTCATTTAGACGAGTCATAGCCTCCCACCAATATCTCTTAATATTGTTTTTTAGCTCAACACCCATCTGACCATAATCATAAACAGCGGCTAAACCATCATATATTTCACTAGAAGGAAAAATAAAACCATATTCCTTACAATGTGCAACTAAAACTTTAAATAATTCTTCTTGTGTCATAATCTATTCATTTACTAAGAAAGTGCAAAATTAATAATTTTGATTAAATATATATGGATATGCACTAATAAGTTCTTCTTTTGCTATTTCTCTTAAAGGTATTAATACAAAATCTCTCTCTTTAATACTAGCATGAGGAATGACTAATCTATTGCTCTGAATATTTTCAACAGAGTAATACAATATATCAATATCAATAATTCTAGAACTATAAGCTCGAGAGCCATCAAGATGATACTTAATCTCCTCATTTCTGCCCATCTTCCTTTCTATACACTTGCACTTGTCCAAAATATCCAAAGCATGCTCCAAACTTGAAGCAAAAGTATTGTTAAGATTAAATAAAACAGCAGTATTTAGGAATTTATCTTCAGACTCAAATCCCCATGCTTCTGTTTCAATATAACTTGCCTTTCTTTCAGCCTTAGATAAAAACATCTCTTCCATATAAGATATTGCATTATCTAAATTAGCCTTTCTATCACCTAAATTAGTGCCCAAAGAAAAATATACATCAACCTTTGCCATTACTCCAAATCTAAACCCAACTCCAGCCTTGCCTCCTCAGAAAGCATTGACCTATCCCAAGCAGGTTCGAAAACCAATTCTATCTCACAAGACTCTATGCCTGGCACATCTTCAACGCTCTGCTTAACATCAGCAAGCACCTCATCTGCCATTGGACAACTTGGAGCTGTAAATGTCATTTTTATACTAACGTGATGATTTTTACTGATATATAACTCATATATTAAACCTAAATCATAAATATTAACGGGTATTTCAGGATCGTAAACCTGTTTTAAAGCCAATATTACATTATTATATAAGGGTTCTAATGCCTTAACATCTTCAGCAGTTAAAACTTCTTGATTCATAATTACTTTTATTTTATTGATTTTCTCTAGCTAATTGTCTGATTTTCTGTATCATAGCAATCAAGCCATTAGTTCGTGTAGGAGATAGATTTTCCTTTAATCCTATTTGATCTATAAAGGCAAACTCTGCTTCTGCAATCTCTTTTGCAGTCCTTCCTGAGTATACAGATATTAATAAGGATATTATACCCTTTGTAATAATAGCATCACTATCTGCATAAAAAAATATCTTATCTCCATGCTTCTTAAAATTCAGCCAAAGCTTTGACTGACAACCTTTTATCAACTTATCCTCAGTCTTATCCTCCTCTGGATATGGCTCTAATTTTTTACCTAAATCAATAAGGTATTCATACTTATCTAGCCATTCATCAAAAAGCTCAAAATCAGCTACAACTTGGGCCTCTAATTCCTTTATTGTCTTATCCATTTCTCAACATTTTAACAGCCTTTTCAAAGGCTTTAACAAAAACATCTAACTCTTCAATAGTATTATACATAGCTAAAGAAAGTCTGGTAACTCCGGTCAAATCAAATCTACTAAGCAATGGCTGAGCACATAAATGACCTGAACGTACAGCTACTCCCATCTTATCCAAAAGCAGTGCCAAATCTTGATGATGCACCCCATCTATACTAAGGGAAAATATACCAAACTTACGTGCAAGATTATCTATATTACCTAGTACATGCACACTCTTATCTTGAGAAAAATAATCGTACAAATACTCTTTTAATTTCTCATAATAATCTTCAAGATCTTTAGTACGTAAACTCTCTGCAAATTCCAATGCAGTTTTAAGACATGATATAGCCGTGAAATTTGGCGTTCCAGCCTCAAACTTCAAAGGGAGTTCTGTAAACGTAGTTTTTTGCATTGTAACATTCTCTATCATCTCGCCACCTCCCATATATGGAGGCATTATCTCTAATAGCTCTTTTCTGCCATAAACAACACCAGTACCTGTCAGCCCATATATTTTATGTCCTGAAAAAACATAAAAATCACAATCCAAATCCTGTACGTCTATCTTTTCGTGAACTACTGCCTGAGAGCCATCTACAACTGTAATTAAATTATTCGACTTAGCAATTTTAACTATATCCTTGCAAGGATTTAAAATACCTAAAACATTTGAAACATGTGTGAAAGCAAGTATTTTAGTCCTCTCCCCTATCAAAGTCTTTAGTTCCTCCAAATCCAACTCGCCATTATCATCTACATGCCACACGATAATTTTAGCATTCTTCCTTTGAGCCATTAACTGCCAAGGCACAATATTAGAATGATGTTCAGCCTCTGATATAATAATTTCATCACCCTCTTTAATTAATGCTTCCCCTAATGAAAACGCTAACATATTAAGTCCTGCAGTTGCACCAGAAGTAAAAATGATTTCTTCCCTACAAGAGGCATTCATAAAGTCTTTAACATAATCCCTGCTAAGTTCATACTCAATAGTAGCCTGCTCTGCGATATAATACATAGAGCGATGTATATTAGCATTCTTTTTCAAAGAAAGTTCATTCCACTTATCAATAACGCATTTAGGACGCTGCATTGTCGCCGCACTATCCAAATAAACAAGATCTTTATTATATACCTTAGATTTTAATATAGGAAAAGACTCCCTTATTTCTTTAACATTCATACTCTCTCAAATTGAATTTTACAAATTTACGAAACTAATCTTTCATTTGACATTAAATTATAATAATTTTGTAGAATAATTAAAGACTTATGTACAATTACATCAAAGGTAAAATAACAGCTCTAAACCCTACTGAACTCTGCATTGAAAACAATGGGATTGGATATAATATTCAAATATCTCTTCAAACATTTCAAGCAATACAAGAAAAAGAAGATATTCAAATTTTCCTGCATCATCATTTAAGAGAAGATGATGAGCAATTTTATGGATTTGCAACAACTCAAGAAAGAGAAATTTTTAGACAACTAATATCAGTATCTGGAATTGGTGTAAATTCGGCAAGAATGATATTATCCTCACTTAATGATGAAGAGCTTAAAACAGCCATACTTGAAGAAGATATAAACCGCATCAAAGCAGTAAAGGGAATAGGTCTGAAAACAGCACAAAGAATAATTATAGACTTAAAAGACAAAATAATAAAAGGTGAAGATAGTTCAATCAGCATAGACATAGTCCAAAGTCCAAATAAAAAAGTTATAGAAGAAGCTAGCACTGCCCTATTAATGCTAGGTTTCAATAGGGCTAGTATTAACAAAGTTATTCCAGATCTTGTAAGAAAAAGCCCTGAATTAAAGGTAGAAGATGTTATCAAGATAGCACTAAAAAGCTTATAAAAATACCCTTTCAAAATAGATATGAAAGGGCAATAGAATTCAAAAAAACTTGTTCACTATCAACGGCCAAAGTACAAAAGCAATACAGAAATATCAGAAGGAGAGACTCCTGAAATACGAGATGCCTGTGCAATAGTCGCAGGCTTATATTTTTTCAGCTTTTGACGACATTCGATAGACAAACCTGAAACTTTCTCAAAATCAAAATCCAAAGGTATCTTCAAACTCTCTAAGCGATGTAATTTTTCAGCCTGCAATCTTTCCCTTTCAATATAACCTTTATATTTAATAGCAATTTCTGCAGACTGCATAAGCTCATTCTCATAAGATAAAAGAGTATTTGAATCTTCAGAACTCTCATTTGCCAAATACTTCAATTTTGTTCCACGTGGAACAAAATTATACAGATCCCTAAAATGTATATCAGGCCGTGCGATAAGATCTTCTATTCTTTTAGACTCTGATAATACCTTAGAACCAATAGACAATAAATAAGGATTAACAACCTCTGCTTTTAAATTATTCTCTTTAGCTAAAAGAAGTAAAGCATTTACATCTTGATATTTCTTTTTTGTGTATTCAAACCTATCCCTAGATGCTAGACCTATATTATATGACTTTTCAGTAAGCCTATAATCAGCATTATCTTGTCTTAATAAAATCCTATACTCTGCCCTAGATGTAAACATTCTGTATGGCTCATCTACACCCTTAGTTATAAGATCATCTATAAGAACCCCAATATATGCTTCATTTCTTGACAAAACAAATTCTTGCAAATTATTTATCTTTAAGTGAGCATTAATTCCTGCAACAATTCCCTGTGCAGCAGCTTCCTCATAGCCTGTTGTTCCATTAACTTGACCTGCCAAAAACAAATTCTCTACAAGCTTAGACTCCAAAGTATGCTTTAATTGAACAGGATCAAAAAAATCATATTCCACAGCATATGCAGGCTTATATATATGAGCATTTTCAAAGCCAGCAATATTCTTCAAAGCTTCTAACTGAATATTCAGAGGAAGAGATGAAGAGAATCCTTGAAGATAATACTCATTTATATTCCTACCCTCGGGTTCTAAAAATAACTGATGGGAATCTTTACCTTCGAAAGTCCTAATCTTATCCTCTATACTAGGACAATAACGAGGCCCCTTTCCATGTATTAAACCTGAAAACATAGGTGAATCCGCAAATCCTGATTTAAGAATCTCATGTACCTTAGCATTAGTATGAAAGATATAGCAAGGCATTTGCTCATGCTCCTTTTGTATACTCGAAGCAAATGGCAAATATGAAAACTTCTCAGGATTTTGATCGCCTATCTGTACCTCAGCCTTGGACAAATCTATCGAGCGAATATCTAATCTAGGTGGTGTACCTGTCTTCATCCTATCTGTCCTGATTCCCCTTTCTATTAATTGTTCTGTCAAACCATAAGAAGATAATTCCCCCATCCTTCCTCCTTCAAATTGATTACGACCGATGAAAAGTTTTCCTGATAAGAAGGTTCCGGCAGTTATAATAAGTGCCTGAGATTTAAATATTGCACCTGTCTTTGTATATACCCCGGCTATTTTATCATTCTCAAAAAGAAGAGAAGTAACAATATCGGCGTAAGTATCTAAGTTTGAGGTACTTTCTATGATTTTACGCCAATTAGATGAAAAAGCATTTTTATCACATTGTGCTCTTGGACTCCACATCGCTGCACCCTTAGACTTATTAAGCATTCTAAATTGCAGTGTACTAGCATCAGTTACGATAGCACTCTGACCTCCTAAAGCATCTATCTCCCTAATAATCTGACCCTTAGCAATACCACCCATTGCGGGATTACAAGACATTTTAGCAAAGGAATTTAAATCCATGCTAATTAATAATACAGAGGAGCCTAGATTTGCAGCAGCAACTGCTGCCTCACAACCTGCATGTCCTCCACCTAAAACTATAATATCGTAATTAAATTTCATTTTTTAAAGCTATATACTCATTTTCCTTTAATCTCATCATAGCAATATCCTCATCAGTATGATCATCATATCCCAACAGATGCAATACTCCATGTGCCATAACTCTATCTAACTCTGTTTGAAAATCTTGCTCATACTCTTTAGCATTCGCCATAACAGTATCTATACTTATATATAAATCCCCTGAAATAATATTATCTTCACAATAATCAAAGGTAATAATATCTGTATAGTAATTGTGTTGCAAAAACTTTCTATTTATATCTAATATGTATGAATCAGAACAAAAAATGAGAGAGATATTACCTGCTAATGCCCCCTCCTTCTGAATTAAAGATTTTAACCATACAGTATTTTTTCTTTTATCTTTCAGAGTAAATTTAACGTCCTCCGTATAATATGAAATCATAAACAATAAATTTAATTTACAAATATCAGTAATTTTTATTTGAATTAAATAAAAGCTCGCTTAAAAATAAGATATTTACCAAATAAAGATAAAAAAACACCTCTCTGCATGCAAAATATTTGAAATAATAAATATTATTTCTATCTTTACCTCAAAGAACGTATTTAAGAACACATAGTTATATGGAAATCAAGAAATCACCTAAAGCAAGTCTAGAAAACAAAAGGCTTCTTTTTGTAGAGATTGGTCTTATCGTAGCACTAGGACTTGTTTACATTGCCTTTAATTGGAGCAGCAGAGAAACTAAAGTTGAACAACTTGCAAACAACAATCAAGTAGTAGAAGTAGAGGATATGGTGCCTATCACACAAGAAACACCTCCACCTCCACCAGAGTTAGCTCCGCCTATTGTTATGGTATCAGACAACATCGATATTGTTGATGACAATATCAAAATTGATAATAGCTTCCTAAACCTAGAGGACAATGCCGATATGGGTGTTCAAGTTATGGACTATGTTGAAAAAGTTGAAGAAGAAGCTGTTGAAGAAGAAGCTATACCTTTTCAACTTGTAGAAGAGAAACCATCATTTAATGGAGGAGATGCAAATGAATTTTCTAAATGGGTAAATGCTCACCTTGTATATCCAGCTATTGCAGTTGAAACAGGCGTGCAAGGACGTGTTACACTAAAATTTACAGTGAACCCTGATGGTAGAGTTTCTGATGTAAAAATACTTAGAGGTGTGGACTCTTCACTGGACAAAGAAGCTTTAAGAGTCGTATCTAGCTCTCCACGTTGGAAGCCAGGAAAACAAAGAGACCGTCCAGTAAAAGTAACCTACACATTCCCAGTTGTATTCCAATTGAGATAATAACAAAAAATAAGAACTAAAGGGCTGCGTCACACAAATTGGCACAGCCTATTTTTATGTAAAGGAAATGGAAGAATCAAAACAAAAAGCAGTATTCGTAGGTATAATAAAAAATGGAGAAGATGAAAGAAAGGTAAAAGAATACCTTGATGAACTAGAATTTCTTGCAGAAACAGCAGGCAGTACAGGCGTAAAACAATTTATACAAAAATTAGATAAACCTGAAAGTTCTACATATATAAGAAGTGGAAAATTAAAAGAAATAGCTGAATACTGCGAAGAAAACAAAATAGACTACGTAATCTTCGACGACGAGCTTTCAGGCATACAGCAAAGAAATATAGAAAAGGTAATAAAGCATAGTGCTGTGATAGACAGAACTAGCCTTATATTGGAGATTTTTGCACAGAGAGCAAAAAGTTCATATGCAAAAATGCAAGTAGAGCTAGCAAGATACAATTATTTACTACCAAGACTAGCTGGAATGTGGACACACCTCGAAAGACAAAGAGGAGGACAGGGAACTAGAGGCGGTATGGGTGAAACTCAAATAGAGATAGATAGACGTATAGTTAAGGACAAAATAACAAGACTTAAAGAGCAACTAAAAAAAGTTGACAAGCAAATGGCTACTCAAAGAGGTAACAGAGGACAATTAGTTCGCCTATCCTTAGTAGGATATACTAATGTTGGGAAAAGTACACTAATGAACCTATTAGCCAAGAGTGATATTTTTGCTGAAAACAAACTATTTGCTACACTTGATACTACTGTAAGAAAAGTGGTGATTGAGAATGTCCCATTTCTGTTAAGTGATACGGTGGGATTTATAAGGAAACTGCCAACACAACTAATAGAGGCATTTAAGAGCACACTAGACGAAGTTAGAGAAGCTGATATCCTGATACATGTAGTAGACATATCTGCAAGTGATTTTGAAGAGCAAATGCAGGTTGTAGAACAAACTTTAAGGGATATAGATGCACATAATAAACCTATCTTCGTTATATTCAATAAAGTAGATAACTATAAATTTATAGAATACGACGAATTTTCTCTTGAACCTAAGGGGAAGGAACACATGAGCCTAAACGAGCTTAAAAATAGCTGGATTGCAAAGGAAAAGACACCTTGTATATTTATTTCTGCAAAAGAAAAAATAGGTATAGACAAGCTTAGAAAAGACATTTATAAAATGGTAGCTGAAATACACGCAGGGAGATACCCTTTTGATAATTTTCTATGGTAATAAAATAGAATATATATGATTAAAAATAAGAAGATTATATCGTCTTCTTATTTTTTTTACTATATTTGCTTATTAAAAATAATTAATAACACATACATACTAATTAAAAACATTCTTTAAAACCCAAGGTAAATTATGAAGAATTTTATTATAAGCATAACTATACTTATGCTAAGTTCTGTATTAGGCTACTCACAAGCTACAAAATGCGTATCTCCTAACGGGAAACTAGGATTAGAGCTATGGTTAAATAAAAAAGGTGAGATAAATTATTCTGTAAAATATGAGGACAAAAACGTTATAATGCCCTCAAAACTTGGCTTCAAGCTAAATAAAAATTTTAAAATAGAAGGACAAGATAAGCTAAGTGATTTAAATTCTAATTTTACAATCAAAGAAAATAAAAAATCTTACTTTAATGAAGAGTGGACACCTGTATGGGGCGAGGTAGCAAAAATTAAAAATGAATATAATGAGCTATTCATAAGATTTATCCAAAGCAATACTAATAGAGAGATGGATCTAAGATTTAGGCTTTACAATGATGGACTAGGAATGAGGTATGAATTTCCTGACCAAGAAAACCTTATTTACTTTGTTGTAAAAGAAGAAGAAACAGAGTTTGCTCTACCATCAGATGAAACAGCCATCTGGATACCTGGAGATTATGATACAGAAGAATACAACTATGATATTTGTAAAGTATCTCAAATTGCAGAGCGTTATGACAGCGTAAGAATTGGAAATTGCTCACAGACAGGTTTTTCTAAAAATGGTGTTCAAACTCCTCTTATGCTAAAATATAATAACGGACTTTATGTAAACATACATGAAGCTGCCCTTATTAACTTCCCTGCACTTAATCTAGAATATAAAACTGCTTCAAATTCATTTGTAGCACATCTTACTCCTGATGCAATAGGAAATAGTGCCTATGTGCAGACAAGTTTTAACACTCCTTGGAGAACTATTATCGTAAGTGATGACGCTAGGGATATATTAGCATCTAAATTAGTGTATAATCTAAACGAACCTTCAAAAATAGAGGATACTTCTTGGATTAAACCTACTAAATATATGGGAGTATGGTGGGAAATGATTACAGGAAAAAGCGACTGGGCATATACAAAAGACCTACACAGCGTTAAGATTGGAGAGACTGATTATTCAAAAACGAAAGCATCAAATAGACATGCAGCAAACAACGAAAAAGTAAAAAGATACATAGACTTCGCATCTAAACACGGAATACCTGCTATGCTTGTAGAAGGATGGAACACCGGCTGGGAAGACTGGTTCGGCAAGAGTAAAGACTATGTTTTTGATTTTGTAACTGCCTATCCTGATTTTGATGTAAAAGGAATAGGAGAATATGCTAAAAGCAAAAATGTCAGCATGATAATGCACCATGAAACATCTGGTTCGATTAGAAATTATGAAAGACACCTTGAAAAGGCTTACCAATTTATGGTAGATAATAACTACCACTATGTAAAAAGTGGATACGTAGGAAATATTATCCCAAGAGGAGAATACCACTACGGACAGTATATGGTAAACCACTATTTATATTGTATTACAGAAGCTGCTAAAAAGAAGATTATGGTAAATGCTCACGAGTCTGTACACATGACTGGACTGTCTAGAACATATCCAAATCTACTTTCTCAAGAATCTGCAAAAGGACAAGAGTATCAATCATTTGGAGGAAATAACCCTAACCATATGACAATACTTCCTTTCACAAGATTGATAGGAGGGCCTATGGACTACACTCCTGGCATACTAGAAATGGATCTACACAAGACTAATCCTGATAGAGAAGGTAGGGTAAATTCAACAATATGCAATCAATTGGCAACATATCTTACTATGTACTCCCCTCTTCAAATGGCAGCAGACCTTCCAGAAAACTATGAAAAGTATATGGATGCCTTTGAATTTATAAAAGCTGTACCAGTGGAATGGCAGGACAGCAAATATCTTGAGGCTGAACCAGGAGAGTATATAACAGTAGCAAGAAAGGATAAATACAGTGAAAACTGGTTTATAGGCTCTGTAAGTGGTGTAAATAGAAAGAGTACTATTAAACTTGACTTCCTTAATCCTAATCAAAAATATATAGCAACAATATATCAAGATAATAAAGATAGTCACTACTATAACAATCCAGAATCATATTCTAAAAAGACTATTAAGGTAAAGAAAAACAGCATACTTAAACTCAATGAAGTTATGGGTGGTGGATATGCAATAGAAATTAAAACTATAAACTAATAACTAAATAAAATGAACAAAAAGATGCTAAACAAATGGCTCTGCCTTGTTCTTATTGCACTAATTACCAATATTAGTGCTTTTGCACAAACAATTAAAGTACAAGGAAATGTGAGCGACGATAAAGGCGAGGCTCTTATCGGTGTATCAATTCAGGTTAAAGGTAGCACAGTAGGCACACAAAGTGACCTTGATGGTAATTTTGAGATTGAGGCTCAGAAAGATGCCATACTAATTTTTTCCTATCTTGGATTTGATAACAAAGAGATTAATCTTAAAGACACAAAGTTACCTATAAAAGTAACATTAAGTGAAAGTACTGCATATCTTAATGATGTTGTAGTTATAGGATATGGAACAGTTAAAAAGAAAGACCTAACAGGCTCTATATCATCTATTTCTAGTGAATCATTCCAAAAAGGTATGATTTCTACTCCTGACCAGTTAATTTCAGGTAAATTAGCAGGTGTGCAAATTACACAAAATGGAGGAGCACCAGGTGCAGGAAGCCGTATCAGAATACGTGGAGGAGCTTCTCTGAATGCAAGTAATGATCCTCTTATCATTATTGATGATGTACCAATGGATAATAATTTGACTCCTGGTGCACCTAGCATTCTAAGTAGTATTAATCCTGATGATATTGAATCAATTAATATCCTAAAAGACGCATCAGCAACTGCTATCTATGGTTCACGTGCATCTAATGGTGTAATTATCATTACAACAAAGAAAGGAAAGCTAGGTCAAAATCTTCGCATAAACTTTAGCACTCAATTTACAACAAGCACACCTATAAAATATCTTGACGTAATGAATGCTGAAGAACTAAAAGAGGCTGTTACTAAGCATGACAATACAAAAGACAAGGATTATGTAAAAATGTTAGGTTCTTCTAACACAAATTGGCAAAAACAAATATATAAGACAGCCTTTGGTACTGATAACAATCTAAGCATAAGTGGTGCTACTTCATGGCTACCATATAGGGCTTCTCTTGGCTTCTTTAAACAAGATGGTATCCTACTTACAGATAATATGCAGCGTGTATCTGGTAGCATTAATTTAAATCCACGTTTCTTCAAGGGAGACCTAATCTTCAAT
>JARIAS010000068.1 GCA_029257745.1 Candidatus Cryptobacteroides sp. | reverse complement strand
ATTGTGGCTTGTAAGCCTGATACTGTAAATTATCCAGATATAACGATAGGAGATAATATCAAAGATACTATAGTAGTGGATAAGGCAAGTTCTTTGGACCTTAAGCTTAGCGGTGGAGATGGAAAATACAGGTTAACTGTTGAAGATACTAAAATAGCTACTGCAACTCTAGATGCTGAGAGATCTTATGTAAAAATTACAGGTGTGCAGTATGGTAGTACAAAGTTGAGGATAACATCTGCTGATAAGGTTAAAGATCTTACTATAAGTGTTGAGCGTCCTGCTTTTAATATTGAAGCAAGTGAAGTAACTCTTGTGCCAGCCTTGGAGCGTCATGCTATACATGTTCGTGGTGGTGGAGATGATGCTACTATCGAAGAGATAGATCCTGAAGATGCCATTACAGTTGTTTGGAATGCACAGACAGGAGATTTGCTTGTTGATACAAAATATGAGGGAGTTGCTACTATCAGATTTATATCACAGGATAATAAGGAACCTAAGGAGATGAAGATTATAGTAAGGGCTAAAGATCCTGATATGCTATCTGAAAAGATAGGTGTATATAATACAAGCTCAGAGTCTTTATATAATGTGTTTACTCCTGTTTTTATAGCATATCGTTCAACTAAGAGGGTATGGATATCAGCTGATACACAGTTGGCATACAACTCAAAGAGAGTGGAATTCATGCCTATATCTAATCCTGTAAAAGATGCTACTGTTGCTGTAAATCTTACAGCAGTAGGACTTAATAACATTCAGACAAAGGAATATAATCTAGTGGTAGAGAATGTATTAGATCAAGGTTTAGTAGTTCTTAGAGGTCCAGGTTTTAAGATTGTTGCTCCTTATGACAGAACTTTCTAGTTTTGGAAAAGTAAAATAATTAGTAAGGATTACTAAAAATAGTTAAAGAGTAGTAAATCAATAGATTACTACTCTTTTTTATTGTGTATTTACATAAATATTTATTTTTTATTCTTTTTTATTATAATTTTTCACAATTTGTATCGCTACTTAAATTGTGATAATGTGCACCTTAGGCTAGATTTTAATCATGATGATAATAAACTATTATTCCACAATTTAAAATGCTTAGAATCCCATAGTGACAATAAAAGATAAATACTCTGTCTCAATAGAGACCTGCATCGGTGAAGGTACAGCTCTCTTGTTTACTGCTGGTGACAATATACATCTTGGATTATATGTAAAAGTTCTGATTCCCCTCGTTACTCTCACCATAAGTTCATATATTTGTAGCTGAATTGAGTTAAACCAAAGATATAGTATGGCACATAATGCTGTATGATGTAGGGTAGCGAAGCGACATTTACAATGATTGAAGCAATGACAAAGGAACAGGACAATAATAACCACCTCATCATCTACCAAGACGATAACGGATTGGTAAAGGTGAATGTACGCTTTGCAAGTGAGGATGTGTGGCTCACACAGGGACAGTTGGCGGAGATTTATGATACCACACAGCAAAACATTGCTTTGCATATCAAGAACATCTATGCCGATAATGAGCTGACAGATGAAGCAACTCACAAGAAATACTTGTTAGTTCGCCAAGAGGGCAATCGCAATGTGCGACGTAGTATCGACCACTATAATCTTGATATGATTATAGCTCTTGGTTATCGGGTTCAATCTCAGGTGGCGACACGCTTTCGTCGTTGGGCTACTGAGCGATTGCATGAGTACATACAGAAAGGCTTTGCAATGGACGATGATCGACTGAAAGAGGGAGGTAATCGCTACTTCCGTGAGTTATTACAACGCATTCGTGACATTCGGGCTTCGGAGCGAAACTTCTATCAGCAGGTAACTGACATATACGCCACATCTGTGGATTACGACCCTCGTGCAGACCTTACACGAGAGTTCTTTGCTACTGTACAAAATAAGCTGCATTATGCGGTACACGAACATACAGCGGCAGAGATTATCTACGACAGAGTAGATAGCGATAAACCTTTGGTGGGTATGACCAACTTCAAAGGCAAATACATTACCAAGGAAGATGTGAAGATTGCTAAGAACTACCTCACAGAGGGGGAGTTGCGACGGCTTAACCTTTTGGTATCACAATTTTTAGACTTTGCAGAGTTTCAAGCTCTGGAAGAACGCCCTATGCGTATGTCTGATTGGATTGAGTCTCTTGATAATCAAATCATAGCATTGCAACGCAAACTATTAGAGGGTAAGGGGAGCATATCGAACAAAGATGCCATCAAGAAAGCAGAGCGAGAATTCACAATCTACCGACAAAAAGAAATGGCTCTACTTGAAAGTGACTTCGATAAAATGGTGAAGGGACTGTCAAAGGAAAGAAAGGATATCTAGTCCATTATCAGCAGTACAGGGGCTGGATGATTAAGTTGTAGTTCTATCATGTCTTCACAACTCTTATTTAGAGTAGCCTGCCACCAATTGTCAAAAATAACATCTTTTGTCTGCCACTGCAAACCCTTAGAAATTATATTAAGGCTATTATCTGGGCTAATTATAGATATTCGTCTATCTCTACCTACAAATAGAGATGTGCTGTCGTGTATAGCAATGATATTGCTGTAATCAGACACCATCTTTAGCTCAATGTCTCTTAGATTATATCTTTTCCCATATTCCATTAGCAGACCCATATTGGCTATACTATGGTCTTCTCTTAAACCTGTTGCAGCAAGTATGCTAATGCTTTCTATATCAGATATATTGTGCATAACATAGTCGAAAGCCTTAGTTTGGTCATTTGTGTCTTGCTCCTTTACATGGATAAGTTTAGTTGAGATTTTATCTCGACTCTTTTCTGATATTGAGTCTAAGTCGCCTATAATTATGTCAGGCAGCCTTTCTTCGCTAAATATATCAGGCATAGCCTCCAGATACTTATCAGTAGCACCATCACAACAAACAATAATATCCGCTTCTTGTATTAACATTCTTGGATATTCATTCTTAGGAAACTCGCCATTAGCTATTATTACTACCCTTTTCATTATTCCTTAGTTTTGGCAATCTCTGCCTTAGAACTACCTTGAGATAGGCTATAATCTGTTATATTTCTAAATCCTTGCAGGAAGTTTTTAACATCCATTCTTTTTTTACCAGAAAGCTGCAATTCTTCTATCTCAATATAGCCATCATTTGTACCTATGTGTATATAACTTTTGCCATCGCTATATATTTTAGATGCGATAGTATTGTCTTGAATATGAGCTTTTGCCTTGTAAATTTTCATTATAAGGCTTTGCTTATCATCTGATACTAATTCTGTATAAGCAGCAGGGTAGGGACTTAGTCCTCTTATAAGATTGTAAATATGTGTACTACTATCATTCCAATCTATATGACAAAGAGCTTTGTTTAATTTTGGTGCAATCTTAAGTACTTCAGAACCTTGTATGAAGCTGCGTTGTAACCTTGTTTCTGCATTTCCCTCTATTAGTCCATCTACAGTTTGTATGGCAATATCCGCTGATATTTCCATTAATTTGTCGTGTAGATCTCCTGCTGTATCATCTTGTTCAATCTTACACATCTGT
Source organism: Candidatus Cryptobacteroides sp. (assembly GCA_029257745.1). GTDB lineage: Bacteria > Bacteroidota > Bacteroidia > Bacteroidales > UBA932 > Cryptobacteroides. The sequence continues at coordinate 19,169 of JARIAS010000068.1, read as the reverse complement.
CTGAGTATTATTGCACCAGTATCTATCTCTTTGTCTATCATAAAGCTAGTCATACCTGATATCTTTTCCCCATTGATTATGGCCCAGTTTATAGGTGCAGCACCTCTATATTGAGGTAACAGGGCAGCATGTAGATTTATAGTGCCTAACTTTGGCATCTTCCACACCTGTTCAGGCAACATTCTGAATGCAACTACCATAAATATATCAGCCTTATAGGATTTAAGTTCTTCTAAGAATGAGGGATCTTTTAATTTGATAGGTTGTAGCACAGGTATATTGTGTGCTTTTGCATACTGTTTTACTGCACTTTCATTAATTTTTAGCCCTCTGCCACTAGCCTTGTCTGCCACAGTTACAGCTGCAACTACATTGTAGCCTTTTTTTACAAGGGCATCTAGTGCAGCAACTGCAAATTCTGGCGTTCCCATATAGACTATCCTAGTCTTCTTGAAAATACTCATTATTTTAACTTTTATTTTTCTATAACTTGATTTAATTTTATCTAAACTCAGAGGTTTTGAGTCCTGTATTGCCTTGTATGTTAGGTAAATACCAATCGGTAGCATGAATACAATATAGATAAAGGCTCCTATTGCAGGGCTTACCTTAGCATCATTAGCTAATTTGGTAAATGTAATATCAATAACCCAATAGAGGACAAAAAATAGAACGGCTATGATTAGAGCTGCACCAAGTCCTCCTTTTCTTATAAAGGAACCTAGAGGTGCACCTATTAGGAATAGGATAATACACAGAATAGCAGCAGCTATCTTTTTTAATAGTTCAATGTCAGTACGCCTAAGCAGGTAGTTGTACTGATAGGTGTCCATATCGTATGTATTTATTTGGTTCCCAAGCTGATTTAGAGAGTAGATAGCCTGTTCTATTCTATATTTTTTCTCATTCAGATTGCTAAAACTATTGATTACCAATGGATTTATGCTTGCTTTTGCTTTAAAGCTATCGGCATTTTTTATCTGCTCAAGATAGTGTTTTAGATAACTTCTTTCTTCTAAATCCCTTAGAAATTCTTTCTTTATGCTATCTCTCTCATATAGAAGACTATCCCTGCCATGTAGTAACTTAGATGAGGTCATAGACTTTATCTGGTCACTAAATCTTGCTTCAGAAGATTTTTTGAAAGAGTAATTTTCTAATTTTATAATACTTTCTTGTTTGTCAAAATGTATTTGTTGTACCTGTCTTTCTATCTTATTGTTTTTAGACTCTTTGCTTTCTTTATAGTTTACGCCATTGTATAGTTGAAATATAAGATAGTCCTTATTTTCAGACATCTTCATAAGAGCAGAGTCGGCTATGGTTAAATTAATATTCCCTTTATCATTACTATGGTCATATAGCATAACACCATGCATCATCTTTGTCTTATCATCTCTATCTGCTACACGGATTATATAGCCTTCCAAGCCATCATAGAATGTAGAGGTGGGAATACTTATTTCTGCCTTTGTTCTGGAAAAGTCATCTCTAAGCGTATAGATATTATTATATGCAATAGGTACAATGTTATTGGCAGCTATAAAAGTCAATGCACATATAACAATATTTGCAAAAATCAGAGGCTTTAATATCCTAGCCAATGAGATGCCTGCAGATTTCATTGCAAGCAACTCATTGTTTTCAGATAATTGTCCCAATGTCATAACAGAGGCAAGTAGCGTAGAGAGGGGAATACATATTGGCAATAAAGTGGTGCTTCCCCATGCCAAGAACTCTATAATGACAGAGATACCTAGACCTTTTCCTACTAATTCATCTATGTATACCCATAAGAATTGCATCATAAAGATGAAAATCACCACTGCAAGTGTAGCTATAAAGGGTATTATAAAGGCTTTTAGTAAAAATTGGTCTAATTTCTTCATATAATATTCTTAATTAGCTCTTATTGAGCTAGTTCTAACATCTTTTCAAAAGCAGATTCTAATCCATCTGTGTTTTTGCCACCCGCATTGGCAAGTCCACTCTGACCGCCTCCACCTCCTTGTATTAATTTGGCTGCTTCTCTAATGTCTTTTCCTGCATTTTTGCCTTTTTCTACTAAGTCTTGAGAATACATTATAAGCAATTGTGGCTTTTGCTCATATGCAAAGGCTGCTAATAGGATAAGAGCTTTTTCACTCTTCTGTAAATTGCTTGATATTTGTTTTAATAGATTAGGTTCTATTGCTTCCCTTATTTTTATAAGTCTCTTGTCTCCAAAACTTTCTGCCTTTGCCACTAGTTCTTGTGCTAATAATTTAGCTTTCTCAGCCATTAATGACTCAAGTTCTTTTTTATACTCACTATTTTCTTGTTGTAACTTGTTTATTGCACTTAGTAAGTCCGGACTATTGTTAAATAAGGCTTTAGCTTCATGCAGTGTATGTATTAGAGAGTTTACATATTCTTCAGCCTTTTGACCTGTAAGGCATTCAATTCTTCTTACACCAGCAGCAACTGCAGATTCACTGACAATTTTAAATAGGCCTATTTGTCCTGTTCTAGCTACATGAGTACCACCACAAAGTTCAATTGAAGGACCAAATTTTACCCAACGAACCTTGTCTCCGTATTTTTCACCAAATAGGGCAATTGCACCAAGCTCCATAGCCTCTTCCATTGTTGCCTGCCTATTTTCTTCAAGTGCATAATTGCTTCTTATTAAGTCATTTACCCTGTTTTCAATCTCTTGAATTTCTGCTGTGCTAAGTTTAGAGAAATGTGAAAAATCAAATCTAAAATAGTCTGCACTCACAAAGGAGCCTTTTTGTTCCACTCCTGTGCCTAGCACTTCCCTCAAAACATGATCCACTAGGTGTGTAGCACTATGGTTATTAGCAGTATTAAGCCTGTTTTTCTTGTCTACAAATAGATTGAAAGGCTCTGTGGCATTATTCGGAATTCTTTCTGCTAGATGAATACTTAAATCATTCTCCTTTATAGTATTAAGTATTCTTATTTTTTCTCCTTTAGCATCTTCTATATAGCCAATATCTCCAGCCTGTCCACCCATCTCAGCATAAAAAGGCGTCTTGTCAAATACAAGTTGATAGAATGTTTTGTTCTTTTGTTTAACAGTTCTATGCTTAAGAAGTATGGCGTTTTTCACCTCAAGGTAGTCATATCCGACAAATTCTACGTCTTTGCCATTATGGTATTCTACCCAATCTCCAAATTCATTGCTTCCTGCACTCCTAGCCCTCTCCTTTTGCATATTCATATGCTTTTCAAAGCCTACTAGATCTACATTGTATCCCTTTTCCTCAGCAATTAGCTCTGTAAGGTCGATAGGGAAGCCATAGGTGTCATACAATGTAAATGCAACTTCGCCATCTATTGTTTTTGTGCTAGAACTTGTCATATATTCATCAAGCATCTTTATCCCTCTGTCTAGGGTACGTAAAAAGGCTTGTTCTTCCTGTTGTATTACAAGGCTTATATGCTCTTTTTGTGAAACAAGCTCAGGATAAGCCACTCCCATATCTTCAACTAATTGATCTATAAGTTTATATAGAAAAGCTTCTGAAAAATCTAAAAAGGTATATCCATATCTAACAGCCCTACGTAATATCCTTCTGATAACATAGCCAGCTTTTACATTGGAAGGTAATTGACCATCAGCAATAGAAAAGGCTATTGCTCTGATATGGTCAGCAATTACTCTCATTGCAACACCTTCTTTTTCGCTATTATTGTATTTATGACCTGACAACTCTTCTATGCGACTTATCATAGCTGTGAAAACATCTGTGTCATAGTTACTTGTCTTGTGTTGAAGCACCATACAGAGCCTTTCAAAGCCCATACCTGTGTCTATGTTTTTGTGAGGAAGGTTCTCAAGATGTCCATCAGCCTTTCTGTTGAACTGCATAAAGACAAGGTTCCATATCTCTATTACAAGAGGATTGTCTTTATTTACTAAAGATGCACCAGAGATTTTAGATTTTTCCTCTGCACTTCTCAAATCTACGTGAATTTCGCTACAAGGACCACATGGGCCTGTATCACCCATCTCCCAGAAATTATCGTGTTTATTTCCCAATAGTATATGGTCTTCTGGAAGGTATTTTCGCCATGCTATTCTGGCTTCTTCATCTAAACTGGTACCATCTGTGCTATCTCCCTCAAATACAGTTGCATATAAAATTGATGGGTCTATCTTATATACTTCTGTTAAAAGTTCCCAAGCCCAGTCTATGGCTTCTGTCTTAAAATAATCACCAAAACTCCAGTTACCCAGCATCTCAAACATTGTATGATGATAGCCGTCGTGTCCTACTGCCTCAAGATCATTATGCTTTCCACTTACTCTCAAGCATTTCTGAGAATCAGTAGCCCTGCTCATCTGTGCTTTTTGGTTCCCTAAGAATATATCTTTAAACTGGTTCATTCCAGCATTTGTAAACATTAGTGTAGGGTCGTTTTTTATAACCATAGGAGCAGAAGGTACAATGTTATGTCCTTTGCTTTTGAAAAAATCAAGATATTGTTGTCTTATTTCTTTAGCTGTCATCATATACAAATTTGTTTCACTATGAAATTGTTTATAAGGGATATAATATTCCACAAAAAGCAAAATTATAATATTTTTCTCAAAAAATAGTATCTTTGCACTATGTCGAGCAAGAAAAAATATAGACTTAATAGGCAAACTCTATTATATGAGACAGTAAAGGTGTCCATGCGTTCTCGTTTTATTAAAACGAGTCTGCTTTTTGTCGCTAGTTTCTTACTTGCAATATTCTTTTTTTACATATATAGTTCTGTGTTGAAGTTTGATTTGCCTAAGACAGTCTTGCTTAGGCAGGAAAATGCTCATTGGCAGGCAAAGATGCAGCTGTTAAATCGTCAGATTGAACGTCAGGCAGTAGTTATGAGGTCATTAAATCTTAGGGATAACGATATATATAGAAATATCTTTGGTTTAAATGAGTTGCCTGAAGATTATAGAAACTCTCTTTATGGACCAGAGAATAAGTATGAAAGAATAGATAGGCTGGCATCTAATAGCTTATTGAGAAAGACAAGCGAAAATCTTGATAGGCTGACAAAAAACATATATACGCAGAGTAAATCTTTTAAGGATATTTATTTAACTTCCAAACAAGCTGGTAATATGGCAAGCCATGTGCCTGTTATCATGCCTATACTTCCTGATCGTAGTCTGTTTAGATTTTCTAGTCCTTTTGGCTATCGTATTCACCCCATTGACAAAATAAGGAAGTTGCATACAGGTTGTGATTTTTCTTGTCCAATAGGCTATCCTGTATATGCAAGCGGAGATGGTGTAGTTGAAGTCGCAGATTATAACTTCTTTGGCTATGGTAATAATATTATTATTAATCACGGCTTTGGCTATAAAACAAGATATGCTCATTTAGATGCTATTTTTGTGAAAAAAGGAATGAAAGTAAAGCGTGGAGAGTTATTGGGACAAACAGGTAATACGGGTAAAAGCTCTGGTCCTCACCTTCATTATGAAGTCTTATATAGAAATAAGCATGTCAATCCATACAATTATTTTGATATGGATATGCCTTTAGATGAATATAGATCTATTCTAGCTAAGGCTGAGCAGGAAAGTGAGAATAATGATTATAGGGAAGAAGCAAGGCGAGAGCATAAATCAAAGAGGAGGAGGAAGTAATTATGGCAGATAATTATAAATTTAATAATAAAGATTTTTCATTTAAAAAAGATAAGGCTTCTGTACTACATATTATGGCAAGAATATGTAAGTGGGCAATCTTGATAGTGCTATTAGTGTGTTTGTACTATTTTATATACTCTTTAATTGTTAGTTCTAATGAAGAACGCCGTCTGTCAGAAGAAAATCAACTATATCAAGAGATGTATCCTAAAATCCAAAGGCAGATTGATTTAAATAAGAATGTGATAAAATCTTTACAATCTAAAGATAATGTAATATACGAAGAACTTTTCCATACAGAAGCACCTGATATTCAGCCTAGTAATATATCTATATCTTCTTATGACTTGGATAGCTTAAAAGAAAAAGAGTTAATAAAGATCTCTAATGATAAACTGACTCAGTTGATGTCTAAGTCCAAAAAGATTAATTCATTAATAAACACTATATTAGACAGCCTGATTAGGAAAAAGGATTTGGCTATACCTATGTTTTCACCTATAAGAAATATGAATTATGCAGAAGTTGCTGCATCTATTGGACCAAGATACAGCCCATTTGTAAAGGTAAAATTGAGTCATACAGGACTTGATATAATAGCTAGTCCTGGAGAAGAAATTTACGCAGCAGCAAAAGGTGTGGTAGAGGCCGTGGAACAGTCTCATAAAGCAAGGGGTAAGCAGTTGGTAATCAGACATAAAGATGGGTATAAAACAATATATTCTCATTTGAATGAAATACTGGTTAAAAAAGGTCAGACTGTTGATAATAATACTGTTATAGCTACTGTTGGTATGTCTGGCAATTCTTTTGCCCCGCATTTGCATTATGAGGTGTGGAAGGATGATGAGCTTAGGAACCCAATAAATTTCATGTTTGCATCTTTAAGCCTTGAAGAATATGCTGATGCTCTATATATGTCTATTAATACTCAGCAATCTTTAGATTAACTTGGCTGTAAAGTTTAAGATTGCTTAAAATAGATAAAACTTTAAAATTATAGTATTGTAGATTAAGATAGTTCTTGCTTCTAAGTTTTGTTTTTTTAATTGGGATAGAATTGTCGTATAAGTATGAATTATATGGATGATAAGTTATATAAGAAGACGAGTGATATAGCAACAATGTTAGGAATTAGTCAAACTCAGGTAAGGGATTGGACTAATGACTTTTCTACTTTTATAAAGGTTAAAACAACAGGTAATGGAACAAAGCTTTATGATGATAAGGCTATCGAAAATATACTCATTTTCAAGGATTTAATTGTTAATAAGGGTTTAACAAAGTCAAGGGCTAGGGAGGAGTATTTGAAGAATCGTTCTAAGATAGACAGGCACTTAAGGATAAGGAAATCTTTGGAGCATATTAAATCTATATTAGAGGACGTAAGAAAATCAATTAAATAGCTATGAAGATAAAGGAGATTATAAAGATAATAGAGGATTTTGCAAATCCATCAATACAGGAATCTTGGGATAACTCAGGTCTTATAATAGGTGATAAGGAGGCAGAGGTAAGTGGTGTTCTTATTGCCTTGGATTGTACTCAAGAGCTTGTAGAAGAGGCTATTGCAAATTCATATAATATGATTATATGTCATCATCCTCTTATATTTAAGGGCTTAAAGAGGATAAATGGTGATGATGTTGTATCTAGTGCTATTATCAAGGCCATTAAACACGATATAGCTATATATGCAGCACATACCAATGCAGATAAGGTGCTTGAAGGTGTAAGCGGGGCTATGGCTAAAAGGTTGGGCTTGAGAGATATTGAAATCTTGGATAAAGAAGAAAATGGTGTTGGACTAGGAGTTATAGGAACACTGCCAAAGCCTCTTTCTTCAAAGGAAATGATAAATTATGTCAAGCGTGCCTTTAAGTTACAATCTTTACGTTGTTCATATCCTATTGAGAAAATGATATCAAGAGTTGCTCTTTGTGGTGGTAGTGGTAGCTTTTTGATAGAGAAGTCTATGGAGAGACAGGCAGACTTGTATATAAGTGGTGATATTTCTTATCATAATTTTTTTGTTCCAAAAGACTTTATGATTATGGATATAGGACATTTTGAGAGCGAAATAGATATTGTCTCTATTTTCTTTGACTTGATAAGAAAAAAAATTCCTAACTTTGCAGTTCGCATAAGCGAGAATATAAATAACAGTAATCCAATATATTATTTTTAGTAGATATGGCTAAGAAAATTAATAAAGTTGAAACTCCTATCGATCAGAGGGAAACTTTCGTTTCAATACAAAAAAACTTTGCAGATTCAGATATTAGTGTGGAAGAGAAACTTCGTACACTTTATGAGTTGCAAAAAGCTGATACAGCAATAGATAAAATATTACAATTGCGTGGAGCCTTGCCAGCAGAAGTTGGGGAGTTGGAAGATAATATTGCTGATATTCGTCATAGGTTAGAAGAAACAGAGGATAGAATAGAAGGCTACAATTTGTCAATTACTACTGATAAGCAAAATATTATAGAGGCAGAAACAGCTATATCTAAATATCAGAAACAATTGGAAAATATTAGTAATAGTCGTGAATATGACTCTATAAACAAGGAGATTGAAAATCAGGACTTGTTAAGAAAGATAGCTGAAAAGAAAATTACTGAGGCTAAGCAATCTATTTTAGACCTCAAAGAAGAGTTAGAGGATATAAAATCTTTATTATCTGTAAAGCAACAAGATCTAGAGGCTAAGAAAGAAGAGCTTTCAACAATCATAGAGGATACTGCTGCTGAAGAGAAAAAGCTTGTAAAGGAGAGGGATACTTATGCTAAGAAGATTGATGATAGGACTATGAGTGCCTATAATCGCATTCGTCAAAGTGTGAACAATCATTTGGCTGTGGTAGGTATTTTTAATAATGACTCTTGTGGTGGTTGTTTTAATACAGTTATACCTCAAAGACTTATAGATATACAGGAAGGTAAGAAATTAGTTATTTGTGAACATTGTGGTAGAATTATAGTAGGTGCAAGCCTTGAGTAATATTTACACAATAACAAATACTATATATGGCAAAGAAAAGTAAGAAGTCTACCGCAGATTTAGATGCAGTGGGCTTAGAACTTGGTAATAAGCCTCCTCAGGCTATAGAATTTGAGGAGGCTGTTTTAGGCTCTATGCTGATTGATCCTAATTGTGTTGACGAGGTTATTGCAGAACTTAATCCTACTTGTTTTTATTCTCCTAAGAATAAGATAATTTTTGAATCTGTGCTATCATTGGTAAATGAACATGAACCAATAGAGCTTAGGACTGTTGTACATAGATTACAAAGTTTATCTCAGTTAGATAAAATTGGAGGAGCAGGATATATTGCCGCTCTAACACAAAATGTAGGAGTTGCAGCTAATGTTGAATATTATATTAAGGTTCTTAAGCAGAAGCGTATACAGAGAGATTTGATAACTGCTTCATTGGATATTCTCAAGAGTTCCTATGATGAGTCTATCAATGTTGATATTCTTATGGATAAGGCTCAAACTAATATCTATAATGCTATACAAGATGGTGTTAAGAAAGAGATATTAGACATAGGCTCTGTTATAAAAGAGGTGAGTGATGAGCTAGAACAGAGCGAGAATACTCAAGGATATAGTGGAGTGCCGTCAGGTTATCCTAGTTTAGATGATATGACTATGGGCTGGCAGAAATCTGACCTTATTATATTGGCTGCACGTCCATCTGTTGGTAAGACTGCTTTCGCATTAAATATAGCTAGAAATGCTGCGGTACAATATAATGTGCCTGTCGCTTTCTTCTCTCTTGAAATGCCCGCTACTCAATTGGCAAAGCGTTTAATCGTATCTGAAACAGAGATAGCGGGTGAGAAACTTAAAGGTGGTAAACAGCTTAGTAAGGAAGATTGGGAAACAATGAATACAAGATTGGAGGCTTTAGCACGTTCTCCTATGTATATAGATGATACACCGAGTTTGCCTGTTATGGAGTTTCGTAGTAAGGTGAAGAGACTTGTAAAGACAAAGGGAGTAGGACTAGTAGTGGTGGATTACTTACAGCTTATGCAGGGGCCATCGGATTTAAGGTCATTAAGAGAGCAGGAGGTAGCTGCAATATCTAGAACATTGAAGGCTACTGCAAAAGAGATGAATATTCCTATAATAGCTCTCTCTCAGCTTTCTCGTAATGCGGTGCAGAGGACAGGTGGAACAGGAAGACCTCAGTTAAGTGATATACGAGAGTCTGGTTCTATCGAGCAAGATGCTGATATGGTATTGTTTGTACATAGGCCTGACTATGTTGGGATGTCTGAGAATAAAGAAGATCATGAGAAGACCTTTATAATTATAGCTAAGCATAGAAATGGTGAGGTAGGAGAGATACCTATGAGATTTAAGCACCAGATAGTACGTTTTGTGGAAGATGCTGATAGTCTTGATAATATGATGGACTATAATGCTAGCTCTTTTGATAATAATAATCCTCCACCATATGACCCGTTTAACGGTGATGGTTTTAGTGGCAATGGCTTTTCTTAGCACAGTATATACTTACTAATTAAAATTAATATTAATGGCTCTATATCTTTTAGAGCCATTTTTTTATAAAAAGGTATAGATTTGTTAAAAAAATAGTGGTATTTAATAATAAATATTAACTTTGTTTTTATGATTATCGATTGATAATTAATAAAGATATTAACACATAATTCCTAAGCCTTGGGACTATATAGCTTTTAGGCAGGAGGGCAAAACTAATACAAGGTAGTTTAAGTATCTAAGCCTACAACTACTGTTATGTACTGAGAGTTCTATTAGACTCTTTGTACAATATAAAGAATAAACAATTAAGGATATAATGAGTGATAGGATAATATCTCATAATGGGAAAATTGTATCTATACACGATGAAACAATAGTAGTAGAGATTGTTTCACAAGAAGCTTGTGCAAGTTGTTCGGCTTCTGCTCTTTGTTCATCTACTTCTTCAAAAAAGAAAGAAATTATCGTACATAGTAATCAGACTTATAACTATTATATAGGTCAGGAGGTTAGTGTGTCTGCGAAAAGAGAGCTAGCATTGAAGGCAGTATTGCTCGCATATGTTTTACCTCTGTTTATAATGTTGTTTGCAGTAATTTTAATCTCTCATAGCTTTTCTGACATAATAGTAGCTCTTATTGCTTTAATAGCTGTTGCTATGTATTATTTTATCTTATATCTCTTTAGAACTAGGATAGAAAAGGATTATAAATTTTATATAGAGGCTATAAATCTAAAATCTGGCTTATAATGAGTTCAACAATTATTTTGACAATTCTTATACTTGCAGCTCTTGGCTTCCTTCTTGCTCTGGTGCTTTATTTTATTGCAGAGACATTTAAGGTGGAAGAAGACCCGAGAATAGATGAGGTAGAGCAGGTATTACCTTCTGCAAATTGTGGAGGTTGTGGTTTTGCTGGTTGCCGTGCTTTTGCAGAGTCTGCTGTAAAGGCTGATAATTTGGATAAGCATTTCTGCCCAGTAGGGGGTAATGAAACTATGTCAAAGGTTTCTGCAATATTGGGATATTCTATTAAAAATCAATCTGTTAAAGTCGCTGTATTACGTTGCAATGGTAGCTGTGAAGCAAGGCCTAAGATAAATCAATATGAGGGATTAAATTCATGTAGGGTTAAGGCTACTCTTTACAGTGGTGATACTGCCTGTCTGTATGGTTGTTTAGGCTGTGGAGATTGTGTGGAAGTTTGTAATTTCGGGGCTATGTATATGGATAAGGATACGGGATTACCTGTGATTGATGAAGAAAAATGTACTGCCTGTGGTGCTTGCGTTAAGTCCTGTCCAAAACTATTGTTGGAGTTAAGAGATAAGGGACGAAGGGGAATGAAAATGTATGTGGCTTGTCGCAGTCGTGCCAAAGGTGCTGAGGCTAAGAAAGCTTGTTCTAATGCTTGTATTGCTTGCAGTATGTGTTTAAAAACTTGTATGCACTCTGCAATAGTTTTTGAAAATAATCTCTCATATATAGATTATACAAAATGTAAGCTTTGTAGGGAGTGCGAGGCTATGTGTCCTACTGGAGCAATACATGGTGTGGGCTTTCCTAAGCCATTGGATAAGGATGCTGTAAAAGCTAGAATAGCTGAACGTAGAAAGAGGGAAAGAGAGAAGGCGGCACTTCAAACTAATACATAGGGATTTATGATGAGAAAAACATTTTCTAAGGGTGGTATTCATCCAGATGATAAGAAACTTTCTAAGGATTGTAGTATTGAGGCAATAGCCTTGCCTCAGAGGGTGTATATTCCTATATCTCAGCATATTGGTGCACCTGCTAAGACTATTGTTAAAGTTGGAGATAAGGTAAAGGTAGGACAGATAATAGCAGAACCTATTCATAATATGTCTGCTTTTGTACATTCTTCTGTATCCGGGACTGTAAAGTCTATATCAATGCGAAAAGACTTGGCTATGAGGGCACAGACCTGTGTGGAGATCTTAGTCGAAGGAGACGAATGGCTTGAGTCAATAGATAGGAGTAGTGAATTAAATATAGATATACCACAAAAACCTGAAGAGATAATAGAAAAAATCAGATTGGCAGGTATAGTAGGTCTTGGTGGAGCTACTTTTCCCACTCATGTGAAACTTAGTATCCCTGAGGGAAAAAAGTGTGAGTATCTGTTGATAAATGCTTGTGAATGTGAGCCTTACTTAACGTCTGATTATAGGACATTGTTGGAAAGGGGGGCAGAAGTATTGGTAGGTATAGCTATACTTAAACAAGCCTTGTCAGTATCTAAGGTTGTTATAGGTGTGGAAGATAATAAGGAAGATGCAATAGCTTATATAAGAACTCTACTTACTGAGTTAAGACAGAAGTCAAGTATATTTGAGGGTATTTCTATCATGGCTCTTAAAGTTAAGTATCCTGAAGGTGGAGAAAAGCAACTGATAAATGCAGTTTTATCAAAGGAAGTCCCAAGTGGGGGATTGCCTATTGATATAGGTGTAGTGGTACAGAATGTATGCACGGCTTTAGCTGTATATGAGGCTGTACAGAAGAATAAACCTTTGATAGACAATTCTATAACAATTACAGGTGATTGTCTTCCTGTGCAGGCTAATTTTCTTGTAAGAATAGGTACGCCTATACAATATCTTGTAGATTTGGTGGGAGGTATTCCAGATGAGGCTGTTAAGATTATAAGTGGTGGGCCTATGATGGGTAGGGCAATAGCTAATCTTGATGCAAGTACTGTAAAAGGAACCTCTGCCCTTTTATTTTTGACTCGTCAGCAGACAGAGAGAAAGAGCGAAGGCCCTTGTATAAGATGCTCTAAATGTGCAGATGCTTGTCCAATAGGCTTAGAGCCATTTCTTTTGAATAAGTTGGGTAGAAAATATATGATGGATGAACTTGAGGAAAATGCTGTTCAAGATTGTATAGAATGTGGCTCTTGTCTTTATGTATGTCCATCTCATATACCTCTTTTGGATATGATAAGGGTGTCCAAGGGACAAGTCTTAAGTTTAATCAGAATAAGGCAGACAAGGGCCGTAAATCAATAAGTCTTTATGAAACAATTATTAGTATCACCATCTCCACATATATATTCCTCAGTATCAAGTTCTTCTTTAATGAGGGATGTGATAATAGCACTTGTACCTGCTATTTTAGTATCCATTGTTTTTTATGGCTGGAGAGCTATTTTAGTCTTAGCTACTGCAACATTAAGTGCAGTCCTTTTTGAATATTTGATAACAAGGTTTTTAATGAAAAGGCCATCAACAATATCTGATTGCTCTGCTATTGTCACAGGTCTTTTACTTGCACTTAATCTTCCTTACACTAGCCCTGTTTGGCTTGTTTTGATAGGTTCTTTTTTTGCAATAGCAGTAACAAAGATGAGTTTTGGCGGTTTAGGTCAGAATATATTTAATCCTGCTATTGCTGCCCGTGTATTTTTACTTATATCCTTTCCTTCTTATACCACTACTTGGTATCAGCCTAAATCACTTTTTGGCTTAGATGCTATTAGTGGAGCGACTCCTTTAGGCCTTGTGAAAGAGGGGCTTATGTCAGGAGATTCTATTAGCAATATAATGTCGGAGCATAGTCTTAGCTATGCAAAGATGTTATTTATAAATATAGGAGGCTCGGCAGGAGAGTTATCGGCATTTGCCCTTTTACTTGGTTTTATATATTTATTGATTAGGAAGGTGGTGAAGCCATATATCAGCCTCTCTGTTTTTGCTAGTGTTGCACTGTGTTCCTTAGCTTTCTGGCTTTTTGATGCAGAACGATTTAGCGATCCTATATTTAATCTTCTTTCAGGGGGTTTAATATTGGGAGCTTGTTTTATGGCTACTGATTATGTCACTTCACCTATGAGCCCAAAGGCTGGTATAATCTTTGGCTTTGGTATTGGTTTGATTACTATGATGATAAGGTATTTTGGTTCATATCCCGAAGGTGTATCTTTTGCAATATTGATTATGAATGCAACTGTACCATTGCTAAATAAGTTTTTTCATTATAAAAAATACGGAAGATAATATGGCAGTACAATCAAATATGAGAAATATGCTCCTCTGTCTTACTATAAGCTGTGTTATATGTTCGGCTATATTGGGGCTTGTTTATGCTCTTACTCTTTCTCCTATAAAAGATATGCAGGCAAAGATGCTTAAAGAGTCAATATCCTATGTATTACCCTCTGATACTGATATATCAGAATCTAAATTATGTGAGGTAGGAGGCTTGGAATCAGAGTATTATATGGCTCAAAAGGAGGGGAAAACAGTCGCCTATGCTATACGCTCTCAAGTTATGGGTTTTGGCGGTCCTTTGGTGCTTATGGTTGGAGTCATGGCTGATGGAACTATCTATAAAACTTCTGTCCTATCTCAGAATGAAACTCCAGGTTTGGGTGCAAAGTGTAGTACAGATGAGAAATTTATAACACAGTGGCAGGGTTTATCTTCTAAGCATGCTAAGCTAGCAGTTAGGAAAGATGGTGGGGAGATAGATGCTATAACAGCTTCTACTATTACTTCAAGAGCCTATACTTTAGCTGTGCAAAATGCTTTGGACGCTCTTGTTAAACTACAATCTAGCAAATAGTTATATTATGAAAAGATTAGAACTTATAAAAGACGGCATTTTTAAGAATAATCCTACATTCGTGCTTCTTTTGGGAATGTGTCCTACATTAGCCACAACGAGCAGTGCTTTTAATGGTCTAAGTATGGGGCTTGCAACTCTATTTGTCTTGCTTTTATCCAATATAGCTATTTCTTCTATTGCTAAATGGGTGCCTGATAAGGTGCATATACCTGTATATATAGTAGTTATTGCAACATTTGTTACAGTACTTCAATTACTTATGCAGGCCTTTACCCCTACAATTTATGCTTCATTAGGTCTATTTATACCTCTAATTGTAGTGAATTGTATAGTGCTTGGTCGTGCAGAAGCTTTTGCATGTAAAAATACTATATTAGATTCAGCATTAGATGCTTTAGGCATAGGTCTAGGTTTTACATTGGCTCTTAGCCTTATTGGTTTTGTAAGAGAATTATTGGGTAATCTATCATTATTTGGTTTTAAATTTATAGATGCTGATGGTATTTTAGCCTTTGTTATGGCTCCTGGTGCCTTTATAGTATTAGCCTATATATTAGTGTTATTCAATAAATTAATGCAAAAGTGGAAATAAGTTATGGAAATATTATTAATTATAGTATCTGCTATTTTTGTCAATAACATAGTTCTTGCACAGTTTCTTGGCATATGTCCTTTCTTAGGTGTTTCTAATAAACTTTCTACTGCAAGTGGTATGTCTGCTGCTGTATGCTTTGTTATAAGCTTTTCAACCTTAGTGACTTATCTCCTAAATAAGTATTTGCTATTGCCATATAATTTGCAATTTTTGCAGACTATTGCATTTATACTTGTTATAGCAGCCTTAGTTCAGATGGTGGAGATTGTGTTAAAAAAGATGAGTCCTGCTTTATATCAAGCCTTGGGCATTTTTCTACCTTTGATAACTACCAATTGTGCTGTTTTGGGTGTAGCTATCGTGGTTGTAACAAAGGATTTTAGCTTTGGTCAGTCGGCTCATCAGCTCAATTTGCTAGAAGCTTTGTTATATGCTTTTGCTAGTTCTTTAGGTTATGGACTTGCTATGATTTTATTTGCAGGGCTTAGGGAGCATTTATCTATGAATGATGTCCCTACGGCATTTAGGGGAGTGCCAATAGCATTAATAACAGCGGGCATACTTGCAATGGCATTTATGGGTTTCTCAGGTATAGCATAAAGTATAATTTATTTGCTTTTTAGGATATTTTTTCTACCTTTGTGCCCGAATTAAAAATTATTAACAATGAAAAAGTTTTTATTAATTAGTGCATTATTATTGTCTATGCTAAGTTTAGCAAAGGCTCAAAATCAACCTCGCACAGTTGGTTTGAAATTAGGCGGAGCAGTAGAATTGTCTTATCAACACTCACTTAAACCTAATACATTTGTTGAAGCTAATCTAGGCTTATCTTATAGTTTATCATCATTATCTCGTAGTATGTATGTAAATGCTTCTTGGAATCAGATTTTATATACAAATAAATTTGATAATGCAGGAGTATTGAATTTTTATATGGGAGCAGGTCCTGAGTTGGGTATATATATGTATAGAAGTATATTGTTTCAAAAGAGTATTCCTTATGCTGGTGCAGAGGGACATGGTGCAATAGAGTTTAGCTTTGATGCCATACCTTTGACCTTGTCATTGGATTTAGGCCTCGTAGTTAAGCCTACTTTGTTATTTGTTAAAATGCCATTAGTAGATTTATATGACTTTAGAAGTGGATTAGGTATAAGATATAATTTTTAATATCTTGTAAATATATTAAAAAGAGAACATAATTTATGTTCTCTTTTTGTGTTATAAATAATATTTATTTGATTATTCTGAAGTAATCCTTTTTTCTTTCTTTGGCAGGTCGAGAAGCTCCATCTCTGTATCCAAGTGATAATGAGCCTACTCCAATAAGATTGTCAGGGAGATTCCATTCTTTAAGTAATTGCTTCCCTCTTTCTGTTTCAAACATTCTGTCAGCCCTATTAATCCAACATGAGGCAAGACCTATGGCATGAGCCTCTAGCATCATATTCCCTAGTACCAAACTGGCATCTTTAATTGCGTTAGTATTGTCCTTACTGGCAAAGACAAGAAGTATAGTTGGAGCTTTATAATAGGGTTCTTTGTGTACAGGATTTTTACTAAGTCCATTAGTATGTAAGTATTCCATTACTGCAGTATTCATCTGTGTAAGCTCTTGTATTACTTCACTATTTTGTACAGCTACAATCCAAGGGTCTTGTAGACCATGCCCACTGGCTGCATAAGTTCCAGCTTCAAGTACCTTGACCAGCTCTTCATCTTGTATTTGTGCAGATTGATATTTTCTGCAACTCCTACGTGTTTTAATAAGTTCTAAAATATCTGCCATAATTTAAGTTAATTATCTTATAACAAAGATAGTACAAAGTTTTTTTCTATACATATATAATTGCTATACTATATAAGTAAGTATAAGAACTTTTATTAAATAGATTTATAAAGGCTATTATTGATTAACTATAATATGATAATATTTGATATTAGTAGAAAAATCAATATCTTGCGAAGCGAAATAAGCATATTATAATGCTTAATGTTATAAGCTGCTTAAAACTTACTTTGTAGCAAATTGATGATAATGAGTTAGTGCAATTTAGTGGAAAAGGGAGTTTTACAGAGGGACTCATTAATAATTTATATATGGAACAAAAGTTATCACCAATTAAGAGAACAATTATTGGGGTACAGTTTATGTTCGTTGCCTTTGGTGCAACTGTGCTAGTACCCTTATTAGTCGGATTAGAACCATCAATAGCCTTGTTAGCAGCAGGCGTAGGTACCTTGCTATTTCATCTTATTACAGGAGCTAAGGTGCCTATTTATCTTGGAAGTAGTTTTGCTTTTATAGCCCCGATATTGAAGGCAACAGAGCTATATGGCATGGAGGGAATGTTTTGTGGTCTTATTGCTGTTGCTTTTGTTTATGTGCTTATGAGTATGTTAGTTAGACTTTTAGGTACAGGATTTATAAAGAAGTTGTTTCCTCCAATAGTTATCGGTCCCGTTATAATGCTTATAGGTCTGTCACTTGCAGGCACTGGTGTGGATATGGCTAAAACAAATTGGATATTGGCTCTTGTATCTTTATCTTCAGCAGTGATTGCATCTATTTGGGGTAGGGGGATAATTAAACTTGTTCCTATTGTAATAGGAGTTACTGTTGGTTATGTAATGTCTTTAATATTCTTTAGGGATACAATGAGTTTTGAGAAAGTTGCTCAAGCATCATGGTTTGCCCTTCCTGCATTAAATAAAATATCATTTAGTTGGGAAGCTATAATTTTTATGATACCTGTTGCCATAGCTCCTATCATAGAACATATAGGAGATATGTATGCCATAGGTGCAATAGCTGAGAAGGATTTTATAAAAGATCCTGGTCTTCATAAGACTATGTTGGGTGATGGAATTGCCTGCTTTGCAGCTGCTCTTTTAGGAGGGGCACCAGTTACTACATATTCGGAAGTTACAGGTGCTGTTTCACTTACAAAGATGACTGACCCTAAGGCTATGATTATTGCCGCAGTTTCTGCTATCTCTATATCGTTTATAGGTAAGATAGGCGAACTTATTAAGACTATTCCACCTTCTGTTCTTGGTGGTATAATGTTGCTTCTTTTTGGAAGTATTGCATCAGTCGGAATTAGTAATATGGTGAAAGCTAAAGTTGATATGAGTTCTACAAGAAATCTTGTTATAGCTTCTATAATACTTTCAATAGGCATAGGTGGTGCTATAATTAATATAGGAACATTTTCACTTTCAGGGATAGGACTTGCATCTTTGGTAGGAGTTATTCTCAATATTATAATTCCTGAGGAAAAAGCTCAAAAAAGATAATATTTGACATTATGAAAGAATTTGATAAGAATATAAAATTAAGGCTTATAGGGGATTATAAGTTTAGTACACATAAGTCATTTGAGCAGCTTAATAGTGAGTTCTCTAAAAAGTTGTCTGAAACATATGATCTTGTCGGCTTTTCAGACAATGCTGAATATTGGGTGGATTACCCATCTTTGATAAGAGAGAGATACTTAGTTTGTAAGTTAAGTCTTATCTCACCTAATGATAAGCTTGCAAAAGTAGAGGATAAAAAGTTCGCAGGTGATGCTGTGAGTGGTAGCTGATGGAGTGGATCAGAGAAGGCTGGAGACTCAATGCCAACCAGAAGCAAGCCTGCAGACGCGCTCAGGAATTGGAGGTGCCAGCTACATCAGAAGGCGGGGTGGGGTGGGGCTAAAAACCAGGAAGTTCTGTTGAAACTATGGTATGTTTACAAAGCATTTTAGAGGCTGACTTCACAGCCCAGGCGATGACAAGCTAAGCTATCTACCTCTCTAC
>JARIAS010000056.1 GCA_029257745.1 Candidatus Cryptobacteroides sp. | reverse complement strand
ATCCTGCTCCATTAGTTCGTTTTGCATAAACATCATCAGGACGACCTGCACTAAAACTCCTCTCCGCAACGAAAATATTATCATCATCATCCAAACAAATAAAGCCAGGTGCAGAAAACATTGTAGTAGATAAAGATCCTGTCCTAAGAGTAGGGTTATCTGTAGTTGGCTGACCTGCAACAGTTGTAACTGCTGTCTGTGTCTTATAAATAAATTGTCTATCTGACTTTCCTACAACAGGCTCCTCTGTTCCTGGAACAGTACGCTCTACTTGAATATCTATCTTTCTCTTGTAGGTCAAACCCTTAGGGACATTCAAGTACAATTTAGAACC
Source organism: Candidatus Cryptobacteroides sp. (assembly GCA_029257745.1). Taxonomy (GTDB): domain Bacteria; phylum Bacteroidota; class Bacteroidia; order Bacteroidales; family UBA932; genus Cryptobacteroides. The sequence goes on along the minus strand of JARIAS010000056.1, from coordinate 39,650 downwards.
ATTTGAAGAAACAAGACCACCCAAATGTTTTACATGATCTTCATCAATAAAATAGACCTTTAAGCCAGTAGTATCTGATCCAAAATTTGATCCAGATATAAGCATAGGTGTAGCAATACCACCTGAATCTGGATAAAAGTCTGTAACCAAGATTGGCTTGCTAGGATCAAATTCCTCGAAGAGAACATCTCCCTGCAAACGATCTTTACAAGCTACTATACCTCCTAACATAAATAAAGAAAGGCATAATAATTGTAATGACTTTACATTAAATTTAAAAATCCTCATAAACTTAAATTTTACATATATAATTTAAAATAAATATCTAGCCTTACCCTATGATAAGACTTTAATATAATCAGGTTTAAGATAGTTATATACTAAATCTATCTTCATATTATATTCTAATTTATATAATAGCTTATGTTACAATAAGATTCACAAATGGACTATACTCTTTAATGAGTCTTTAACAGTGGTCCTAAATAATGAATAATACATCATATAAGTTATTATTTATCGTTTTAGTGTGCGTTTGCTTGCAAAGATAAGAAAATACATCGTAAAACCAAGCCTTATCAATAAACTTTTATATCAAAAGTAATCTTGCATAAAAGCATAAAAAATTAAGCTAAAATAGCCTTTATTAAAATCTGTCAATTTTCATAAAAAATATAGCATAAATCCCCCAAAATAATAAAGTTTAGAAAAAAGCAGCTTTCTAAATTTTATCATTCTCAATTTATATACTTTTTAAAACTTACTTTGCACATAACGATAAAGATGCATCATCGTAATATTTAAAAAGTTATAATATGGAACAATTGAACAAAGTTGAATTAAAGGGTAATGTCGGCAATATTAGAGTGCAAGACATAGGAGACAAGCAATTTGCTAAAATTTCTCTAGCAACAAATCACATTTATAAAGATAAGGATAACAATGCCGTTGTAGAAACTACATGGCATAATATAATTGCTTGGCCGGGCAAATATATTCCTGAAAACCTAAATGATATTAAAATAGGCATGAACCTATATGTTATAGGAAGACTAAAAATACAGAGATACACAGGGTCTGACGGAATAGAAAGACAAGGCATTGAAATACTTGCCAAAAGTATCGAAATAATAGAAGATTAATACAGCTTATAGTATGAAGAATACAATCTTGCTACTAATCTTTGCCTCTCTTATTTTAGCCTGTTCTACACAGAATAAGATTAAGAATCTAGAAACCTTAAATCTAAAAGCTAAAATAAACATTGGAATGAATAATAAACTAATTAAAGCAGAAAGTAAAGATGTAATTAAAGATACTTTAATTATAAAAGAGGCGGAAAGAGATAAACAGATTATTATGAAGGCTGTGAAAGAGGAAAATGGAGAGATGGTAGCCACCGATGTTATAAAAGAGGCAAAGGTTACGGCAAGATTTAGGAATATAGCTGAAAGAAATGGTTGTATTAAACTATATTTTGATATTACTGTACCTAAGCAAATGTTGGATAGAAAGTGGCAACTAAGATTTACACCTACTATGATAATAATGAATGATAGTATAAGACTTGAACCACTTATAATTACAGGAAATGAATATAGGAAGCAGCAATTAAGAGGATATGAACAATATCAGAAATTCTTAAAATCTATATCTCAGGACTCCTTAAACTTTGTAATGTGGAAACAACTTGAAGTTTTTATCGAAAGAAATATACCTCAACTATACAAATTTAAACATGATAGTTCTTATGTTTCTGATATAAAATTTAAGTCCTTCTATAATATATCCGAAGAAGAAGCTCTTGCACACTATCGTAATCAATATATTATAAATAGGAACCTAGCTAAGCTTTCTAAGAAAGATATGATGTTTAAAAAGTATGTTAAAGTGCCTATAAGTATAAAAGGCATTAAACTGGATACAATATTACATAATATTGATGGAGATTTTATATATCGCTATACTAAATCTATAAAGACAGCACCAAAGTTAAAGAAAATAGACATATTCTTGTCTGGTGATATTTTTTTAGGAGATAGAAAAATCTATTCTATGAAAAAAAGTGAAAACATAAGTTATTATATCAGCTCACTTAGTAGCTTAGCAGACAAGGATGAAAAGCATATTATAGATATTATATATCGAAGTGTTAAGCAAAGTACTGCCTGTTATATAGATTTTGATAAGAATAGTAGTTATATTAACAAATCTCTTGCTTATAACAACATAGAAATTAAAAGAATATGCACAAATCTTAGGGAGCTACTTTTAAATAAATTATTCGATATTGATTCTATCATTGTAACTGCTTCATGTTCCCCTGAAGGGAATCTTGCAGACAATATAATTTTAGCCAAATCACGTGCAAAATCTGTAAAAGACTATTTTAATAATATAGTTAAACATTTACAAGATTCTATTAGAAAGGATAAAGAATATAGTCTCTATACAAATAAATTAATAGATGAGACTAAAGACAATATATCCTTTTTGTATAAGCCAAGACGGAACGCCATTGGAACTAAGAAACGTGAGACTAAAGACAATATATCCTTCTTGTATAAGTATATTCCTGAAAATTGGGAAAGCCTAAATAAGTTGATTAAGATAGATAGCAAGCTTTCGGACAATGATAAATATGAGTATATGCAAATATCACAAATTATTGATCTAGATAAAAGGGAAAAAAAATTGCAAAAATGTAAATACTACCCTTATATAAGAAAAGTATTATATCCTCGCCTGCGTATAGTTGTTTTCAACTTTTATTTACATAGAAAAAATATGCAAAAAGATAGCGTATACAGCGATAGAATTGACAATAAATATATGACTGGGCTCAAAGCTTTAGAAAACAGGGATTATAAAACAGCTCTATCCTATTTAAAAGATTATAATGACTTCAATACTGCTCTTGCATACACTTCTATGAACTACAATTTAAGTGCATTAAGGATATTAAATAAACTAAGTATTAATCCAAAAATCAAATATCTCTATGCAATAATATATAGCCGATTAGGAGAATACCACAAAGCTATTGATATGTATTTATCTGCCTGCGAAGATGACAAACAATATGTATACAGGGGGAATCTAGACCCTGAAATATCAACTCTTATAAACAAATTTTCACTAAACAAACAATTTAATAATTAAAAATATGAAACATACATTATTACTTACAATAAGCTATTTAATACTTGCACTTAGTTGCACTAAAGAATTAAATCATAAACAAGATAATATAAACGAAAGTGCTAGAATATCTTTAAGTATAAATAAGGACTTTTCTAATTTAACAAAATCCATTAACAAAGACTGGAAGGATAAAGATATTAAATCTTTAAAGATTTTTATCTTCAACCAAGATAAAAGTCTTGAAATTGCAGAGGAAAGAAGCAGTAGTGAAAACATTGAGCTATTTTGCCATAGTGGAGAAGGTAAAAGCATTTATGTATTAGCTAATTACAATAAAGATATAAGTATAAACAATGAGGCACAAATAAGTTCACTTTACTCATCCTTGGAAGACAATAATATAGGCTCTTTTGTAATGTGTGGTAAACTCTCAAATGTAAGGATAGAAGACAATGGAAACTATAATATAAGTATTAAAAGAATTGCTGCAAAAATAAGTATTGATAAAATAAGCAATGACATACAAGACCTCTATCTTAAGCAACAAAGTATAAAGCTTAAATCCATATACCTTATAAATGCTGTAACAGGCAGGTACAATATGTTTGCAACAGATTTTACACCAACAACATGGACAAACAAACAAAGGTATACTAGTAATACTTCTTTTGATAATATGACATACGACTATGTTAATAGCCCTATTAACAATAATGAGTCATATATACATACTCACACTTTTTATTGCTACCCTAACCCGATCAGTACAGATAATAATTCTAGTGTCTGGTCTGCAAGAAAAACGAGGCTAGTTATAGAAGTGATGATAGGGAGCAAGACATATTACTATCCTCTAAGCTTACCGATAGTGAAAGCAAATACACACTATCACTTTAAAAGTCTAAGTATTACAAGAAAAGGCTCTGATAATCCTGATCTTATTGTATCTTCTGAACAAGCTAATTTTAATATTGTTATTGAAGACTGGAACGATAGCCAAATGGGGAGTATAATAATTTAGCAGTATGAAAAGATTATTTTTTACTGCAATTATAATATTATTTATCACCTCTTGTTCTATAAAAGAAAATAAAATGCTTTGCCCAAGTATACTATACTTAGATCTTAGCGAAGTCAAGCAGAGTCTCAAAGATAGAACTCTAAGTGCTACAATAATTGATAATTCACAAAAACAGGCTTTGGATATTGCCCTAAAACAAAATACACATAAGACATATGTATATAAAGGTTCTGTAAACATATTTGCATTTATTGGCATTAAGAATTCTCAATACCAAAACATTGATAATCTTATACAGATACCTAAAGGTAGTGAATCTGATTCAATATATACGCATACTAGTAGCAAATATTGTAAAAATGAGATTGAAACAGAGAAGATTATCCTACACAAGCAATGGTGCAGTCTTAAAATAATACTCGATGTGCAAAACAATAGTAATAATTATACATATTCAATCTCAGGCAACTGGAATGGTATAAGTCTAATTAATAACAAGGCTATTGCTGGTCAGTTTTTATGTATACCAAGAAGTGTAGGACAGAATATTATAGAGGCTAGAATTCCAAGACAAGGTGATAATAGCCTTGTACTTAATATTTATTCTAAAACAAATAGAGGAAAGTCTGTCAATATCAACATAGGAGAACTAATTGATAATCAAGGATATTCTTGGGAAAAAGATGATTTAGATGATATTATAATACATTTAGATAAATCATTAAATCAGATAGATGTAAAGATTGTAGACTGGGAAAAAGGGAATAATAAAACAACTTTTATAATTTGATTATATGAAAATCATTGTATACGTAATATGTATAATATGTTCACTTGCTTGCATTAAAGAAAATAATTTTAAGGATAAAACAGAAGAAAGGCTGATTCCAATAGAGTTTAATATTAATAATCAAGTAAGCACTAAGTCACAACTGAGTGATAAAAATGAAACACAGATCTCAACAATTGACATTATATTATTTTCAAAAAAAACAAATAGTAATTATGTAGTTTTTGAAGATTTTACTAAATGGGGAAATAATAGTAGGTTTAAGTACATATTGAGTAATAAAAAGATATACTACTTCTATGTTTTAGTCAATTTTGATCTTAGCCCTGATAATTGCCCCAAAAATTTCTATAAAATCACTGATTTTAAATTAGCCTTACCCAAATATTCACAAATAAAAGCTTTGGGAATGCCTTTTTGTGCAAAAATTGAAAACTTCCACATTTATAATAAATCTAAGACTTCTTTTAATCTACAAAGATTGATGTCAAAATACATAATCAATGTAGATAAATCAGCTCTTGATAATTATACGCTTAATATTCATAAGATAAAGGCTCATAATTCGGCTATCTATTGTAAGCCTTTTAGTCCCAATGGATTTAAGGCTACTAATATTGAAGAGCTAAGCAGTGCATATGTTTATGATGAAGATAGGACTGATTATGAAGACAATATTTCTATGGCAGTAAGTGATAACAGTGTAAGTATTCCAATATACATTGCAGAAAATATGCAGGGTGATTTACTTGAAAAATCTAATTATACACAAAGTGAAATGGAAAACGAGTTTATAAAAAATAATAGACAGGACATATTAAGACTACTTAGTTATATATCAATTGATTATAGCCTTACAAATAAAGAAACTAACAAATCAGAGAGGAAGGAATTAAAATATTATTGTGGCATAAATAATCCTTATAATTTTGATGTTAAACGTAATCAAAGAATTGGCATAAGCTTAATACCTGATAATATGAATATAAAAACTAAAGAGCTTATATTGGATGATATAGTAGGTTTAGATGACAATATCTATATTGCTGAACTCAAAGATCTTTCCATACGTATTCGCAATGCCTATGATATGGATTTCACAATAGAACTAGATAATGAGAATATTGGAGAAATAAGGAATATTCAAAAAAGTAAAGATGCTGATGATCTAACTATAAAATTTAAACTAGCCTGTCTAAAAGCGGGTAAGAGCAAATTGCATATTAAGAAAAATCAAAAGATTATAAAAAGTATTGATCTTGATATAATGGCACCTATACTAAAATTTGATAAGGAGCACTACATGCTCAAGTATAATCAAGACAATATAATTAATCTTCATTATTATGATAATAATGGTAATCGTATAGAAGAAAAGCTTGACCCTCAACTATATATGCAGCTACTTGACACTAAAATCATTATAGATAATAAACAATTTGCTGATATTCTACCTGTAAAGAAAATAGGCAATAGCTTTGTTATAAACACATTAGAACTTAGCAAAGTCCTAAAATATGACAATAATCTAGCTGAATCATTACTGCAAATTCATAAGAATCTATTAGTTGCCAGCACTAGTATAGAAGATATTGGGATAAAGCAAGCTCTAGCTTCTCTTAGTTTTGAAATTCCTGATAAACCTGAAGAGCTTGAACTATTTGATGAAAATACTTATTGGGGAAGCATCTTAACTTCTGCAACACATAATTCAGATATGGTAATATATAATTATATTAATAGATATATGACTAAAAATTTATATAATACTCATGAACAAGAGAAGTTTAATTTACTTGTCAATAATGTATTAAATGTCCGAAGGTATAAATCGCTTGTATATCTTAAAGATTGTAAAGACATAGATAATAGCACTTCAAACAGGTCAATATTTGCATCTGCAAATAATTTAAAGCATCTCAGTTTTAACCCAGAGCTACTGGTATATGCTCAAGATCACATTGCATATATGTCCGATATAAGACCTAATCAAGATAAACTATATCTTGAGATAGAATACCTTTCTAATACTAATAAAAGATATAAAAAGATAATAGGCTATTTTAACGTCTTTTATTGCATATACCCTAAACTTCTAATAAGTCAAAAGTTAGAATTCACAGAAAAGCCATCTTGGGATCATTCCAGCATACACAGTAGAACACTTACAAGTGAATATATGGATATAGACTGTATACTAGATAAAGATATTGATAATGTCAATATGATAGACAAATTGAATACTTATTTTCATAATATTCCTGACGAGCATCTATTAAAGAATGAATTTTGGCATTCACTATGGGGTATTGATGGATACATACATTCACACTCTTTTCCTAGAAATTATTTTACAGAAAGAAGTTATAAAAATAACACCTTATCACTTAAACTTATAAATGGTGGTCCATATTTAACAAATACAGAGAATATGAAATCATACTACATTAATCATATAAAAGATGAGGTCTTAACCCCCTACTATAGATACCATGGAATAGATAAAAGCTATATCCTATTTCGTAAGAATGGTGATAAAACTAATAATACTAAAGAGGCTTCAATTATTTGCCTGCCTCCAAATGTACACGAAGAAATATATAGTAAGTACCCAAAGATATCAACGATATATAGATAGTTCTATACTAATGATAGGTAATAAGATAAAGTATAAATTACTATATTGCTTAGTAAAAAACTAGCTTATAGTCATCAAATGATTAGACAGATTAGGAATGGGTATAACAAATAGTAGAAAGTATACAGCACATATATAAACATAATTAGATAAATTATATGCTGTATATAAATAAACAGTACGTTTCTAATTAACTAGTAAAATCGCTTAAAAAGTAAGTTATCAGAATAATTGTAATTTGCAAATATTATTATTATATTTGCATTGTGATAAGAGATAGAGGACGCTTTAAGTCCTCTATCGTTTTTATATATAAGTATGCAGATAGAAAAAATAAGACAAGAAATTGAAGCTGAAGTTGAAAAACTTGGCTGTTTTATAGTAGATATACAGATAAGCAAAGATAATGACATTGAGCTTACCATTGAATCTGAAGATGGCATTGTCCAAATGGAAGATTGTGTAAATATCAATAAACGCTTTGGCGAAATTTTCGATAGAGAAGTAGAAGATTATGCTCTAACAGTTAGTTCTGCAGGATTAGACCAAGCATTCAAGGTTATAAAACAATATAAAAAATATCTAGGCTCTGAAATTGAGCTAAGGCTTAAAGGGGGTAAAAAGCTGATTACTATACTAGAAGACGTAAACGACGAGGGGATACGTGTCAGATATACTCAAAAAGAAGCCGTAGAGGGAAAAAAGAAAAAAGAGCTTGTAGAAAAAATTGAATTTTACAACTTTACACAAATTAATTCTGCCTGCCCTTACATTGTATTTTAGAAAAATAGAAAATTAATTATATATGGAATTAGATAAAATTGATTTAAAATCTTCATTTGCTGATTTTAAAAAGGAGAAGGCTATTGATAGGCCTGTAATGATGGGAGTACTAAAAGACGTCTTTATGACACAACTTAGTAAGACCTATGGTTCTGTTGATAATTTTGAAGTTATCATAAATGTAGATAAAGGTGACTGCGAGATATATCAATACCTTGAGGTTGTAGAAGATGTGGAAGATCCTAATACTCAAATATCTCTATCTCAATTAATTGAACAAGGTTATGATGATTATGAGATTGGAGAAACATTCTCTAAGAAAATTGAGCTTAAAGATTTTGGTCGCAGAGGTATTTTAAATATTCGTCAAAATCTAGCTGGAAGAATTAATGATATAGAAAAAGCTAATTTATTCAATAAGTACAAAAGTAAGATTGGAGAACTTTTTACATCTGAAGTTCATCAAAGTTGGGCAAAAGAAGTGCTTTTCCTTGATGAAGATGAAAATGAGCTAAGATTGCCTAAATCAGAACAAATTCCAGGAGAGCATTTTAAAAAGAACGATACTGTACGTTCAATAATTAAAGATGTTCAAATGAAAAATAATACAACACCATATATTATTTTATCAAGAACTAGTAATGACTTTTTAACTAAACTTTTTGAACAAGAAGTTCCAGAAATATATGACGGACTTATTACTATTAAGAAAGTAGTACGTATACCTGGTGAAAGGGCTAAAGTCGCAGTAGAATCATACGATGATAGGATTGATCCGATAGGTGCATGTATTGGCGTTAAAGGTTCTCGTATTATTGGTATTGTAAGAGAACTAAGAAATGAGAATATTGATGTAATACAATGGACTAACAACACTGCCCTACTGATACAAAGAGCTTTAAGCCCAGCAAAAATATCTTCAATTGATTTAAATCCTGATGGAGATAAAATCAAGGTATATTTACAACCTGAAGAGGTTAAAAAAAGTATTGGAAGGAATGGCTGTAATATTAAGCTTGCCGGAATGCTAGTAGGAAAAGAAATAGAAGTATGGAGAGATATTCCTCAAGATGAAGCAAATGGAGAAGAGGAAGATGTGAGACTAAGTGAGTTTAGCAATGAAATAGATCAATGGATAATTGACAAATTGCAAGAAATAGGCTGTGATACAGCTAAAAGCGTACTTGCCCTAAGCCCTAGTGATATTGCTACTCGTGCTGATTTGGAAGATGAAACTGTTGAAGAAGTTCTTGCAATACTTCGCTCAGAATTTGAAGACTAGAATATTGATAAATAAATTTAGGGGTATATATGGGAATAAGATTAAATAAATTAATGAAAGATTTCAATGTTGGAATTGATACACTTATAGATTTTCTTAATGAAAAAGGTGCCAATATTGAAGAAAAAAATCCAAACATAAAAATAGATGAGAAATATCTAGAACTTATTGAGAAGAAATTTGGAGAAGACCTTAAAACTAAAAAAGAGGCTGCTAAGGTTGATATTAAGATGAAAGAAATCATGGAAAAAACTAGTAAAACTCAAGATGAAGAGGAGGAATTATCTAGCAACACTGTGATTATCAAAAATATGGGCCTAAGCAACAGCGATAAGGCGGAACAAGTTAGTACAGAAAATAATACTGCTGAAAACCCAAAAGCTAATTCTAATATAGAAAAGGAAAAAGAAGAGGCCAAAGTAGAGAGTATTCAATCTGTTAAAGAAGAGAATATAGATATAACAGAAAAAGAAAATACAGAACTATCAACTGCAGTAGATACAACAAAAGAACCTTCTGATAATAAAGAAAATAATAATGTTGAGAATAAAGCAGTTATCGAGCAGGCGACAAAAGAAGCTAGCTTATCTACAGATAAAAAGGTAGAAGAAACTGTAAAAAATGAAGATAAGGATATTCCTAACCCTATTGTTTCCAGCCCTAATACCCCTGAAAAAAAGAGTGGAAATAATAAGCACGATAAAAAGGAGTCCAAACCTAAGGATGAAAAGGCAAAATTAAAGGCAGAACAAAAACTCAAAAAGTCTGTTTTTATTAAAGATGATGAAATTGATGAACTATCAAATCCAGGTGTAAAAATTCTTGGAAAGGTAGATTTATCCCAATTTGAGCCTAAAAAGAGTAAAAATAAAAAGAGAGAACGTATCAACAAATCTAGTCAAAAAGTAGATATTAATAAAATTGATAACGAGGCTGAAGGTAAGCATAAGGAAAACTCTAAGAAGAATAAATTCAACAAGAGAGAGAAGCTTGACAACAATAATAATAAAGGTAAAAAGAAGTCAAAGAATGATAGGTTTAAACCTGCAATGACAGAGGCTGAAGAGGAAGAACTTCAGAAAGAAATTCAAAAACAGGTAAAAGAGACCTATGCCAGAATGAATGACAACAAGAAGAGTAATTTTGGTGCAAAATATAGGAAAGAGAAGAGAGAGTTGGCTTCGCAAAAAATGCAGGAGGAGAAAGAAAAAGAGGCAGCTGAAAAGAAAGTCTTAAAGGTAACAGAATTTGTTACTGTTAATGACCTTGCTATTTTGATGAACAATACCCCGGTAAACAAGGTTATTGGAGCCTGCCTTAACTTAGGTCTTATGGTATCAATAAACCAAAGACTTGATGCTGAAGCTCTTGTACTTGTCGCTGAAGAATTTGGATATAAGATAGAATTTGTAACAGCTGAATTGACTCAAGACCTATCTAATGACAGTCAAGATGCTGATAAGGAAGAAGATTTAGAGCCTAGACCTGCCATTATAACTGTAATGGGACACGTAGACCATGGTAAGACTTCCCTACTTGACTATATACGTAAAGCAAATGTAATTGCAGGTGAAGCTGGAGGTATTACACAACACATTGGTGCATATAATGTTGTACTTCCTAACGGAAGAAAAATCACCTTCCTTGATACTCCTGGACATGAGGCCTTCACAGCCATGCGTGCAAGAGGTGCACAATTAACAGACCTTGCTATTATTATAATTGCGGCTGATGATGCTGTTATGCCTCAAACTGTGGAAGCTATAAACCACGCACAGGCAGCTGGTGTACCTATGATATTTGCTATTAATAAGATAGATAAACCAGGAGCAAATTCTGATAAAATATACCAACAACTTGCTCAAATGAACATTCTAACAGAGGCATGGGGCGGTAAATACCAATGTCAAGAACTTTCTGCTAAAAAGGGAACAAATGTAGACAAACTACTTGAAAAGGTATTGCTTGAAACTGACATGATGAACCTTAGAGCAAATCCTAAGAAAGCAGGAGTAGGTGCTGTTATTGAATCATCTCTTGACAAAGGTAGAGGCTATGTAGCTACTGTACTAGTACAAACAGGTACTGTTAAAAAAGGAGATATGATGTTATGTGGAAGTTACTACGGAAGAGTCAAGGCTATGCTAAACGAAAGAGGTATGAATATTGACGAAGCGGGCCCATCAACACCAATATCTATTTTAGGACTAAACGGTGCACCTAGTGCTGGTGAAAAGTTCAATATTATGGAGGATGAGAAAGAGGCTAAATCTATTGCAAATAAGAGGGAGCAATTAATACGTATACAAGGTATCAAGACTCAAAAACATATGACTCTTGAAGAGATTGGAAGACGTATTGCTATTGGCAACTTCAAGGAGCTGAATGTCATTGTTAAAGGAGATGTTGATGGCTCTGTTGAAGCTCTTTCAGATTCATTGATTAAACTTTCAACAGAAGAGATTCACGTAAATGTAATACATAAAGCAGTAGGTGCAATATCTGAGTCTGATATTATGCTTGCTACTGCATCAGATGCAATTATCATTGGCTTCCAAGTTAGACCTTCATCTGAAGCAAGAAATCTCGCTGAAAAAGAAGGTATTGAAATCAGGTTATATTCTATCATCTATGATGCAATTAATGAGGTAAAAGATGGTATTGAGGGTATGCTAGAGCCTGAAAAGAAAGAAGAAGTTGTAGCAACTGCCATCGTTAAACAAACTTTCAAAATCAGTAAGGTTGGAACAATTGCCGGCTGTCTGATTAAAGAAGGTAAGATGAATAAAAATTCTAAAGTTAGACTAATACGAGATGGAATTGTGGTCTACACTGGAGACTTATCATCATTAAAACGTGGTAAAGATGATGTGAAAGAAGTAAGTTCTGGTATGGAATGTGGTATTGGCATTGAGAACTATAATGATATAAAAGATGGAGACGTAATTGAAGCATTTACAATTGTGGAAATTAAGAGAAAGCTCTAATTCAGTATATCAATAAAAACATATAAAATAAAAAAGAGGTGTTATACATCTCTTTTTTTTATTCTATTAACAAATATTATAAATAAACCTGTTAAAGCTTTATATTATATATAGCGTTAATTATAAAATAATCTTCATGCTATCAAAGGTATAAGCAACGTTGCAAAAACTACCTTAATAAAGAGTCTCTACTCGTGATTAAGGTAAAATATCTTGCAGTTTAACCATTTACTTGTCCTGCAAATAAATATAATACACAAAATATAAATCAACTTACTTTTGATATACTACAAATATGCTATACGCATTTAGAATAAGAAATAGCTGTAAATTTTTCATAATGCTAAATACCAAAAGTGTATAAGCACTAAAAGTAGGATTTAGAATAAAAATAACAAGACTAACATATATAAGACAAAGGCCTCAAATAGCATTGTCTTTTTAGGGTTTGCAGAGATTAATATATTATTCTTTTCTGCACTAACCATATAAGTCATACTATCATAAGCTGGCAACTGTCTATATGACCACTTGTCTATCAGACTACCATTAATAAAATATGTAGCTCCCCCATTACTTCTATTAAGACTTATTAAAGTCTTGTAGTCTGCAAAATAAGTTAAAGAAGAGACGAATAAGCTGGTAGTCTCATCTTCATCAGATAATAAAGTTTCAAGTTCTTCAGGACTAGAGTTTATTAAAAATATAGGCTTCATACCCGCTCTTTCTGCATCACGCAGAGCCTGTGCTATCTTAGAAATTTTACTCTTGCTAACATTACTATCGTATAATGAATATATCATAACATTCTTATCAACAGCTATCGAATCATAATAATTACCGTATTTATCTTTAAAAGACAATACGGGATAATTATCATAATCAGCTGTAATTGATTGTTTCTTAATAACTTTTGTATCTACAAAAGTCCATGTTGAATCAGGTAATCTATCTTCTGTAAAAATACCTTTCTGACCATTTTTTTCATATACAAAAGTAGATATATACATATCTCTTGGTTCTTGATTGTCTACCGCTGCCATAAGAACAGAGGATTTATCAAAGGCAGTAAAATCTACCATAGGTATATTCATATAAGAATATACAGTAAATAGTATTAAGGATATAAGACTAATTGCAGATACAATATATTTCAATCTTGACGGCCTATAACTTTTAGGCTCAAAGTATAAGCCTACTACAAAAACCATCAATATTATATTCTTTATAAATGACTGAAAATGAGTTAGTTTTATAGCCTCTCCAAAACAGCCACAATCCATCTCAGGATTTTGCACAAATAATACTGCTGTCAAAATGGTGAAAGCTAATATAATAAAGCTTGTGACATATTTAGTAATCTTAGTAAATATGCCTAATGTTAAGAATACTGCTAGCACTAACTCTATTATACCTATATTCAATAAAGCAATAAAGGAAGATAGGCTCTCCAAACCTAAATATGAAGCATAATCCTTCATTATTAGACCTGTACCTACGGGATCCATTACCTTTAGTATACCCGATAAGAAAAATACTAAGCCTAAAATCTTTCTAGAACTCTTTGAGATTGTATTTAAAATAAATTCTACAAGCTTTTCCATTTTGCATTTATTATATCTTTCAATTTTGTAAATATAGTATCTTCATCTAGCATATTGCCATTATCGTCACTACAATCAAGTCTAATAAAGTCAGGATCTTCCTCTGTTAATTGCAAATACATGTTGCGTACTTTTTCTTGAAAGCTTATACTTGCCTCATGTATGTCTTGTTCTCCCCTCTTCAGATAATCTCTATCCTGTCCCTCTCTACTTTTTTGCAAATTTGACTCTACAAAAGATATAGGTACATCTAAAAAGATATTTAACTGTGGCTTTGCTAAATTAAAATAATTATATTCAGTATTAATTATCCACTTTTTAAGTTCCTCTTTCTCTGATTCTGTATCTAATTTTGCACATTGATATGCAATATTTGAATATACATATCTATCCAACAAAACAGCTTTATTGTATCTCAATGAGTTGTTTATCAACTTAGAAGCATCAGCACGATCTTGTGCAAACAACAATGCGACCAATTGTGGGTGCACCTTATCTATTTCACCAAATTTACCTTTTAAAAAGTCAGAGATAAGTTCTCCATATACTGGAGCATTATATCTTGGAAAGTGTATATACTCAAGGTTACAGAACAAATCCTGTAAATATGCTCTTAATCTATTAATTTGTGTAGACTTACCTGCACCATCTAAGCCTTCTATTACTATAAACATCCTTTTTCTTATAAGATTTATCTCACTCTATGACAGAGTCAATGAACGTAAGTTTCAATACATTCTACAAAATTAACACTAATTAGACAATTATCAATATGATTATACTCATTAGAGCATAAATCCAAATCATTTTTGATAACTTTTAGCTTAATCCTAAATGTAATACCTATTTGTGTATTTTATCAAATCTTTTTAATACTAAATCCTCATATGTCTTAGTAACAGATATTGGAGGAATTTCATCGTTTGACAAGTCTAATTCGTAACCATCCTTCTCTTTTCTCAATATTTTAACTTGATCTAAATTAACAATATATTGCCTATGACAGCGAACTAGACTTGAGCCCTCAAAACTCTTTTCAATAGTCTTTAAACGACAACGTAGCATATACCTTTTAAGCTCATTCTTACTATTTAAATACCATACTTTCACATAATTATCATCTGATTGTATATACAACAATCGGGATAGGCTTAAAGACATCTTGAGTGTACCATTATTATCAAATAATGTAACTTTTTTATCCTTTACTTCTTCAGAACTCTCATCAGATACAACATTCTTATAATTAATAAGTCTTATTGTATTATCTCTATCAATTATGGCAAAATACATACCTGCTATGATATAAGGTATTAGGATTGATACAATTGATATTAAAAAAGTTCTATACAATAGAGGTAAAATATCAAGACTATTAAGCTCTATTATTCCGTAACGGAGTCCCAAAATTGTAAAAACAAGATATAGCAAGCATATAAATATTACCTCAGAAAAACACCACAAAAAATATAAGATATAGGATATATAATACTTTTCAGATATTCTATACAATAAAATCTTACTACATATCACAAAAAACAAAGATATAATATAGAAAGCAATTGTATATGCGAAAACCTGAGAAGCCCCCAATTCAAACCATGCGGTATCAAGAAAAGGGATAATAACTATTAAGGATAATAAAGAAAAGAATGCTGTAAATGTAACAGTTGCTATTAATTGGTACTTTGCCCTCAAGTATAGGGGAATTCTTCGTTTTAAAAAAGATAACTTCATTGTTATATATTTTTCACAAAATTAATACTTATTATATGAATTAACAAAAGCCATATACTGATATATTTTTACCACATATATCTAAAAATAACCAAAATTTGCCAATCTTAATTAACAATATCTATCTTTAACCACATTAAAAGCCATGACTTTAGAAATATTATTAATTTTGCAAAAAAGATAATTCGGCCTCGCTTTATATATCTTTTTGCTATGTTTTATTTATTTGATAAATTTGCAAAAGATTGAAAGCCTAGTAACTTATACAATTAGAATATTTAATTTTCAAAATTATGATAAATAGTATTATTTGCGAACTGCTAGACATAAAATACCCATTAATTCAAGGCGGTATGGCATGGATAGCTGATGCAAATCTTGCCGCAGCAGTTTCTAATGCTGGTGGACTTGGACTAATCTCATCAATTAACTCTAGTATTGATGCTATAAGATCTGAAATTCACAAATGTAAAGAGCTTACAAATAAGCCTTTTGGGGTAAATATTATGCTTATGCACCCTAATGCTGCTGAAGTTGCACAGCTTGTTGTTGAAGAAAATGTTAAAGTTGTTACAACAGGTGCAGGCTCTCCTGCTACATATATGCCAATGTGGAAAGAAGCTGGAATTAAAGTCATTCCAGTAGTCGCATCTACGGCATATGCAAAAAAAATGGCAGACTTAGGAGCTACTGCACTAATAGCTGAAGGTGCAGAATCAGGAGGACATGTAGGTAGTCTTCATAGTATGGCTCTTATTCCTCAAATTGTAGAATCTGTTGACTTACCAGTAATAGCAGCAGGAGGTATATATGATGGAAGAAGTGCTGCAGCGGCATTTATGCTGGGAGCATGTGGTGTTCAAATGGGAACAAGATTTCTCGTAGCTGAAGAATGTCTGGTACATCAGACATATAAGGATAAACTTGTTCAAGCATCAGATATTAGTACTATTGTAACTGGACAAACAATAGGAGATGCTGTCAGATGTTTGAAAAATCCTTTTTCTAAACAATTCTACAAGATGGAACTAGATCCAAATTCTAGTAAGGAGGATCTACAAAAACTAGGTATAGGCTCACTAAGAAAAGCCGTATTTGAAGGAGATTTTAAAGGTGGTAGTTTTTTAGCAGGAGAAATATCAGGATTAATCAAGAAAATAGAACCAGCTGCATCTATCGTTGAAGATGTCATGAATGGCACAGAAAACTTATTAAAAAATGCAGCTCAATTAATAAAACAATAAATTTATGAACAGAAGAGTAGTAATAACTGGTATGGGAGTCATTTCTTCTATTGGAAATGATGTAGATACATTTTGGAACAACCTTAAGAACGGTGTATGCGGTATTGAACGCATTGAGGAATTTGCAAAAGACAATCTACCTTCTTGCATAGGAGGACTTGTAAAAGATTTCCAACCAGAACAATATGATATAGATAAGGCCTTTATTCGCAAACAAGATAAATTCAGCCTATATGCTATGGCTGCGGCACAGCAGGCAATGAAGGACTCTGGACTTATCAGTGAAGGTGAAAATTCAAATATAGACGCATTTAGATTAGGAGTATATGTAGGTTCTGGTATTGGTGGTTTCACAACTCAATTGAGAGAAACTAAAAATTACCTTGAGGCAACTGATGGCAGCAAAGTCTCTGCCCTATTTATACCTACAATGTTATCAAATATAGCAGCTGGACATATTGCTATAAAATACAAGGCTAAAGGACCATGTTTGGATGTTGTTACGGCATGTGCATCTTCTTCAAATTGCATTGGTGAAGCTCTAAGAGCTATCAGACATGGATATGCTGATGCAATTATCAGTGGAGGAACAGAAAGTGCTACTATTCCATTAGGAATAGCTGGATTTGCAAACGCAAGGGCTCTATCAAAGGAAGAAAATCCAAAATATGCCTCCCTACCTTTTAATGCTAATAGAAAGGGATTTGTAATGGCTGATGGAGCAGGAATACTAGTATTAGAAGAACTAGAACATGCGAAAGCAAGAGGAGCTAAAATTTATGCAGAAATTGTAGGATATGGACACACTTGTGATGCCTTCCATATTACAGCTCCTAGACCTGATTCTGAAACACAATCTCAAGCTATGAAAAATGCCTTAGCTGAGGCTAATTTTGATGAGACTAAAGACAATCTGTATATAAATGCACATGGAACAGGTACGTCACTTAACGATAGTTGCGAAACACGTTCATGCAAACTTGCTTTAGGAGATTTTGCATATAAGGCACACATTAGCTCTATTAAGGCTAGCACTGGACATATGTTAGGAGCTGCTGGTGGTGCTGAAGCAATTGCATCTATATTAGCATTAAAAGAGGGTATTGTTCCTCCTACTATTAATCTTGATGCACCAGACCCTGAATGTGATCTAGACTATACTCCTAATAAGGCTGTTAAAACAGAACTTAGTCTCGCTATCTCTAACTCCTTTGGTTTTGGCGGACACAATTCTTGTATTGCATTCAGAAAATTTAGCGAATAATATGGAACAGATATTAGATATTGAACAATTAAAAGAGATTTTGCCACACAGAGAGCCAATGCTACTAATTGAAGAAGCTATCACTGACGATAATGGTGCCTGTAAAGCAAAATATAAAATTAAAGAAAACGAATATTTTACTAGAGGACACTTTCCTAATAATCCAATAGTTCCAGGTGTCATTCTATGTGAAATTATGGCTCAAAGTTGTGCTACTACCGTACAAGATGAGATGAAAGGGCATTTAGCTTTATACGCTGGCATTGATAAGGTTAGATTTAAAAGAATGGTTAAGCCAGGCGATTTGTGCGAGATAGAATGCAAACTCAAATATAAAAAAAATATTATGGGTAGAAAGATGTTCTTTTGCAGTGCTAAATTATGTGTCGAAGGACAGATTTGTTGCACAGGTGAATTGTCTTTTGCTCTAGTTCCAAAAGAATAATAAACTGAAATAATTAATAAAAAAGATGTGGCATTGTAGTGCCACATCTTTTTTTAGTGTGCTTATATAAAGTATATTACTGATGATTAAAAAAACGCTGCTCTGCTAAGGCTTCATACTTTGTACCCTTCATAGCATAATTAGCATAAGGATAAATACTTATACCGCCCCTAGGGGTAAAAATACCTGTTACTTCTAAATACTTAGGTTCCATCAATGCTACTAAGTCTTTCATTATCTTATTTACACAGTCTTCGTGGAACTCACCATGATTGCGAAAACTGAATAGATATAATTTTAAACTTTTACTCTCAACCATCTTCACATTAGGAATGTAACTTATTCTTATCTCTGCAAAATCTGGTTGGCCTGTTATAGGACAAAGGCTTGTAAATTCAGGACAATTAAATCTTACCCAATAATCATTATCAGGATGTTTATTATCAAAAGTTTCTAATAACTTAGCTGAATACTCGAAGCTATATTCTGTCTTCTTACCTAATGCTTGAAGACCTTCATCTTTTCTTTCCATACTAAAAATCGCTTATATTAAATGGATTATAGGATATATTCTTATCAAAGACATTTTCGCCTTCATAAGCTTTTATCTTATTGACTACAAGTATAGTAAATGGTAATATTATTATTTCATACACTACCTTTATCATTACCTGCGTAAAAATCATGACTATCATAGTATTCAACGGCATCTGTCCCAAAAATACTATTGGAATGAAAATTAAGGAATCTAAGAACTCGCCTGCAAAAGATGATGCGACTGCTCTTAAAGAGAAATTCCTTCCCTGCGACGCAATCTTCATCTTACTCAACACATAAGCATTCATAGTAGAGCCTGCTATAAAGGCGAGGAATGATGCTATTACAACTTTTGGAGCTAAATTGAAAATATAATCAAACTTCTCTGCATTATCCCAGAATGGGGCTGAAGGAAGCCACACAACAATTTGCCCAAATATTGCTACGAAAAAGTTCATAGCAAAAGCAATCCATATTACCAACCTTGCTTTCTTATAACCCCAAACTTCTGTAAAACAATCATTTAGGATATAAGCAATTGGGAATATAATTACACCCCCTGGCAGATTCACTCCTGCTACTTGAATAATCTTTATTGCAAAAAGATTTGAGAAAATAAGGCAGACTACAAATAGGACTGCCATTACCATAAATAATGGTGAAAATTTTTGTTTCATATTCTTGTTTTTTTAGTGGTTACCAAGCACACTTTTATATTGGATTAATCCCCTGCTTCTTTTAGTCTTTCAGCATTTTCAGCTATCTGTAATTGATCTATACATTCTTGAATATCACCGTCCAAAAAGGCTGGAAGATTATACATTGTCCAGTTTATACGATGATCTGTAACACGAGATTGTGGATAGTTATAGGTACGTATCTTTGCAGAACGGTCTCCTGTTGATACCATTGTCTTACGCTGTGCAGCTATACCATCAAGGTATTTTTGATGTTCCATATTATACAATCTGGTACGTAGTTCTTCTAATGCCCTATCAAGGTTTTTCAACTGAGAACGCTCTTCTTGGCACTGAACTACTATACCTGAAGGAATATGTGTAAGACGAACTGCGGAATAAGTAGTATTAACACCTTGTCCTCCTGGTCCTGAAGAACAGAAAGTATCCTTACGCACATCGTTCATATCCAAGTCTATATCAAATTCGCCTGCTTCAGGAAATACAGCAACTGAGGCGGCAGAAGTTTGTATTCTTCCTTGAGTTTCAGTCTGTGGCACACGTTGTACACGATGCACACCAGATTCATACTTCATAATGCCATAAACGCCATCAGTTGTAGAAGACAACTTAAACACTATTTGCTTAAAACCTCCCGAAGTACCAACACCTTGGTCTGAGATTTCCAACTTCCAGCCCTTTGCTTCAGCAAATTTTGAATACATTCTAAATAAGTCTCCTGCAAAGATTGCAGCTTCATCACCTCCAGCTCCTCCTCTAATTTCTATCATTGCATTTTTACTATCATCAGGATCTGCAGGTATAAGCAATAGCTTAATATCTTGCTCTAATTGTTCTAACCTAGGCTCTATATCAGATATTTCTTCCCTTGCCATCTGCTTCAGATCTTCATCTTTTTCATTGACAAGCAAATCCTTAGCTGACAACAAGTCCTCTGTCATCTTCTTATACTCCAAACCTGCTTTTATAATAGGTTCAAGTTCCTTATAATCTTTATTTAACTGCACGTACTTCTTCATATCAGACATTAGCTCTGGATCTGCCAGCTGTGCCTGCAAGTCTGCAAACTTATCTTGTAGACTTAGTACCTTATCCAATAATGTATTATTATCTGCCATATCAATTATTTATCTTTTTAATGTAGCAACGTCTTCTCATATAAAGTTCGTGCTCGTATTTTTCCCATATATTTACTGCAACAGCATTGTCTTCATATTGCGGATTTGTTATTCCCCAACGGACATCTATTTTTTGCAGTTTTCTTGACATTATAGTATGAATTAAAGCTGAAATACCTGTATTCTGCCATTTGGGTACTGCACCTATTAATACTAAATCTACTAATTCATTCTTACGCAAAGACTTCCACAAGTGATACCATGCAAATGGGAATAAAGATCCCTTTGCCTTCTGCAAGGCCTTTGATATACTTGGTAAAGCTATTGCAAATGCAACAATGTCATTATTCTTATCCATTAATATTGTTGAAGTCCTTGATGTCAAAAAAGGTGCCAACATATCAGCCTCCTCTTGCATTTCTTCCTCCGTATAAGGGATAAAATTATAGACTACGCTAGCAAAACTCTCATTATACTTTTGAAAGAAATATTTTACCATCTCCTTATCCTTCTTCAACTCCTCTATATTTGCTTCGTGTAAGTCATATCTCTGCCTAAGCTTATCACTAATACTTACAATCTTATCAGTCAAAGGTGCATCAACCCTAATCTTATACTGAAGCCAATCACACTCTTTTTCAAAACCTAAGTTTTGTAAAAAATCATTGTAATAAGAATAATTATATAAGCAGTTGAATGGGGGTATATTGTCAAAGCCTTCAACTAACATACCTTGCTTACCTAGATTATTATAGTACAATGGACCATGTATCTCTGTCATTCCTTGAGACTTAGCCCATAATGTCGCCTCCTCTAATAATAAAGTAGCAACATCTTGATTTTCTATAACATCAAACCAGCCAAAGCGTGCACGTCTAGTCTTATATAAGTCATTATAACGTGGATTAATCATAGCAGAAATACGACCAACGACTTCGCCATCACGTAAAGCCAACCATAACTTATGTTTACAATAACTCAAACTAGAAACCTCTGTCAGAGATTTTCTTTGCTCGGAATGCAATGCTGGAACGTATTGTTTATTTTCCTTATATAGTTGGTCAGGGAATTTGATAAATCTATCTAAATCCTTAGTATTATTAACCTCTATAATAGTAAAATTACACATACGCCATTAAAAACTGCAAATATCTTGCAAATATACAAAATTTATAGTTGTTTTTTCTTACTTTCCTGCCAAAATTCTTCCATTTCTTCTATACTGAGCTTATCTATGCTTTTCCCCATCTCTTTTGCTCTGTCTTCTATATATGTAAATCTTCTTTTAAACTTATCACACGCCTTATTTAGTGCTGTATCTGCATTTATCCCATATAAGCGAGACACATTTATAGTTGAAAAAAGGAAATCTCCCAATTCTTCTTCTGCACGCTGCTTAGCTTCAAGTGTATCAGGCATTGCCTTTATCTCCTCTTCAAACTCATCTTGTTCTTCCTTTAGCTTTTCCCAAACATCTTCTCTATTTTTCCAATCAAAGCCTATACCCCTTGCTTTATCCTGCATTGCAGCTGCCTTGATAATAGGTGGCAAACTATCTGCAACACCTGCTAGAATAGATTGTGGTCTCCCCTTTTCTTTTAACTTAATTTTTTCCCAATTATCACTAATATCTTCCCCTGTAATAGTTGTATCATTAGAAAAGACATGAGGATGCCTAAACTCCATTTTATCACTTGCAGCTTTTAGTACATCTGATATATCAAAAATATTCTCCTCTTCTGCAATTGAGCTATAAAAAATTGTATGAAAAATCAAATCACCTAATTCTTTTTTAATCTCCTCTGTTTTATTTTTTAAAATTGCATCTGAAAGCTCATAAGTTTCTTCTATTGTCATTGTCCTTAAAGACTCAAATGTCTGAGATTTATTCCAAGAACAATTTGCCCTTAAAGTTTCCATTATTGATAAAAGTCGCTCAAATTGCTTCAATTTTTCATCTTTTCTTTGCATATAAGTTTCAATTTTCTGCAAAATTAACAAAAAAGGCTTATCTTTGGTAATACACATTGACCATATAATATAAACTTAAAAAAATATAAATGAAGACTATCCAATATATTTCAGCTGAAAAGGCTGCAAGTGTTGTTAAATCTAACGACCATATACACCTTAGTAGTGTAGCAAGTGTACCCCACTCATTTATAGAAGCTCTATGTAAAAGAGCAGACAATAAAGAGTTCAAGAATGTTCACATACATCACTTTCATACTGAAGGACCTGCACCTTACTCAGAAGCAAAATATGATGGGATATTGTTTGATCAAGGTTTTTTTGTAGGACATAATGTCAGAGCAAATGTAGTAGCTGGTTACGCAGATTATATTCCTGTACATCTTAGTGAATCAAGCATATTATATAGAAATGGTAGCCTAGCCTGCGATGTAGCCGTAGTTCAGGTATCTGAACCAAATAGTGATGGAATGGTCTCATTGGGAACATCTGTTGATTGCTCAGTAGCGGCAATTGAAGTTGCAAAAACTGCTATTGCTGTTGTTAATAAGAATGTACCATTTGCATATGGTGATTTAGTTCATATAGACCAATTTGACTATTTTATGCAAGCTGACAATGAACTTACAAGTTCCACTTACTCACAACCATCAGAGATAGATACTCTTATAGGAAGGCATTGTGCTGAACTTGTACCTGATGGAGCCTGCTTACAAATGGGTATAGGAACTCTTCCTAACGCAGTTGCAGCTCAACTTCACAATCACAAGGATATAGGGGTACACACTGAAATGTTTGCTGATGGAATACTTGATCTTATCAAAGCTGGAGTAGTTACAGGTAAAAATAAGAAACTTGATAATGGAAAAATTGTCGCATCTTTTCTTTTAGGCTCTAAAGATGTTTATAACTTTATACATCTAAACAAAGATGTTTTAATGAAGGACATAGCATATACCAACAATCCATGGAATATCGCTCAAAACCCAAATACCATAGCTATTAACTCTGCAGTAGAAGTTGATATTACAGGTCAAATCTGTGCAGACTCTATTGGCACTAGATTCCATTCTGGCACAGGTGGACAGCTTGACTTTGTAAAAGGAGCAACTATGTCTAAGGGAGGTAAATCTATTACAGCCTTTGCATCTAGAACACTAAAAGGTAATAATAAGATTGTTTCTACTCTAAATGTTGGTGCTGGTGTGGTTACACCAAGAGCTGATGCACATTGGGTTGTAACAGAATATGGAGCAGTCAATCTTACTGGACGTTCTCTACAAGAAAGGGCAAAACTTATGATAAGCATCGCACATCCAGATGATAGGGAGATGTTGGATAGAGAAGCTTTTAAAAGATTTGGTCCCCACTATCATAACTTTGAAGTATAAAATATACATAAGTAAAAAGAGGATAAGCTTATGCTTTATCCTCTTTTTTTTAGTTCCTGCCTATATAGGAAACAAGTCTTTGCAATTTAATATCTTGATATAATCTCTTTTATCTTTGCTATAAGATCATCTACTCCTATTGACAAACGTTCACTACCTACGGCAATACTAGCCTTAGGTAGCATTATTCGCCATGGGAGTACGCAAAGCTAATAAGCGTCAAATCTAGCCATTATATCTAACATTCTTTGCATCTTAGACTCATCAATATTAGGAAGATGCTCTTTCATATCTATTTTCATAATCTTAAATTCTAATATTAATACACTACTATTCTATGCTAAATCTCTTATAGCCATACACAGTATATAAAAGTAATTATCTTCATTTTTATCCTCCAACAATAAATCCTGATCATTAATAAGACATCTTAAAAAGTTTGCAGAGGATACTTCCATTATTTTTTCGTCAAAATAATAAATTAGTTTTTCTTTTAAGGTAGTTTTATATTCTGGTAGTAAGCCTTTAAGCTCATTTTCAGATAAAAGCTCTTGCTGCTGCACACTATCCCATAACGATATAATAGTTGAGTAGTATGCCTCACCTTCAAAGCCTGTCCAATTAAAACGAGGATATTTTACAAGTCTCTTATAACGAAAATAATATGCACCAAAATATGAAAAAAGGGAAATATCTATAATAGAATAGATAAATATTGCAAGAAAAAAATATGCTCTATGCTCTTGATTAATGGACTCTAACTCTAAATGTAAATGAGAGGCATGTTCTATACGGAAATAATAGCAATAATTATCAATATATATAGCATCTTCTTCCTTAGATCCAATCTTTCTTTCAATTGTTTTTAAGTCAATAACAAATTGATTATCAATATACTCTTGAAAATTCATAATAGTAAATAAGATGATTATAAGCTAAGGTAGCCCATAATCATCTTACAAAATTTTATTATTATTTATAGGGACTGAATAGCTGAAACCATTGGTGCCAATCTTTCGTCAGTCAAATCTGGCTCATTCATCTCATCTAGAGGGAAACCAACAAATTTGCCATCTACAACAGCTTCTGAAGAACCAAATTGATAAGCATCTGCAGATGGACCTTCCAAAACAGTAGCTCCAGCTGCAACTGCAGCATCATACAAAGGTTTCATTGCACTGCAAAATGAATCAGGATAACCCATAGCATCTCCACAGCCAAACACTGCGACTGTCTTTCCTGATAAATCTAAAGATTTAAGTACATCTACTGCTGAGAACCAATCATCTTGAAGTTCACCATCACCCCATGTTGATGTGCCTAAAATTAATACTTCATACTCTGAAACTGATTCGTCAAAATCTGCAGCACTTTTAACATCTGCACTATCTACTGAAAGTTGCTCTGCAAGTTTTCCTGCCACAGCTTCGCATGTTCCTGTTGTAGAACCAAAGAAAATACCTATTTTTTTCATATTACTCTAATTTTAATTCTTATTAATTAAATCTCTTATACAATGTATATTTCTCAAATATACTAATTATTATGAAAAAAACACTATATCTAAAGATAAGAATTATTCTTAATTTCAATAATACATAATTTAATTAAATGTACCTTATTAAATAGACTTCTCTTAAGGGAAAATCTATATAGAAAAAGAGCCTAAGAATAAATCTTAGACTCTAAATCTATAATATTTTACAAAGGATACTCTTAGAAACTAAACTTAAGGCCTGCAAAGAAGTTTCTAGGTAATGCTGGTCCATAAATAAATGCAGAATCCCTACTTGAACCCTTATCAAAATTGCTTTGATAAGAATTGAACATATTCTTAATTCCGGCACTTAATTCTAAATCTACAACACCGTATAGTCTAAAAGTATAAGCTAATTTAGTATCAAATGTAAAGAATGATGGACTCTTATATATTGAAGCATACTTATCATCAACGGTATCATGAGGGACATACATTGAGCCTGTATAATTACCTGAGAATGAAGCAACAAACTCTGGAATAGGCCTATATCTTGCCACAAAATAACCATAAGTATTTGGTGTTCTCATTATATATTTAGATTTCCGTATAACAGCTTTATCTTCACCAAATTTTTTTATTTCTTCTTTACTTGGTTCATGAGTAGCTACTGCTTCATCATATAATGCCTTCTGAACTGTTAAACCTCCTTGCAATTCAAAATAACGCTTGTATACCAATTTTCCTTCAAAATTTAAACCATATATTTTAGCACCTGAGCCATTATCTTTCCAATAATACTCTTTACCATTAATTGTTTTATCTGTACTTGTGAATTGATCAGTAATCCTAGTATAAAAACCTTCAATTAATAAATTACCTTGTAAAGGTCCAAATGCACCATATAAATCAGCTGAACCACTAAAGCTATGAGAACGCTCTGGCTTTAAATTAGGATTAATCGCAACTGGTTTTGCCTCACCAGAAACTAATTCCACGTGTAAATCTTCATCAAAAATCTGAGGTGCCCTGAATCCACTTGAATAACTTGCCCTAAAATTAAAATGATTAGATGGACGATATCTTAAATTCAAACGAGGAGAAACGATAGGAGTTTCAACCATACTATGCTTGTCTAAACGAGCACCAAACAAGATTGTAAACTGATCATTCACCCATTCATTTTGAGCATAAGCACTGAAAATATTCACCTTTTGATTTTGCAAATTGTTAGTAAGTTCATATCCTTCCAATGCCTTATTATATAGTTTATCGAAATTGTATTCAGCTCCAAATGTGATATTTGCAGGCATAAACAAAAGATTGTCTGTATGATATACATATTGAGCACCTGCAACCATTGTCAAATCTTTAGCCAAACCATAGTTTAATAATGACTCTATATTAGGCTTTTGAATTTTTGAACCATCTTCAGCATCTTCTTCACGAGTTGCTATTGATTTGTTTCCTTTTGAATCTGTATTAAATAAAGAGTTTCCTCCCATACCACCATAGTAACTCTCTCTTCTAGTATATTGGAAAGAGTAATAAGTATTTACTTTATGAGCAAAATCTGCTGAAATCCAGTCAAAATTAACACCACCACCATCAATATAGTGTCTTAGACTTTCTGCTATATTTGCCTCATGTTCAGGTACATCTAACATATCACCACCTCTACGTTTTTCAAACATTGAGTGATAATCAAAACTAAGCTTTGCACCATCAAATAGTCTGAATGCTGCTCTCATACCCATTACTTTATTATTTAAAGTAGGTATTTCAGTATAACCATCACCATCAAAATCATGACCAGCACGATTATGAGTTTGTGCATATACTGCAAAAGATGCCTTATTATTAGGTGCTACGATAGAGGCATTCAACATTGTATTATTATCAAAATCCTTAAATCCACCTATACCTGTAAGTACATGAGCAAATTCTGCTGAATTACGATTAGGCTCTTTTGTAATAATATTGATAGTTCCTGCTACCGCTGAAGCTCCATATAAAGCAGATCCACCACCTCTTACAACCTCAACTCTATCAATCATATTTGCTGGAATTTGTTCCAAACCATATACGCCATTTAGAGCTGAGAAAATAGGTCGTGAGTCAATTAGGATTTGAGAATAGTGTCCGTCTAGTCCGTTGATACGAACTTGAGAAAAACCACAGTTTTGACAATTATCCTCAACTCTTACTCCTGGAATAAATTGCAGACCTTGTGC
Source organism: Candidatus Cryptobacteroides sp. (assembly GCA_029257745.1). Classification (GTDB taxonomy): domain Bacteria; phylum Bacteroidota; class Bacteroidia; order Bacteroidales; family UBA932; genus Cryptobacteroides. The sequence continues at coordinate 11,285 of JARIAS010000056.1, read as the reverse complement.
TAAGGTAGCTGAAGATGTAGTATTTAACAATTTGCTATCCATTACATTAACAATTGTAGGAGCTAACTTTCTTAAAGTAGCTGTTCTTGTAGATGTAACAACAAGCTCATTAATAGCAAGATTATCCTCCTGCAATACTATATCCAATTGTTCAGTATTATTAGCTCTTACTACAAGCTCTTTTGCTGCAGGAAAATATCCTATTCCTAACACAACTACGTTTTGTTTACCCTCTGGCACATTTCTCAAAAAGAATTGACCTTGTGCATCGGTTAAGCTTGCAATATTTGTACCCTTTACAAATACTGTAACATAAGGAACAGGCTCGCCTGTTTGTTCTTCTGTTACTTTTCCATAGATGTGAGAATGCTCATCTTTTGCAACAACTTCTTTTGCATTAAGTTGAGATGGCATCAATACAGTCATTATGTTTATTAAGCATAAAACTGCAAAAAAGTTAATTAATCTTGATTTCATTTCTATATTATTTATATAATACTTTAACATTTTAGCAATAATCGAATGCAAAGATATTTATAATATATAGAGCTTGTCATCATTATTTATAATGATATTTTGGACAAATAACATGGTTTTTAATCCAAATCTAAGCTTTAATCTTCAATTAAATCAATATAGCAGGAATAGCAACGTTTTAAACATATGCCCAAATATGGTTATATTAAAAGTACTTTATATAAAAAAAGACTAGACAAATTGCCTAGTCTTTTTTATTTTCCATTAAATTAATCCTCTATTACTGAGAAATCTTCCTTTGTTACTCCACAAAGTGGACAAACCCAATCATCAGGGATATCTTCAAATGCTGTTCCAGGAGCAATACCGCTATCTGGGTCACCTATTGCAGGGTCATATTCATAGCCACACACGATACATAAATACCTCTTCATATCTTTAGTAATAATTATAAAATTAAAAATCCTTTATAAAACAATGTCGTAACAAATTTATATATTTTAAATTTTAAATACAAAAATTATAATTAAGCTCTAATGTATTTTAAATATAATATTTTGTTACAGCTATCTAAAGATTGCTTTTATTCTAACTTTATCTTATTTTTGTACGACAAAGCTTAATAATTAAGGCTTAATATAAAACTAAATTACATAATTAATGAAAAAAATCATTTCTGCTATAACTACTCTTATAGTTATATGCTCAATACAGCTAAAAGCTGCTGACAGCCTGTATGTCAAAGAATGTCAAGTTCCAATTCTTCTAGAAAGACAGGACAATTATTTATTCAAACTAAGAATTAAACCCGAAAACAAGGGAAGTGAACTTCAAGACATAAAGCTAGAATTTAGTGATGATTGCCCTCTAAATGAGATAAAGTCTATCAAAATGTACTATGGCGGAGTAAGCCCTCATAAATTTGAAAATTCTGATATATGGGAACCAACAGGTACAACATATATATCAAGATTTACTGAAAACAGGACTCTTTCTGCTAATCCTTCTTATTCTATTCTAAAGGACAAAATTACTGATATTAAGCATATTATCAACTTAGATGCTCATACAAAATTATATCCAGGTTTAAATTTCTTCTGGATTAGTATTGAGATGAAAGAAAATGCTTCTATTAAAACGAAAATCAAAGCATCTATTATATCTGCTAAACTAGATAACAAGGATATTGCTGTAATTAGCAGAAGTGCAACTAATATAGTACATAGAATGGGCAAAGGTATTGGACTTGCTGGCAACTATGGTGCAAGTATCTTCAGAATTCCAGGCCTTGCTACATCTAATAAAGGAACTCTGTTAGGAGTATTTGATGTTAGACACAATAATCACCTTGATTTACAAGAACATATAGAGATTGGTCTAAGACGTAGTCACGATGGAGGTCAAAACTGGGAAGATTTACAAATTCCTCTAAGTTTTAAGGAAGATGGAGGACTACCAGCAGGTCAAAATGGTGTTGGAGATCCTTCTATATTAGTCGATAGAAGCAACAATAATATATGGGTCATAGCTGCTTGGTGCCATGGTATGGGCTCTCACCCTGCTTGGTTCAGTTCAGGACAAGGATTGGATAAAGATTGGACTGCACAATTAGTGCTTTCTAAAAGTACTGACGATGGAGCTACTTGGTCAGAACCAATAAATATTACAAGACAGGTTAAAGATAGCTCATGGTTCTTCCTTTTACAAGGTCCAGGCAAGGGTATAACTATGAATGATGGCACATTAGTATTCCCTATACAATTTATTCAAGCTAATAGAGTACCTGCAGCAGGTATAATGTATAGTAAGGATCATGGCGAGACTTGGCACATTCACTCTGCCGCTAGACAGAATACCACAGAATCACAGGTAATAGAGCTTGACAATGGTGTTCTTATGCTAAATATGAGGGATAATAGAGGTGGCTCTAGAGCTGTTGCTATAACTACTGACTTGGGTAAGACTTGGACAGAGCACCCAACTTCAAGAAAAGCTCTACCAGAATCAGTATGTCAAGCTAGTTTAATAAAGATAAAAGCTGAAGATAATAATCTAAATAGGGAGATTGTACTATTTTCAAACCCTAATGTGACAAAAGGAAGAAGTCATACTACTATAAAAGCTAGTTTAGATAAAGGTATGACTTGGGAAAAAGAAAATCAATTGCTTATTGATGAAGATGAGAACTGGGGTTACTCTTGTATGACACAGGTAGACAGAGACCATATAGGTATCCTTTATGAGAGTAGTACAGGGCATGTAATTTATCAGTTGATAGCTCTTAAAGATATTGTCAAAAAGTTATAACTAATATATTATAGCACAAATAAAAGCGTATAGAAAATTCTATACGCTTTTATTATTAAGTATGTAAATAAGAATTTTATACTCTTTCTCTTAACTTTTTATCAAACATAAGCATTGCAACCTTATCCTCACTTATAAGATTTAGTTCATCAATGATTTCCTGAACTTGCTCTTCTTCTTGCACCTGCTCTGTTACAAACCACTGCAAAAATATATTTGTTGCATAATCTTTATCATCTAAAGACATTTCATAAAACTTATGAAAATTAGTTGATATTTGCTTTTCCTGTACTAAGGCATCTTGAAACATATTTAGAGGCTTATCCCATGTTGTTGTAACCTCTGCAACGGCTCTAAGCTCAACTTTTACAAAATTTTGCTGTAAATAAGAGACAATCTTAAAACAATGCTCTAATTCTTCTTTATATTGTTCTCTAAACCAATGAGCTATGCCCTTATAGCCTTTATGAGCTGCGTCGTATGACATTGATAGGTAAAGATTTGCTGACCACATTTCATCGTTTACCTGTTGCATTAATGCTTCTTCTAATCTTTTTGAAATCATATTATATTCTTTAATTGTTGTAATAGTACAAAGATAAGTCTAATTTTTATATTTTCAAAAGAAAGAGTTTTGTATAGTTATAAATTTATCTTTTGTTTTGAGTTTAAAAGTATCTATTTTTGTATGATAAGAAATTAGAATTTTATGCCAATACAAAATAATAAGATATGCCCACAATGTAAGATCAGACGCTTTATGGTAAAAAATGAGAGTGGTGCATTTGCTGTGGTAACAGTTGATAAAGATAATAATATCATACCTGTAAAAGATGGTGTTAATCTTGATGATTATGATCTAAGTATACTATATTGCCTAGGTTGTTCATGGAAAGGTAGTATTCAAAGACTTATCTAATTAAATACTTAGCATACCTCTAATATATTAGTTATAAATATATTAGGCTTTTACATATAACTGGAATTTAGTAAATAAAAAAGTTTCTCTACACTAAAATAAGAGTAAGGACTTATGAGTAACACTAATGATTGCCTTATCAGAAAAGCGACTAAGGAGGACATTGATATAATCGCCTGGACAGTTCTGACTGCTCTGGATCTTGATGCAAGTAATATAAGTAAAGAGCAAAGAGATCTTATAGCCCTACAAGACGGATTATACCATTGGGATAATGCTTTAATTTGTGAAATGAATGGGATAAGTGTTGCCTGTATTATTTCATATAATGGGGCTATATATAAAAAAGCAAGGGCTATTAGTTTCAAATACTTAACAGAGCATTTTAATCTAGACCTACAAGAACAGGCTGATGAAACAAATGAGGGTGAATACTATATAGATAGTATAGCTATTAAAGAAGATTACAGAAAAAAAGGTCTTGGAAAATTGCTTATAAGCTATGCAATAGCGCTTGGCAAACAAAATCATCTTAGTACATGTAGCTTACTCGTAAGTGAGGCAAAGCCAAGATTATTTGAGTATTATAAAAGTCTTAATTTTAAAGAAGTAGGAAGATTAAGCTGTTTTGGGGAAGAATTTATACGTATGAATCATATTGCTAACTCTGATTAGTATAGGGATTAAGAAAGCACTATCTCACTAGTATGTAGCCATATATCATACGTAAAATACAGAATGCTAAGTATTCACATAAAGAGTCTAGGTTGTTATCAAACTTACTTACTCTCTATTTTGAATTTGGATTAAATAATTGCCTATTTTGTATAGACCTTGCTAGGCTAAGTTCATCAGCATATTCAAGATCGTCACCAAAGGCCAATCCCCTAGCCAAGGTTGATATTGTAACATTATATGCTTGCAACTTTTTAAACAAGTAGAAGTTTGTCATTTCCCCATCTACACTTGCATTTAATGCAAAAATTATCTCTGGACTGATATTCTCTTCTTTCAAAGTATCGAGTCTATCCAATAAGGAAGATATGTGTAGATCGTCAGGAGATATTCCATTCATAGGTGATATTAACGCTCCTAGTACATGATACAAGCCCCTATACTCCCCTGTTGCTTCTATACTCATGACATCTTGCACATTTTCCACTACGCAAATCAAGGCTCTATCCCTAGATCTATCAGAGCATATAGCACATATATCATTATCTGACAACATCTTACATATTGAACAATACTTTATATCATTTCTTAAAGTAGATATGGAATTTGTCAAATAATGTACATTCTCCTTAGGACGTCGTAATAGGTATAAGGCTAAACGTAAGGCTGTTCTACTGCCTATACCAGGTAATTCCTGTATTGCATTAACTGCATTCTCCAACAAAACTGAAGGATATTTTTTTGTAAAATCAGACATAGATACTCCCCTAAGATTTACTTTAGAAACTTTCCTATCTTATACCAATGATAATAACCGTAGATGGCTGTAATTGTATATACTAAATACAACAAAGACATATATATAAGTCCATAATTATAACACATGTAAGTATACAAGGTATCTACCATTAACCACAAAAACCAATGATGTAAATATGATTTTGCCAACCAAATAGTAGCAATTATTGACGTAAGAGATAAAAATAAATCTAAAAAGCTAATCTTTAATAAACTTATATTCAGTGAATACATTAATATTATCTTATTGAATATATAAACAGCTAAATAGGATATTAACAAGCCCATAATCAAAGAAAGTACGCTTACTAGTACAACCTTAAGACTAAGTCTACTTAAATGAATAGCATCACTACCAGATACTTGTTTTTCTGTTGTTTCACTTGACATAGCTTTTTCCTGTTTTTTCCATTGATATATTCCCCATACTGAAAAAACAGCATAATAGACATTTAACAGCATTGAAGCATAATAAGACTGCAAATAAAAATTAATCGCACAAGACAATACTGTAACAATACCTACATACCACATCAATGTTTTCTGCTTAATTTCTAGAAATACATATATTGTCCCTGTAATTATGGCAATTATCTCGCAAATAAATGAAATATTTTCACTTGTAAGCCATGCTGCCATACTAGTCCAATTTGAAGAAAATGTTAATTCCATAGTATTGTATTTGAGACAAAATTAAGCTAAAAAATCTACAATTACACAAAAAGATTAACTTTTATTAATCTGAAAAAGTACTTATAATCGTTAAGTCTATCAAAATGTATTAATTACCTATACCTAAATTATTTTATTTAAAATTTTAAATAATGTATAGTTTATTTAAAAAAAACAACTATATTTGCAGAAAATATGGGGGTATAGCTCAGTTGGCTAGAGCACCTGCTTTGCACGCAGGGGGTCAAGAGTTCGAATCTCTTTATCTCCACAATGAATATTAAATATTAAAAATCAAATACTTACAAATTAAGTACACGATTTTGACTATTATAACGCTTAAAAATTGATATTTTTAGGCGTTTTTTTATAGAGAAAAAGAGTATACGTTTATAACAAGTTTTCCCTCAAATAACTAGATAGCTCTTTAAGTAATTTATGTTAGTTCAGTATCAAGCTTAAACATACATATAAGAATATAATTTGAACTATATTTGATAGGGAGTAACGCAAAGAAAAAATAGATATATTAGGTGCAATAATAGGTGATATTGTGGGTTCTCGTTTTGAGTTCAACAATACCAATAAAACGGATTTTAAGTTATTCTCGCAAGAATGTTCATTTACAGACGACACAATATGCACGATAGCAATAGCCGATGCAATATTGCGTGGTATAAGTTTTAAACAATCATTACTTGAATGGTGTAGAAAATACCCTTACCCGAAAGGTGCTTATGGTTCTTCTTTTGCTAATTGGATTCATTCCCCAAATCCTAAACCTTATAATAGCTTTGGTAATGGTTCTGCTATGCGTGTTTCACCTTGTGGGTGGCTTCCTCATGTAGATGAAGTACTGTTAAATGCCCGTAAATCAGCTGAATGTACACACAATCACCCCGAGGGCATCAAAGGGGCCGAATGTGTTGCCCACTGCATATATCTTGCAAGAACAGTAAAAAATAAGGATATTATCAGAGATTATATTATAAAAAGCTATGACTATAATATCGAGCAGACTTGTGATGAAATCAGACTCACAAACTCATTTAACGAAACTTGTCAAGTTACAGTACCACAAGCTCTTGTGTGCTTCATTGAAAGCTGTGATTTTGAAAGTGCCATTCGCCTTGCTGTATCAATTGGTGGTGATAGTGACACAATAGCAGCCATTACAGGTGGCATTGCAGAAGCATATTACGGCACACCTAAAAGAGTACAAGATAAAGCTTTTGAATACTTACCAATAGATATGAAGAATATTGTAACTAAATTTAAACAAAAGTTTGGATAAGATGCAATTATTCTAATTAAGCAAAAATAACTGATAAGTCTAGCATCTGCTCAATCTATTATAAGCCATATCAATCCTACTTGTTGATATATAATGTTCTGATAGGGAAAGGAATTACTATCCCCTCTTTATCATAACGAGCTTTTAGTGCTTTTATAAAATGATGCTTTATATTAAACTGATTGCTATATATGTCAGTAGCTAACCATACATAAAAATTTATACTGCTATCAGCAAACTGATCATAATAAAAACGAGGGTGAAAATCTTTTGGAACATATGGATACTGTTTCAAGACCTCCTCTGCTACCTCTAATGTCACCCTTTCAACTTTCTCTAAATCACTGCTATAATCAACTCCTAATGAAACTTTAAAATATAGATTCTTTTGTATTGAGAAATAATTAATTGTTATACTTTGGGCTATTTTAGAGTTGGGAACTATAATAACATTTTCAGAACGTGTCCTCAACATTGTATTTCTCCAATTAATATCAATTACATAGCCTTCAACATCCTCTGCTATTTTAACGTAATCCCCTGGCCTAAATTGCTTAGATGCAAGTATTTGCATACCCGCAAAAAGATTACCTAAGGTATCTTGCAAAGCCAAGGCGATAGCCAAACCTCCGACACCTAGAGCTGTTAGCATTGCTTTAAGGTCATAATGCAGCTCATTTGAAACTATTATCACTACGGCTGAATATAGAAGTAATCTTATAACTATATGAAATAAAGATGAGACCTTATTATCAACATTTCTATTTACATATTTTTCATATATAAATATTAGCATCTCTCCTATAACGAAAGTGGCTAATATTATATTTAGTATTTCCAATGGTGATTTTATAGTAGTATCTACTCCTACATTGATTGGAAGAATTGATATAATATTTAATACTAGTGCAATACCTATAAGAATACTAATCGATCCTATACTTTTAAACAGTTTAGCTACGTACGGACGATTATTTTTTAAGGTTCTAGTATACAAACTCTTAAAAAGAGGTTTAATAAGCAAATATGCAAGTACTAAGCCTATTAATACTGCAATTACAATAATAAACCATTTATTACTAATTAATTTATGTAATTCTTCTATATTCAAAACTATATATTTAATTTGTTTCAATCACCTACAATTTATCCAATATTGAATAATATCTACATATTGGATACCAGTCTATTATAACTACTTGACTATTTAACTAATGGTATAACAATATTTTAGTTTTATCTTTAAAAGCTCAATCTTATTTAAGATAGCCATAAATCATATATACCAATCTTTCAGCAAATACTCAAAGACAATATACTTTAGTACTAAAAAGCTCTTATACCGTACTTCTTTTATGTATAAGAGCATAAAAGTCTACGAAGGTAATAATTATTTCGATTTGTATCAAGACAGAAACATTCTATAAAGCCCTATTGCACTATATATCTTTAAGTTATTATAATGATTGATAACAATACAGACTATTCTAAAATCTCAATCTAAAAGGTAATAAGCATTTAGATGTGTGGCAGATTGATTTGCAATCAGAGCTAGTGAAAGAATGTAATTTCCAAAGATAGACTTGGGATTAGGATATAAATACTAACTTAATGTGAATATCTCAAGCATGCCCAGAGCAAAGGCAAAAGAATAGCTTGTAAGAATAAAATATTTTCAAATTGCACTGTCCTAAAATTTAGAACAGTGCCTTAAGGACAGTGCTAATCTAATGTTTTTTTAGTATTATATCAATAATAGCTTTACCTATTTTCCTTTCAATACCTGTTTTACTTAATGGTATACCAGTTTTTCTTGCTATATTTTGTTTTGCTTGAGTAAGTCCAAGTGCTCTTTTCCATGAAAATGACAGACCCGGAATACCTGTATTTGATTTCTTTGCCATAGTTATTTATAATAAAAATTATACACCTACATTATGATAATATTAATATAATCTTATTTCCATTTTTTTGAGATAGCTCCTACTTTTTGTTTTTGAGATTGTGATATATAGTTGGATGTTGTGTTATTCTGAGAAGTCTTAGAAGTGGAAGATGATTCTGGTATCCATGCGTCCAATTGCTTCTCAACCTTGTTATACATCTCTGGAGTAATATACTTTCTCATCCTATCATACACAATTTCTATTGATAATATCTCATCAGCCCATCCCAGTATTGAAAATTTACTATAAGGAATAAAATCAATTGGTAGAATAACATATGCAAGACATGTTGCAATAATAGCTTTATCCCTTAATGATGTTTTATCGCTTCGTAACACATAATATAACAACAAAGGCGTACGTGCAGCAGATCGACCTACTCTACGAGCAAAGCCTTCTATCTTTTTACTAATTAATGATATATCCATAACTTTAATATAACTAAATAAATGCTTTAGGGTTGTTCTGTAATTCCTTTTTCTTTTCTTCTGCCCATTTTTCTACTATTATATGAGCAAACTCTTTACGTTTATCTTTCAGAAGTTCTGATATATAGTTGTTTAGTTCTTCTTCATTAGCTTTATTTATCTTTATAGCCTGCACCTTGTCATAATTATAAAATTTATCAATATTTATTAATATTTCTTTTTCCAACTTCGTATGCCATTTTTCAGCAATCTTATCAATAGCAGATTTTTGAGATTTGAGAATTTTCTCCGACATATACTTAGAAATATCTGCTTCTAATTTAATTCTTGCAGCTTCACGATTCTTAATAATCTTATTTTCAGCACTAGCCCTTTCTTCTAAAAGTAATTTTCCTTGTGCTTCTTTATTTGCAATCTTTTGCTTGTATAATTTATCATAAGTAGAGCTCAAACCTGAGAAATTTACGGGAATGTAGCAAAGAACAAGTGTTACAACAGCTAGTATAGTTGCTATTACATTTTTTTCTATATTATATTGATTTAGCGAAGTTATTCCATTAAATATATGATATGAAAGGCCAAGGAATATATAGGTAGAAATTGCAAGTGTTAATACAAATTTAAAAAACGCAGCCTTTGATGCTTTGCTTAGAAAAACGGTATAAAACAAAAATAAGAATATAGATACTATAACACCACTTGAAAAAGCACATACAATGGCTATTACAATTGACACAAATAATCTTTTACGTTGCTCGGCGAAATCCTTAGGGCAGAGTTGAAGTATTTCAAAATCTGCCCCAAACAGGAAACTTAATAATGAATTCATAATAGTCATTATTGATCATTAACAGTAGAATTGATATAAACAGATGGATTACTCTTTACTTTTTCTAATTCCTGCTTACGCCATTCCTCAATAGCTACTTCTATGAGTTCAGCTTGAGATGATGCAAGTTTTTTGAGTATTTCTTCATTAGCTTTGAGCTCGGCTTCCTGTCTTGCCTTGTTCTTCATAGTAGAAATTGCTAATTCATTTGTAACATAATCTTCAATTTCTGAGATACGCTTATCAGATAAAGTTTTTATTCTGAATTTCTCTGCTCGTAGGAGATCGTCATAGGAACCAGATGCAATCATCATCTTAAAGAGGGTTGGTATGATTTCTATAGAAACAAAAAGCAGTGAAATAAATAATCTTACCCACCATAAATCTGAACCGAAAGGTGTTATTTCGTTTAATGCATCCATATGTGCACTGAATCCCTTTAAAGCTTCTTTAGCTTTTTGCTCTTGCTTCTCAACATATGATTTTTCCTTAATCTTACTTTGAAGGGCTGCGTATATTAGACTAGTGTCTCTGCCTAATGATTGTTTTCGCTCGTTGTTACGTCTTTTACATTCATTTAATTTTTTTTCAGCCTCTATTTTATCCTGCAAGAGTTGACGTGCAATTGGTCCTTTTCCAACCTTTTGTGTTTTCCCTTCTCCTTTATATTCTCTGCTATATGCTTTACTTGCATCATCAAATGCAGTTTGTGCACTTCTGAGATCCTCTGGAGTACTATTTATTTTATCTCTTAGTTTACCAATAGAATCTGTCAAGTTTTTTATTGTTTTATCTATCTCACTAAGCCGATCTCCTATTTCTTTCCCGTGAAGAACTCTCCCTTCTGCAAGTTTGGATTCAATTTTATCCTGAAAGATTCTCATTTCTAAAGGTGGGGAGATAACAATTCCCAAAAATACAGCAAGAATTAATCGAGGTA
>JARIAS010000010.1 GCA_029257745.1 Candidatus Cryptobacteroides sp. | reverse complement strand
AGGTAGTCTCTATTGGGATTAAATCCATAGCCATTTGGTAGCAGTTTACTAAGTGGATCTAAGAATTGCTTATTATCTCTATTGATAGATTCAAGTAGTAGTTTCTTATTTTCATTAGAGAATGATTTAAGTAGGAGAGATTCATCTCCTAACCAAGCACCTTTTCCTCTTTTACCTATAATTAGCTTAGCAGCTGCCCAACGTAGTATATCGTCTAACCTCTTACCTTGTAGAGCAAATTCAACACGTCTTTCCCTCCTAATTGCTTGCATTGTTGCTGATATTTCATAACCACAGCTAGGGAAGTTTGGATCTAGTTGAGTCGGTTTTATGTATTGTACTCCAGCTCTTTCCTGGAGTGCTTTTATTGTAATATCTAAAATATCGTCTGACAATGTCCCATTATTTAGTATTGCACTTGCTTCTGCATAGTCAAGCAAAACTTCAGCGTATCGCATAATAGGATATGCTTGATGGCTGAAACCCTCTCTATAAGTAGTGTCAATAGCTAATCTTATGTTATAACCTGTATTAGATGTGGAAGTTAGAGTTGGTAGACCTATTCTAGTATTAGCAATAGAGTCTTTAACAAATTGTTTAACTTTTGGATTTAATAATTGCTCAGTTCTAGACAATTGCTTTATCTCATCCGTATATACAGCCTCTCTATCTAGCTCCTTATATTCAGCCAAGTGTATAGCTCTTGATAGGCCACCTGCTGTTGATTTGAATTTACTCCCTTCGTGCATTACTGTTTGAAGTAGACGTGGATCTCTGTTTTTAAAAGTGTTCTCAAACTTGATATATTCACTATTATTAATATCAACGAAACTTCCATCAGCATTGAGGTATTCATCTACAAGGCTTTTAGTTATACCAGCAGGTGTTTTATCTGTATGTCCAGCAGAGAGAAAACGGCTTAAATCCGTATTTACTCCTTGGTCTGCAGAATATTTCTTCCAAAATAGGACTTCTGTTTTATCTGAAAGATCAGTTGAGTTAAATAGTTGAGCATAAGCCAATCCTTCTTTGTCATTTTCTATGTGGTATAGGCTTATTGTATTCATATCAATTAACTCTTTAGCCTTTGTTACCGCTAGATTAAGAAAACGCTCTGGTTCATTAGGGCTAGCTGCAAACACATCATCTTTGTGATAGTATTCCCAAGAACCTTCATAGTTAGCAACATTGACATATAAAGCCATAGCTGCTTCTTTATTAACTCTTAGGCCTTTAAATACTGAACGAGGTAGAAGCAATGCTTCTGCACGTGATAAATCCTCTAAGATGAAGTTAGCAACTGCACTTCTATTTGATTGAGCTAATTGTAGACCTTCAAGACTAGGGTTTTGATCAAAATCTTTATCTGCAATAGTTATATTTCCAAATTGCTTTAATCCTATAAAGTGCCACCAAGCCCTAAAAAAGTATGCCTCTCCTAATAAAGAATTATCTTTTTCATCTCTAGATGATTCTGGTATATTATAGTGTGCTAGTATATGATTTACGGATCTCAAATTTTGATATAGATTACGCCATTCTAATTCTATATCTTTTGATTGTAACTCTCCATTAAGTCTCCTATTGTAGTCTTGTGATATGATATTATCACTATTCTTATCTATGCCCAATACGCCTATACCGAAAGAGCCATAGGCAGGTATTTTTGTGTATAATCCATTAATATAAGAATATACTTGCTGTGTGCTATTAAAGTAGCTATCTGAGTTAGGTTCTACTAAACTACCTTGATTCAAAATATCTGAACAAGAGATAGTTATACAAAGACTTAATAAATATATGTATATTTTTTTCATATTTCCTTAAAATGTAATGTTAATACCAAAAACAAAGTTTCTACTTAGAGGGTAAACTTTTCCATTACCATTTCTGTTCATCGGAGAAGTTAGACCCGGTGCATTCTCATTACTACCACCTGCCCAAGTATTGATTTGATTTAGAGTCTCAGGATCGAAAGCATTTGGTAGCTTATCGAATGTAAATAGATTATCAATAGATAAGTACAATTTAAGATTGCTCATATATATTTTTGACAATAAGTCTTTATTAAATGTATATGATATTGTAAGGTTCTTCAGTCTGATGTAAGAAGCATCTAAAAGATAACGAGTAGTATTATATCCTGTATTCATCTTATAGATAGCGTCATCAGTCAATGTTGGTCTAGGTAAAAAAGCATTAGTATTATTTTCTCTAAAGAAGTCAAGATGTTCTTTAAAGAAGTTCTCATTTCCACTAAACATATAGGTACTACCTGCTATTGGGAATTGTCTTTTTCCTACACCCTGCCATAGTGAAGATATTTCAAAGCCCTTATAGCCAAAACTTAAGTTAATACCAAAACTGTATCTAGGAGTTGCATTACCTATTATTTTAAGGTCTCCATGATCGTTGAGAGTACCTTTACCGGGCGATATTCTTCCATCTCCATTTGTGTCAATATATCTTAGATCTCCTGCCCTTAGAAGAGATGTATTGCTGGTAAAGAAGCTTATATCTGTATTTGTAAGGTATTCATCTATTTCAGCATTAGATTGGAATAGATTATTGGCTTCATAGCCCCATATTTCTCCTATATCCATTCCTTCATAGTATCCTCTATTTCTGATAAGACCAGTATGGTTGTTTTTTATCACACCATCAGGGTTATTGTATTTTGTAATTATACTTCTATAATCAGATATATTACCTCCGATAGAATATCTAAATCCGGATTTGAACTGATCGCTCCAGTTAATAGATAATTCAAAACCTCTAGTTCTTAGATTAGCATTGTTTAATTTTGGTCTGCTACTATCTGGAATACCACCAACATCTGGAATAATTTCCGCAGGACCTATCATATCTCGTGTATCTCTTTGGTATATATCTAGATTAACATTTAGTCTCTCCTTAAATGCGGCAAAATCAATACCAATATTACCCATATCTACTTTTTCCCATGTGAGTGTAGTGCTCGCTAGATTTGGAGTTGAAGCAATAATACCTACTTCTGGTGCACCAAGTCCAGGTAGTAACCATCCATTTGCAGGATTAGATACAAGATTGATTTTTGATTGATATTGATAAAGTCCTACTCCATTTTGGTTACCAAGTCTACCATATGATAGCCTTAGCTTTAATTGATTTACAGGAGTTTCTAAATCTTTGAACCAGCTTAGATTAGCAAAGTCCACACCAAATGAAGCAGAAGGGAATAATCCCCATCTGTAATCTCTTGCAAATCTTGAAGAACCATCATATCTACCACTTATTTCTAAGAAGTAAGTATCATTGTAGTTATAATTGAACTTAGCATAAAATCCTGATGTTGCCCAGTGATCTTTGCCACCTCTAAAATCTCCATTACCTGAAGCATTTAGAAAAGAGAAAATGTTATCAGTTAATAAGCCTGTCTTGTAGGCACTTATATTGTCAGAATAATCATATTCCATTTGGTATCCTGCAAGCACTTTAAGGTTATGTCTATTAATGTTCTTTTCGTATGATGCATATATGTTTGGAGATAAATAGTATTCATTGCTATTTGATCTTGCATATGAGTTCCAAGGGAAGACACTATAATGAAAACCTCTTGGGCCATATCCTTGAGTGGCACCAGTCATTGGAACTAAGATGCCATCAGGTCTAGATACATATGGTTGAGATTTATTTAGATTATTTTTGTTAAAATTAAATCTTCCATTTATTTGTCCAATTATGCTTACCCCATTTATCGGCTTAAATGTAAATCCCATAGATAGAGCATCGGATATACGTTGTTCATTGTAAAATACAGATCTTATACCTAGATTATTATTCCAAGTTGGAATATTATATGCGTTGTTAATAGGAAGCGTGGTTACTCTATTAGGCTCAGATCTAGATATATTATGATAGACAATTGTCATATCTGGCAATGGCCTGTCAATATCCATAAATGTTATATTATTGTTGAACTCTATGCTAAATTGTTTAGATAGATCAATAGAGGCCTTTGTATTGACACTTATCTTTTTAAGGTCATCTTTTACTCCATTAAGCAGACCCTGTTGATTATTAAAACCTAAACCTACATAATATTTTGTATTATCGCTACCTCCACTTATGCTTAGGTTGTGATCATGCCTTAAAGAAAATCTCTTAAAGTGATATCTAAACCAGTCTGTATTTCCATATTGTCGTCCGGCTAAGTATGAAGTCCCATCTTGGCTTACATCTATGCCAGGAAAATCTTGAGAGTAGGGTGCATTTAAGAAACCTTTTATTTTCTCAATTTGGTCATCTGTGAATGCAGGATTTAAGCCGTTAAGTTGATTGTAAATATTCTTATACTGAGCATATTCTAATGAATTCATCATTTGTGGCATATTGATAGGTGATGATGCACCTACATTGCCGTTATAACTTATGTGAAATGAATTTTTCTTACCACTTTTTGTAGTAACTAGTACAACTCCATATGCTGCACGAGAGCCATAAATAGCGGATGCAGAAGCATCCTTTAATATAGATATTGATTCAATATCAGCGGGATTAACATTTTGTAAGCTTTGTTCTATTCCATCTACAAGAATGTAAGGTCCACCACCATTTATAGAACCAATTCCCCTAATGTTAAAAGATATCTCAGCTCCTGGTTCTCCTCCAGATGTGGAATTTTCGCTAGCCTCTGTAGAAAAGTTAAGACCTGATACATTACCTTGCAGTGCAGAGGTTACATTTGTAATAGGTCTATTTTGTATTGCATCTGCTTTAACTGTAGACACTGCAGAGGTTATTGTCTTTCTACTTTGGGTTCCAAGTCCCACGACAACAACTTCATTAAGAAGGTTTTTATCGTCTGCAAGGACTATATTAAGTTCACCTCCATTCCATACGACTTGTTTGTGTGCAAAGCCGATACATGAGATTTCCAAAGTGCTACCAGCTTTTACTCCTTTCAATTCGAATTTTCCGTCTAAGTCAGAAATTGTACCTTGTTTTGTTCCTTTTACTAATACGGCTGCATCTATAACAGGTTCTTTTCGAACATCTGTTATTGTTCCCTTCAGCGTAAGTAACTTCCCACTTGAGCTCTGTGCATTAGCATTCCAAAAGCCAAATATTAGAAGCACAAGGATTAATAGTTTAGCGTTTTTCATTTGTGATACTTATTGTTATTAATTTGTTTTTTATAAAATAAAGACTATAACTTCGTTACTATCATAATATAAAGAATAGTAATGCAAAAAATTAAGTCTAAAACTTATTGCTACTATATTTTTAAGTTTTATTGTGACAAAAAGTTACTATCTAAACAATTATAATATTTTATAACTATAAAGATAGAGACATTGTGATTAGCTTTATATGAATTATAATAGGAAAAATATCCTATATATTCAGTCAATCTGTTATATACTATCTGTATTGGTTATATATAACAATTCTTATGCCAAGTACTAATATGATATTGAATACTATTTAAGGCTTGTATAATATGTAAAAAGCATATTATTTAAATATGCTTTTTGTAGAATATATTTTACACACTATGGTTTGTGTTGAACTCTTTTAAGAAACGTAGGTCATTTTCAAAATAATGCCTTAAATCGTTCACCTGCCATTTTAGCATAGCTATACGTTCAACTCCCATGCCAAAGGCAAATCCGCTATATGTTTTGCTGTCTATATTAGATGCTTCCAGTACATTTGGATCTACCATTCCACATCCCATTATCTCTAGCCAGCCCGTGCCTTTACATATGTTACAGCCTTTTCCTTTGCAGATATTGCAACTCACATCTACTTCGGCTGAAGGCTCTGTAAAAGGGAAGTATGATGGTCTAAATCTTATTTGAGTATCTTCTCCAAACATCTCTCTTGCGAAGACAAGGATAGCTTGTTTAAGATCAGCAAAACTTACATTCTTATCAATATATAGGCCTTCTACTTGATGAAAGATGCAGTGGGCTCTAGCTGATATGGCTTCATTTCTAAAGACTCTACCAGGGCATATTATCCTCATGGGTAGAGGCATAGACTCCATTGCTC
The DNA here is from genome assembly GCA_029257745.1 of Candidatus Cryptobacteroides sp. Taxonomy (GTDB): domain Bacteria; phylum Bacteroidota; class Bacteroidia; order Bacteroidales; family UBA932; genus Cryptobacteroides. Next base: position 2,782 of record JARIAS010000010.1, on the reverse strand, counting down.
TAACTTGTACGCTTGAGGTATGCGTTCTTAGTAAAAGAGGATTGATAATGTTATTGGATACAAAAAATGTATCTTGCATATCTCTTGCTGGGTGATTGGCTGGAAAATTCAATGCTTCAAATACATGATAATCATCTTCTATTTCTGGACCTTCAGCCACTTCATATCCGAATTTTCTGAATATATTGACAATTTCCTGTCTTGCAATTGATACTGGATGTCTTGAACCTAGACTTAGAGTATCAGCAGGCATGCTAGTGTCTGTCTGACTCTTTGTATTAGTTGCGGACTTGTTAATATTAGCCTTTAGTTCTTCAATTTTTTGTATAGCAGTGTTTTTAAGGATATTAAGTTTTTGACCAAATTCCTTTTTTAATTCAGGGCTAACAGTTCTGAATTCTTCAAACAATTTTGTGATTTCGCCTTTTTTACCAAGGAGACTTAGCCTTATGCTTTCAATTTCCTTTTCGTTGTTACTACTTAAATTCGCAATTTGTTGTAGTAATTCTTCAATTTTTTCTCTCATTACAAAAACCATTGTCAATTTTACAAAAATACAAAAAAATAAACGTTTTTTCTATTTCTTCTTATTATTTTGTTCCTTAGCCATTCTTTTTTTTCGTTCTTTTCTGTTCTTTCCTGCCTGGCTTTTAAGATAAGTCTTCCATTGAGATTTTGTGAAAAATGTTTGAAAGGTGCTATCAATTCTTTCCATCCATTTATCTTGTGTCTTTTGGTATAAGTCTTGATTGTCTATACCTGCCTTTTTCATATTCTCCAGAGCCTTTTTTAGGGCCTCATAGTCATGTTGCAGGGTAGAATCAACGTAAAATATTGCCCATGATTCCAGTTTTAACTCTTCACCTAGTTTGTCTGCTATCTCAGCAGCATATTCCTGAGGAGTTTTCTCTTGTACCTTATTTTGTGAAAAAGAGTATAAACTAGAAGATAATAATAGGATAGTAATTAAGACTTTATAATATAGTTTCATTTTAAAATTATTTTGTAAATTTGTGTAGTGCCCTTATGGCAAAATTAATAATTAAGCAATAAATAACAAAATGAAAAAGAAGGCATTATTTTACACCTTTTTATTGGTGTTAATGACTACATTAAGTTCTATAAGAACTGAAGCTTGTACCAATATAATAATTACTAGAGGTGCGAGTGTAGATGGCAGTAATATGATATCTTACGCAGCAGATTCACACTTATTATATGGCGAGCTGTATTATCATCCTGCGATGAAATGGAAAGCAGGTTCTTTGCTTAGCGTTTATGATTGGGATTCTGCAAAATTTTTAGGTAAAATACCTCAAGTTTCCTATACTTATCAGACAGTAGGCAATATGAATGAACATCAATTGATAATTGCCGAAACTACTTATGGTGGTAGAGAGGAATTGCAAGATCCTAATGGAATAATGGATTATGGTTCATTGATATACATCGCATTACAAAGATGTAAGACAGCAAGGGAAGCAATAGAATGTATAGTGTCGTTGGCCAATGAATATGGATATTATTCTAGTGGAGAGACATTTTCTATTGCAGATAAGAATGAAGCATGGATTATGGAACTTATAGGTAAGGGTTCAAAGATAGTTGATGGTAAGAATATTAATAAAGGTATAGTTTGGGTGGCAAGGAGAATTCCTGACGGATATATATCTGCTCATGCTAATCAATCAAGAATTACTACTTTCCCACTAAATGACCCTGAGAATTGTTTGTATGCAAAAGATGTTATAAGTTTTGCTCGTGAGCAAGGCTATTTTGAGGGAGAAGACAAGGACTTTAGTTTTAATAAAGCATATGCCCCTTTGTCATTTATGGGAATGAGAGCTTGTGAGGCAAGAGCATGGTCTGCATTTAATATTCTATCAGATGGGAAGTTCTCTTTTGAGGAAAACTCTAAGATGATTACTAAGGATGCTTATGACTATTTGGATTATGCAATGGGTTATAATGCAGAAAATCCAATGCCGCTTTGGATTAAGGCACCTCGTAAATTAAGTGTCAAAGATATGGCTAATGCGATGAGGGATCATTATGAGGGTACACCTATGGATATGACAAAAGATGTAGGTGCAGGTGGTAATGCTTTACCTTATAGATGGCGTCCTCTTTCATTTAAAGAGGGAGATAAGACTTATCTTAATGAGAGGGCAATTGCTACACAACAAACAGGATTTTGGTTTGTTGCTCAGGCAAGACCAAGCCTTCCTGACTATATTGGAGGTCTATTATGGTTTGGAACTGATGATGCTGCTACTTCTTATCTTACTCCTATATATGCAAGTGTTAATGCCGTGCCTCCTTGTTTTGAACAGGGCAATGGTGATATGCTAACTTATTCTGATTCAGCATCATTTTGGATAAATAATAGAGTCGCTAACGCTTGTTATAAGATGTACAATCAAATGCAAGCTTATGTTAGGGCAGAAATTGATAAGTTTGAAAATGCTGAGTTAATTGAGGTTAAAGATATAGATAAAAAGGCCTTATCAATGTCTTCAGAGAAAGAGGCAAGGGAATATTTGACAGATAAATCAATTAGTATTGCTCAAAATCAGTTCAATAATTGGAAGATGCTAGAGACAAAATTGTTAGTTAAGTTTATTGACGGTAATGTTAAGGCAGAGAACAACAAAGGTGAATTTATTCATAGCCCTTATTCTAAGCATATTCCTGATAGTTTGCAACAGCCTGGTTATACTAAAAAATGGAAGGAGACTGTGGTTAAGGATAATGGAAAAGTGTTGGAAATAGCAGAATAATT
>JARIAS010000071.1 GCA_029257745.1 Candidatus Cryptobacteroides sp. | reverse complement strand
GGATGGAGGTTCTAGACTAGTTTCTTTAGAAAAAATATGGAATTATTCCCCTCATTGAAGAGTAAATCCATTATAGATAAATTTGATATGAAGCCATGTTTTTGAGCAAAGACTTGAAAATATGGCTTTTCCACTTGTAAGTCAGACAGTATACTATCTTCTTTCTTAGGACTTATGGAAAAACGATAATCCTCTCTATACTCAGAATTTAAAACAAATGAGTCTGTAAATTTTATATCTACAAGCAAATTGAGCTTTGAACAGAAAAAGTTTATAAGCTCAAGATTAAGTGTCCATAAATATTTATGCCTTCTATCAAATATAGCAAAGAACTCATCCTTATAATATTCAAAAAAAGCAGAATGCATATAAGCTGAAACTATCGCCCTTTTTGTCTTAGTTATCCAATCCATACTATAATCAATTTCAATCTCTGTAATTACTTGCCCTGTCTTCTTTATTACTGGTACATACAAGGCTTCCCTACCCTGAGAACTATATATATAACATCTATTACGATATGATTGCTTTTGATAACTTTCATAGGCCTCAATATAAACAGTAGAAGACTTCAACTCTTTATTCAAGATATTGAAGTCTTTAGCAACTAATGCAAACCACGATATAGGTGGACAATATGCAGTAGAAAGTAGCACTAGTCTATATCTCCTTTTTCATTTAAGTCATTGGCTTTAATTATACCACGCTTAGATGCACGGATAAAATCAAGTATAATATCCCTTTCCTTAGACGGAGGAAAACCTGCCTCTACTTTGGCACAACCATCTGTAATATTATGACCCTGATAATATATAGTATCGTATATATCCTTTATATTTCGTATAGTATCTGAATCAAAACCACGTCTTCTAAGACCAACAAGATTTACTCCGCAATAACATATTGGATCTCTACCAGCCAATGCGTATGGAGGTATATCTTTATTTATCTTAGACACACCACCTATCATAGCGTGTTCACCTATACGTGTAAACTGATGTGCTTTTGAGCCTCCGCCTACAATAACCCAGTCATCAATAGTAGTCTCGCCAGCAATACCAACATAACTTACTAAGATACAATGATTACCCACTTGACAATCATGTGCTACATGGACATAAGACATTATAAGAGTATTGCTACCTATCTTAGTAACAGACTTTCCGCTTGCCTTTGTTCCTCTATTTATTGTAGCACATTCCCTTATAACAACATTATCACCAATCTCAACATAGGTTATTTCTCCATCAAATTTTAAGTCTTGAGGTACAGCTCCAATAACTGCTGAAGGATAAACTTCGCAATTTTTTCCCATCTTTACATACTTATATATAATTGCGTGAGGATGAATTGTACAATTCTCTGCAATCTCAACATCGTCATCAATATAAGCAAATGGACCAACCTTAACATTATCAGCTAATTTAGCCTTAGGACTAACATAAGCTAATGGATGAATTTCTGCCATAATATATTTCTTTTATCAAATTATTTCAATAAAGTTCTTAACATTTTTGCCGCTAAAGTATTTATTCCGTGTCCTGGTTTAAAAGCTTCTATTTTCACATTTAAATATCTAGAAACTAAAGACATATCGCCTAACATATCAAGCATTTTATGCCTAGCACATTCATTGGAAAAATGTAGTTTAAGATTATTTAAGTAACCTTTGGACGTTATGCTTAAGCCTTCCTTATTGAAGAGTTTACTCAATCTATCTATCTGTTCTTGTGTAACAGGATGCTCTACAATAACAATAGCATTGTCTACATCACCACCCTTTATAAGGTTATTAGCAAATAAAAATTCTAATTCATGAAAAAACACAAAGGTACGACAAAGACCAATTTCTGTTGTAAAATCCACATTTACATCCCAATGAGCCTTCTGTACTCCCAAAACCTTAGAATTAAAATCAACTTCTATATCATAAGAAGCCTTTTCTGCTGGTGAGATTCTTATCCAAGAGCCCGTCTTAGTATCTTTAATTTCTAAGACCTTATCTATGTTAAGAACCTTTCTATCAGCATCTTGCTCTACGATATTATCTGTAAATTCCTTTATATAATAACTGGCACTACCATCAAGTATTGGGACTTCAACATTGTCAATCTTGACAAGAGCATTATCTATACCCATTGCATATAAAGAAGACATTAAATGCTCTATTGTAGAGACAGAAGCCTCTCCTTTTGCAATAGTAGTACTTCTAGCTGTACTTATAACATTTTCAGCAACAGCAGGGATAAAGGCATCTTCGCCAATATCTACCCTCTGAAACACTATACCTGTATTAACTTCTGCAGGACATACAAGCATCTTAGATACTTTTCCTGAATGTAAGCCCTTACCTTCGAACTGACATACACTTTTTAGTGTACACTGTTTTTTATTAAATTCTATCATTTTAATATCTATAAAAAAGCAAATTAATATCCCTACTAATTCTGCCCTGATTTCTTAAATTTTACATAGGCTCTCATAAATGTCTTAATAGGTATTGCAGGAATACCGAATAGAACATCATCAGATTTCTTAATATTTCCTATAATTGCTGATTTAGCAGCTATGGTAGTATTATCTGCAATAGTTAAATGGCCAGCTATTCCTACCTGACCAGCTAATATACAATTTTTACCTATCTTAGTAGAACCTGCTATACCACATTGTGCAGCCATAACAGTATTTTCACCTATTTCTACATTGTGAGCTATTTGGCATAAATTATCTATCTTAACCCCTTTGTGTATTATTGTTGCCCCCATCTCTGACCTGTCTACGCAGGTATTTGCACCTATCTCAACATTATCTTCAATGATAACCTTGCCTAAATGCTCAATTTTCTCCCATGTTCCATCAGGCATTGGGACATTACCAAAACCATCAGAACCTATCACAGCATTTGCATGAATGATTACATTATCACCTATTTCCATGCCGGGATAAATTCTAACACCAGGATATAATATACAATTTTTACCTATGATAGTATTATCTCCAACATAGACGTTTTCAAATATCTTAGTATAATCGCCGATTTTAGCGTGATGCCCAACATAAGAATGGCTTCCCAAATAAACTTTTTTACCAAATTTTGTCGTTAGGAACCAAGAAGAACGAAAACCTCTATGCCATTTATCAGTACGTTTTTGAGTAGCTACATACTTTAATAAAGAAGCTATTGCTGCATAAGGATCATCTACTCTCAATAGTGTAGCATTTACTTTTTCTCTAGGCTTAAATTCTTTACTAACCAATATTATAGAAGCCTTAGAGCTATATACATATTTCTCATATTTGGGATTGGCAAAAAAACTTATAGTGCCATCTTTCCCACTCTCTATTCTAGCAAAATCGCTTACCTTTACATTTTCATCACCTTCTACAATACCATTCAATGTCTTAGCAAGCTGTTTAGCGGATAATTCCATATATCATTATTTTTCTAACCTTAATCCAGAATACTAAAAGACTAAAGTGCATCTATTTAAAGATTTTGCAAATTAAATAATTTTTATCCTTATTTTCAATAAATTTAACTTGGAAAATAAATTTTTATACCTTTTATGAGTAATATTTTAATTTTTTATAAATAATAAAGATAGTTTTTAAATAATTTATAATATTTTTCTAAAAATCTCTTGTTTATTAAATTAGAATTACTACCTTTGCACAGAGTTAAAACGTTATATAAAACGATTATTCACAATATTTCATAAAGTTGATAAAACATTTATGTAATTATTAAGTCATATAACTAATCACATGATTTCAACATATCAAACAAGATATGGAATAATACACTACTAACTAACCAATTTAAGCCCGCTGAGAAGTGGGCTTAAAATTTTATATATCAATCACTTAACCATAAAATACTCATATATGTGGTAAAATTTAATACATTTATTAAGCATTTCACAACACATATACAGATACAACCACACAATATTTTTTTTCGCTTTATTCTTATTTATTTTTCATAACTTAGCCAAGTTTTTAGATTTACCTAAAAAATCAGTTTTTTGAATAACTTAATATTATATATATGAGTATACAAGATGAGAACATAGCAAAATTGGCTGAACGCAGGGAAAAAGCTAAACTAGGTGGTGGCTTAAAGCGTATTGAAGCACAGCACAACAAAGGCAAATTCACAGCAAGAGAAAGACTGAATATGCTTCTTGATGCAGGTAGCTTTGAAGAATATGATGCTTTTGTTCATCATAGATGTACCAATTTTGGAATGGATAAAGAGCACTTTGATGGAGACGCAATAGTAACAGGCTCTGGTACTATTAATGGCAGGTTAGTATATGTCTTTGCTCAAGACTTTACAGTTAGTGGAGGCTCTCTTTCAAAAACAATGGCAGAGAAAATCTGTAAAATAATGGATATGGCCATCAAAAATGGAGCACCTTGCATAGGATTAAACGACAGTGGTGGTGCAAGAATACAAGAAGGCATAGATGCACTAGCTGGCTACGGGGAGTTATTCCAAAGAAATATCATGGCTTCAGGTGTAATACCTCAAATCTCAGGGATATTTGGGCCATGTGCTGGAGGTGCTGTATACTCACCTGCCCTTACAGATTTCACACTAATGGTAAAAAATAGCTCATATATGTTCCTGACTGGTCCTGTTGTAGTAAAAAGCGTTACAGGAGAGGATGTTACACAAGAGGAACTAGGTGGAGCAAGCGTACATGCTACCAAAAGTGGTGTTGCTCATTTTGCATCAGAAAGTGAGGAAGAAGGAATTAATACTATTAAAGAACTACTAAGTTTCTTGCCACAAAACAATATGGAGGACAGTCCTATCATTGAAAACAATGATCCAGTAAACAGGATTGATGATAGTCTTAATGATATTATTCCTGACAATCCCAATAAGGCCTATGATATGTATGAGGTAATATCTAAGATAGTAGATAATGCCCATTTTTTTGAGGTACACAAAAACTTTGCTAAAAATATTATTGTAGGTTTTGCCAGATTTAATGGTAGAAGTGTAGGCATTGTAGCAAATCAGCCTAAGATATTAGCAGGTGTATTAGATATTAATGCTTCTCGAAAGGCTGCACGATTTGTAAGATGCTGTGATGCTTTTAACATACCTATTGTCAGTCTTGTTGATGTCCCTGGTTTCTTATGCGGAACACAACAAGAATATGGTGGAGTAATATCTCACGGAGCAAAACTATTATTTGCCTATGGTGAAGCTACTGTTCCTAAAATCACTGTAACTCTTAGAAAATCCTATGGTGGTGCTCATATCGTTATGAGTAGCAAACAATTAAGAGGAGATATAAACTACGCTTGGCCATCAGCTAACATTGCTGTTATGGGGGCTGAAGGAGCTGTAAATGTGCTTTATGCCAAAGATATTAAACAAGCGGACAGTCCAGAAGAAAAACAGAAAATATTTGAAGAAAAGAAAAGAGAGTACGATGAGCTGTTCAGCAATCCATACCAAGCTGCACAAAGAGGTTATATTGATGACATTATAGAGCCTAGAAATACTCGTTTTCGTATAATACGTGCTTTAGAACAAATGGCTAACAAAAAAGATAGTATGCCTGCAAAAAAGCACGATAATCTTCCATTATAATAATTATGCTAATGAAAAAACAAGTATTTATATCTGTCATTCTTTTACTTGTAAGCCTTGTTAATTATGGGGCTAACATTGCTGACAATATTGTCTCTAATACTGAAGTGACAAGCACAGGTAAAATACTCAGCGATGGTGCAAAAAGGATGGCAGAGCAAGATCCTTATGGATTAATCTTAAGTGCTGTTGCTATATCTGTTGTATTTATTGCACTTATAATACTATGGTGGCTACTATCCTTTCTATTTTCAAAAAGAAAATTAAGTGTAAGTATTTCTATTAAAAAGAATACTGAAAACAATGAAGAGATTGCAAGTGCTATTGCTATGGCTTTAAGTGAGCATCTTAATGAAGATGAAAAAGTGGCTATATTATTAGCCCTAGAGCAGGACAGACTAAGTAAGAAACACGACTATGAGACTTATGTATTAAGTATCAAAAATACAAAAAGTGTATGGAGTGAAAAATCCCAATCATTCCGCAAAAGATAATTTAAATTATAAAATTAGGTAATATGAAAACTTATAAATATAAAATTAATGGTAAGGAATACCATGTTAATATAAATTCTATTGAGAATAAAATTGCTGATGTTGATGTTAATGGTAAAAATTATAAGGTAGAGTTAGAGGAGTCTGTAAATCCAAACATTGATATTACAAATACGACTAAAGCAAACATTACAAATAATGTAGTTACAAATAATACTGCTACTCAAGAAAATACGTCAAGTTCTACACAAGCTAACACAGTTAAAACTGCGACTTCCACTAAGGGCGATACTGCTACTTCAAAACTATCTAGTAATAAAGCTGATGGAAAGAATGTTGAAGCTCCCCTTCCAGGTGTAATATTAGAAATAAGTGTTAGTTTAGGTCAGCAAGTAAAAGAAGGTGATAAGATAGCTGTTATCGAAGCCATGAAAATGGAAAATGAAATACAGGCAGAAGTGAGTGGTAGCATAACTGCTATACATGTTAATAAGGGAGATTCTGTTGCAGAAGGTACTGCAATTGTAAGCATTGGCTAATATGAATAGTATTTTATATAATTTAAGAGAATTCTGGCAGTTTACAGGCTTTAGCAATTGTAGCATTGCCAATATTATAATGATATGTGTTGGCTTGATTTTTATCTATCTAGCCATAAAAAAAGAATGGGAACCCCTACTACTTGTTCCTATCGGCTTTGGTATTATTATAGGTAATATACCAATTTTCCATGGCTTGAATATTGGCATATATGAAAAAGGTTCAGTGCTTAATATTCTTTACCAAGGAGTTAAGCAAGGTTGGTATCCACCTCTCATATTCCTAGGAATTGGTGCTATGACAGATTTCTCTGCACTAATATCACGACCTAAACTCGTTATAATTGGAGCGGCTGCACAGATGGGAATATTTGGTGCCTATATGCTTGCCATGTACCTAGGTTTTAGTCCTAATGAAGCAGGTGCAATAGGTATTATAGGAGGTGCTGATGGACCTACTGCAATATTTTTATCCTCACAACTTGCACCAGAATTGATGGGAGCCATAGCTGTATCAGCATATTCATATATGGCTCTTGTCCCTGTAATCCAAAAGCCTATCATGCTTGCATTAACTAGCAAAAAAGAAAGATTGATAAAGATGGAAAAACAAAGACCTGTAAGTCAGAAAGAAAAAATTATATTTCCAATTGTAGCCTTTCTGATAACTGCCTTTATTGTTCCATCAGGACTACCATTACTGGGAATGCTCTTCTTTGGCAACTTATTAAAGGAAAGTGGAGTTACACGTAGGTTAGCAGAAACGGCACGTGGTCCCCTAATTGATATTGTTACTATTTTAATAGGACTGACCGTTGGTTGCTCGACACAGGCTGATGTTTTTCTGACTAGTAACTCTCTGAAGATTTTTGCACTTGGTCTAATATCCTTTATCATTGCAACAACAAGTGGGGTTCTATTTGTTAAGTTTCTAAACCTCTTCTTAAAAGAAGGACATAAGATTAACCCCCTAATAGGTAATGCAGGAGTTAGTGCAGTACCTGACAGTGCAAGAGTTTCAGAAGTCGTAGGTAGAGAGGCTGATCCAAGCAATCATTTACTTATGCACGCAATGGGACCAAATGTAGCAGGTGTAATAGGCTCAGCTGTTGCGGCAGGTATTTTGTTAGGTTTTTTAAAATAGTATTGCAAAGCATATAGATTACTAATAAAAAGACAAATATGCTATACAATTAGCTTGCATCTTAATTAAGATTTTTTTAGTACTTTTGTAAGTTATATATTAAGCTAATAAGAATTAAACTTGTTTGAAAATGTCAAAAGGTTACGAAGATAATAGTATTAAAACACTTGATGGAGTTGAACATATCCGACTAAGACCGGGTATGTATATAGGTCGTTTAGGTAATGGAGATAATCAAGGTGATGGTATATATGTCCTTTTGAAGGAGATAGTAGATAATACTATTGATGAGTTTGCAATGGGATTTGGTAAACAAGTTCTTATCAATATAAAGGATAATAAAGTTAGTGTCAGAGACTATGGTAGAGGAATCCCCCTAGACTCTTTGGTTAAGGCTACAAGCCAACTCAATACAGGAGCAAAATTTGATGATTCAAATTTTAAAAAGTCCGTAGGTATGAATGGAGTTGGAACCAAGGCTGTAAATGCCCTATCATTGGATTTTTATGTACAATCTTTTAGAGATGGACAAACTTCATGGGCAAGGTACAAACAAGGCAAACTTATTGAAAGCGGAAAATCAGAAAGTGACGAAAAGAAAAATGGAACGTTAGTTGAGTTTTCACCCGACCCAGAGATGTTTGGTAATTATCACTTCAACATGGATTATGTTGAAACTATGATAAAGAACTATTCATATCTGAAAAAAGGTCTAACATTAGTATTAAATGGGGAAAAGTACAAGTCTGACAACGGCTTGCTTGACCTTGTAAATGAAAACTTAACAGAAACTCCACTATATACCCCTATTCATCTTGAAGATGAAAATGGCGATCTTGAAGTAGTATTAACTCACGGAAACTCTTATGGAGAGAATATTGCTTCTTTTGTAAATGGACAAAACACAAGGGACGGAGGCACTCATCTATCTGCATTTAGAGAGGGTGTAGCTAAGACTTTAAAGGAATTTTTTAAGAAAAATTATTCTCCAGAAGATTGTAGGCAGGGATTAGTAGGTGCTGTAAGTATAAAAATACAGGAACCTAACTTTGAAGGACAGACAAAGACAAAACTTGGCTCTACCTACATGTGGGAAAAATATCTTAAAGATGAAAATGGTAATAATGTCAAAGAAGCTGATGGTAGTAATAAAATAGACAGAGGTCCAAGTATACGTTCCTATGTAATAGACTTTCTTACAACTCACCTTGATAACTACTTACATATCAATAAAGACGTAGTTCCTATACTTGAAGAAAAAATAAAATCTTCACAGGCTGAAAGGGAGGATATATCCAAGATACAGAAAAAGACAAGGGAAAAGAATAAAAGAGCAAATGTATATAACAAAAAGCTTAGAGATTGTCGCTATCACTATAATGATAAAGCCTCCTCTGCAAATAGAGAGGAACTTAAAGAGCTTTCATCTATATTCATAACAGAGGGAGACTCTGCTAGTGGTACTATAACTAAAGTTAGAAATGCTAACTATCAAGCAGTATTTAGTCTTAGGGGTAAACCAATAAACTGTTATAAGGAAAGTAGAAAGAAAGTAGCTGAAAATGAAGAATTAAACCTACTTATCTCTGCATTAGGTATTGAAAATGATCTGGAAGACTTAAGATATAACAATATCATCTTGGCAACAGATGCTGATGATGATGGTATGCATATCAGAATGCTTGTTCTCACCTTCTTTATGAAATACTATCCTGAGCTTATTAGAAGAGGACACGTTCACATTTTACAGACTCCCCTATTTAGGGTAAGGAATAAAAAACATACTAAATATTGTTATAATATTGATGAAAAAGAAGAAGCAATCAAAGAGCTTAAAACTGGTATAGAGATAACTAGATTCAAGGGTCTTGGTGAGATTTCATCTAATGAATTTGTAGACTTCATAGGTGAAAATATGAGATTAGACTTAGTTAAGGTCTCTGAGGAAGAATCAATCTCAGATATTATGCAGTTTTATATGGGAGATAACACCCTTGAAAGACAACAATTTATACGCCAGAACCTACGTTCTGAAGAAGAATTGGAAGACATTAATTTATAACAGGAAGTAATATCAGAACATATGTTCTGAAAAAAATTAAAAGACATTAAATATAGACAATAATATGTGGGCAAAATTTTGTGGTTTTTTACTTAGAACAATGGGATGGAAAAGCATTGGTGGACCAGTGCCTGGCAAAAAAGGTATTATTTTAGGAGCACCTCACACCTCTGCATGGGATTTTGTTATATCCTACCTATTCTACACACAATTTGGTGGCAAACCAGCAAGAGTTATGGTCAAAAAAGAATTTTTCATAGGTCCTTTATCTTGGATACTAAGAAAATTAGGGGCAGTTCCTGTTGATAGATCCAACTCTACTGTTCTGATTAAAAGCCTCATAGAAGAAATGTCCAAAGAAGATGAATTTGTACTTGCTCTTGCACCTGAAGGTACAAGAAAACCAATCAAAAAATGGAAGACAGGCTATCATATGATAGCTAAAAAAGCTAACTGTCCTGTATATATGGGCTATTTTGATTGGGGCAAGAAAGAAGTTAGTGTGGGCAAAGAAGTCGAGCTTACAGATGATGCAAAGGCTGATACCGCAAGAATTCAAGAGCTATATGGCAAGATGAATCTTGTAGGTAAAAACCCTAAAAACTTTGTAACTCGCTAATAATCATTATTTCCACACTTAGTTTTTATAGATATGAATATATTAAAAAGAATCCTAACAAACAAAGAGAGTTATGTAACTACTCTTGCTAAGTTATTTGACTTTTCAACACTTAGTTTTAGTAAGAAAAAATTATCATCCTATATTGATGGTGAACAAGAATATACATATGAAAGCTTTAGACAGACTTGTTTAGAACAGTCTCACAAGCTTGCAAGATTTGGCATTAGTGCAGGTGATAAAATTGCTATTTTATCCCAAAATATGCCTAACTGGACAGTAGCAATGTTCACAGCAGTTCCTTTTGGTCGAGTTGCTGTTCCTATACTTCCAGATTCATCAGAAAATGAAATAAGCAATATAATAAAACACTCAGGTGCAAAAGTTCTATATGTTTCACAAAGATTACTACCCAAAGTTAGTCAAGAGATTATAGATATGATGACTCTTGTGATAGATATAGAAACTTTTGAAAACATAAAGCGAGATGAAGATGCTTTTACATGCGAATCATGGACTAAGACACCAGAACCTGACGATTTAGCCTGCATAATATATACCTCTGGTACATCAGGCTCTCCAAAGGGAGTAATGTTAAGCCATCGTAACCTCTGCCATAATATGGTTGCAGCAAGTAAGGTTGCACCTTGTCACCCTAAGGATAGGTGGCTGTCAATCTTACCTATGTCACATACATATGAGATGGCTTTTGCTTTATTATACCCTCTGTATGTTGGAGGCTGCGTATATTACATTAAAAATATACCAAGTCCTAAAATACTGCTAGATGCAATGAAAAAGGTCAGGCCAACAATTATGTGTGCTGTACCACTTATCATAGAAAAAATATACAAGAATAGCATCGTTCCTGCAATAAAAAAATCAACTTTTTTAACTTGGTTGCAGAAGCATTTCCCTAGCATTTTATACAGACTGATAGGTAAAAAACTACTTAAAAGCTTTGGCGGTAAAATAAGATTTCTTGGAATTGGCGGCTCTAAACTAGACACAGTTGTAGAAGATTTCTTAATAAAAGCTAAATTCCCTTATGCTATTGGCTATGGACTTACTGAAACAGCCCCTCTAGTTTGTAGTGCTGCCGTAGGCAAGACTGTCTTAGGTTCAATAGGCGTAGCAGCATATAATGTTAAGGTTAAATTAGATAACGTTAATCCTGAAACAGGAGAAGGAGAAATTATAGTCAAAGGAGACAATGTTATGATTGGCTATTATAAAGATCCACAAAGAACAAGAGAAGTATTATCAGATGATGGCTGGTTTAGAACAAAGGATCTTGCTATAAAAGATGAGAAAGACAGATATTATATAAAAGGCAGACTTTCTAATATGATACTTGGCCCATCTGGTGAGAATATATATCCTGAAGAAATAGAACAGGTTATAAATAACTTTGATGGTGTTAATGAGTCTTTAGTTATAGAAAGACAAGGTAGACTTGTAGCCTTAGTTAAATTTGATGATAATATACTAGATTGGAATCTAGCTTCTGAAGATAAATTTGTTGAGATGGTTCAAGCCAAGACTAAGGCAGTTATGGACTATGTAAATAAATATGTTAATAAACAGTCGCAAATCAATGAGGTAGATATAATAAAAGAACCTTTTGAAAAGACTGCAACTCAAAAGATTAAAAGATTTAAATATCAAAATATTGAGAACCAAAATACTGAATCGAATAAGTAATTTATCACAATACTAAGCATTATTTGTACCCTTGTGGAGATTCGAACTCCAATTATCAGAACCGGAATCTGATGTCCTATCCATTAAACGACAAGGGCAGTTATTTTAAAGGACAAATATAATAAAATTATTATAGCTGGTAAGACTATATTTCATTCGTATTAAAACTTTAACAAACAGATAATAACATATTTCTAATATATTTAATAATATTATGAAAAAAGCCTATGTTTTTCCCGGACAGGGAGCACAATTTTCTGGTATGGGAGCAGAACTATACCAAAATAATAGCTTGGCAAAAGAGCTATTTGAACAAGGAAACGAGATTTTAGGATTTAGGATAACAGATATTATGTTTACAGGTAGTGCTGAAGAATTGAAAGCTACTAATGTAACACAACCTGCTATATATCTTCATTCTACCATACTAGCAAAATGCTATCAAACTCTTTCAGAAAAAGAACTTGAACAAAAATCACTTAAAGCATTTCATGCAGATATGTTTGCAGGTCATTCTCTTGGAGAATTTTCAGCACTAACTGCTGCTGGTGCTGTAAGTTTTGAAGATGGCCTTAGGCTTGTTGCCTTGAGAGCAAGAGAGATGCAAAAATGTTGTGAAAAAGTAAGCGGTACAATGGCTGCTATTATAGGCCTAGACGACAGAACAATAGAACAAATCTGCAGTCAGACTACAGGTATTGTAGTACCTGCAAACTATAATTCAGAGAACCAAATAGTAATATCTGGAGAACTTGATGCTGTACATGCAGCCTGCGAACATGCAAAAGAGATGGGGGCAAAAAAAGCAATTATACTACCTGTTGGGGGTGCGTTTCACTCTCCACTTATGGAAGAAGCAAGACTAGAGCTTGGAAAGGCAATTGCGGCTACCAATATTGTTGACACTCAATTCCCTATATACCAGAATGTAACTGGTCATGCAGTAAGGGACTCTAAAGAGATTAAAGAGAACTTGTTAACTCAGCTTACCTCTCCTGTCAGATGGTCTCAATCTATTAAAAATATGCTATTTGATGGAGCTGATTACTACTTGGAGATAGGACCTGGCAATGTACTACAAGGACTTATTAAACGTACTCTAGGCCCTAATGTGGTAGCTGAAGGACTTGTTAGTCTATAAGCTAATTATATCAAAGCTTATTAGTTTATAATAAACATATAACAATGATTATTATAAACTAACTATAAACTATGTTTATGTTATAAAGGTGGTCAAAGATAATTTTGACTACCTTTAATTATTTTGTAAAGTAAGTTAGCTGTACATAGTCATCTTATAAATCCTTTTCTATATGCAGTATAAAGATAGTTACTGTATATCTTTAACATAAATCATGAATAAATAAAAAGCTAATTACAACAATATATTCAGACTTCTAACTTAAATATTACTAATAAGATATAATGTATAAGATTATTCTTAGATTATTCTTAGATTATTCTATTTAATAAATATCTATGATGCAAGCTAATATAAGAGTATCTGAAAGGTAAAATCGACTATTTAAATACAAAAAAAGAGACTAAAAAAGTCTATGACTTTCATTAGTCTCACTTTAAGAATAAAGAAATAATGCTTATTTCTTATATCTTCACTACTTCTTCTTATAACGTTGGTAGAATTTATCAACACGACCAGCTGTATCAACAAGCTTAACCTTACCTGTATAATAAGGGTGTGAAGTATTTGAAATTTCCACTTTTACTACTGGATATTCAACTCCATCAACTTCTAATGTGTCCTTTGTTGTTGCACAAGAACGAGTAATAAATACTGTGTCATTTGACATATCCTTGAAAGCTACAAGTCGGTAGTTTTCGGGATGTAAACCTTTCTTCATCTCTTAAATATTTAAGTTTGTTCAATTGAGGGGCAAATATAATAATATTATTCAATAGATACAAACTATATTAGGATAATTTTAATACTATTCACTAGTAAAACTATTTAAAGCAAAGTCTGTTTACACAAGCTCTTCTTTCAAGATTTTACATAAAAATATCACTTTATTTAAGTTCAATATTTGCAAAAATAAAAATTATATCTATATTTGCAATCTCAAAACAAGACGCTGGGTTCGTATAACGGTTAGTACTCAAGATTCTCAATCTTGCAATAGGAGTTCGATTCTCCTACCCAGTACCAAAGAGTTAGTAATTTAGCTAGCTCTTTTTTTTATTCTCCTCTATTTAGATCAACATAATATAGTTCTTATACACCTTTGATAAATAATAATACTTTAACAAATATTAAAAAACTCATAAAAATATTTGGATATATATATTCGCATTATTAAAAATTATTTATTATGAGTAACGATAAAAAAGACTTTTGGATGCCAGATAAAAGCTGGGATAAG
>JARIAS010000046.1 GCA_029257745.1 Candidatus Cryptobacteroides sp. | reverse complement strand
ATGGATAGGCGAGTTTAAAATGCAAAACATATTTTAGGCCCAATAGTCATACTTAAATCTTTTAAAATAATATTATTTGCTAAGTTTATATTATTTTTATATCCATTATCTAAGGACAAATATTGTCGTCTTAAATCACTATGATACATATTCTTAACCTTCGCAATTTTTATGGCATTTAATACTGCGTAAGTTGTTATGCCGATAAAGTATGCTAATGAAGCACAGAGTAAACTAATCCCTAGAGCTATCTCTTTAAATATAATAATAGATATGATACCTGTAGATAATCCATAAAAGAAAGGTACAGGAGATAATAGTAATAACAATCCCTTAAAAGGCTCTCCTACAATAAAATGTCCTATACCAGGAAGTATTAACGAAGTTACACCTATTAGTGCTAAGTTGTAATAATTAGAAGCATTGTCAGTGTAGTTAGAAGCGGAGTAAAAATTCTTTAAATGTCTATAACTTAGATTTGGTTTTGATAATATAAATTCATTTTTCCCATTATAGGAGATTTTAAAGACTTTAGCTTTACTTATTAGGTTCGTATGTGTGTTATTGTCCAATAAATATTTAATATTCGCATTATTAACTTCAACAATCTTGCAGTTTATTACAGAACCATTAAGTTTAAATATTTTATCTTGAGCAATAGAGACTATTCTAATACATAAAAAAAGAATAAGTATAAAAATGATTTTTTTCATATTGAAAAGGTTTAAATTAAACTATAACGCAAAGGTAAAATATTTTATTAAATAATAAATAGTTATACCTAATGATAAATTATTTTTATATGGATATTGATATATACTAAATAAAACTAAGCTTAATTAGGAATATTTTGATTATATTGCGAATTAATTAAAAAGACATCAAAAGCTATAGAATATAATGAAAAGGATAACAATAAGAGATGTTGCAAATGAAGCTCACGTTTCAGTTACATTAGTTTCATTTGTGATGAATGCAAAAAGAGATAGTCAGGGTAATTTGGACTGTCCAGTAAATCCTAAAACAGCACAAAGAGTCTTAGATGTTGCTAAGCGTCTAGGTTATAGAAGAAATTTTGCGGCAGCATCATTAAGAAGTGGAAAATCTAATACTATAGCGGTTATACCAAATGATATATCAAATAAATTCTTTGCAGGTATTTCAAGATGTATCGAGGACCATGCTCAATCTTATGGGTATAACGTATTTTTCTCTAGTTCAGATGAAAAGGCAAGTAAACTAGAGAATGTTATGGATACCGTTTTAGCTCATAATATTGATGGTGTTATAGTCGCTCCTTGTACAGGTGGTGAGGCTGCTATACAAAAGGCTATTGACGCAAAAGTTCCAGTTGTATTGTTGGACAGGGATATAGAGTCTTTGCATGGTGTCGGTAAGGTCCTGCTCAATGATTGTTCAGCTGGTGTTATGGCGACAGAAGAGCTAATCAATAAGGGTTATAAGAAAATAGAGATGATTTCTTATACATTAGGCATCTCAAGCTTTTCAGAGAGAGAAAGGGGCTATAAAGAGGCTATGCAAAATAATAATCTTTATGAATATGTAAAGATACACTATACCTCTTATGATGATGCCAGAATGGATGTGGAAAAAATTATTAGTGATGCTATATCAAGAGGGGTTGAGGCTTTGTTCTTGCCAACATATTCTTTATCAGCCTTAGTGTTGGCAGTTTTAAAGAAACTTCATTTGAAGACTCCGTCTGATTTGGCTATTGTAGGTTTTGATGACAGTGATATATATAGTTTATATGAAACCACTGTTACGCATATAGTTCAGCCACTTACTCGTTTAGGAGAAGAGTCTGTTAAGTTGTTAGTTAAATTAATAAAAAATAAGTCTTCTTACAATGAAGAGGAGGATACAATATTATTGGCTCCTCAATTGATTGTAGGGGGCTCTACTGCAAAAAAAGAATAGCTTTTCCATGTTTATGGGGAGCTAATGTTTAATCATATTACTCAAAAACAGAGTTCGAAATTTATCATATATCTTTGCGGATAGCGAAAAAATAAACGTGATTATGAAGCACTTTACATTACCAAAAGATGGGGGACTAATAGAAAAAGACCTTCCAAAAGGTATCCTCCACAGCTTTGAAAATATCAATGCTGAAATTTTTATAGATGCTCAGCAAGCAAGTGAGCAGATTGCTGATATTATAGTTAAGTCTATAAAAGCTCATCAGGCAGCAAATACTGGACGTAATTTTAAATTGGCATTTTCGTCAGGAAGCTCGCTACTTTCTCTATTTTCTATATTAGTAGATAAGTATGAGCAAGGAGAGGTCTCATTTAAGGATGTTGATATATTTGCAATGGATGAGTATTATCCAATTGCGAATAAAGAGCAATCAAGAAATTATAAGCTGAGAATTAATTTATTAGATAAGGTCGATGTAAAAGAAGAAAACTTGCATTTGCCTGATGGTACTATATCAGAAGACAAAGTATCTGCTTATTGTCAAGATTTTGAGAAAGAGGCAAGAGGTATTGATTTATTTATTACAGGCATTGGTCAGCAAGGTCAATTGGGCTTTAATGATGCAGGCGTAATGGATAATTCTAGAACAAGAACAGTTTTATTATCATATAAATCTAGAAAGACTCAAGCACGTTACTTTAATGGTGATTTTAAGCATACTCCAAAATCTGCAATCACTATGGGTATTAGCACTATAATGTCTGCTAAAAGAGTGATTATGATGGCTTGGGGAGAGGATAAGTATTATGCAGTGAAAGATGTTGTAGAAGGAGATATAAATCCATCTTTACCTGCTACTTATTTGCAAAAGCATGACAATGTTACAATGTTTACCGATGAAACATCGTCAGAATTGCTTACAAGAGTTACAGCACCTTGGATGGTTGGACCTTGTGAGTGGTCACAAAAATTTGTGAGAAAAGCAGTTGTATGGCTTTGTCAGAGAGTTAATAAGCCTATATTAAAGCTTACTCAACGTGATTATTTAGAGAATTCTTTAGGAGAACTTTTAGAAATTTACGGTCAATTTGATAAAATCAATATAGATGTATTCAATGACCTTCAACATACTATCACAGGCTGGCCTGGTGGTAAACCAAAGGCAGATGATACAAACAGACCTGTAAAGTCAAGTCCATTCCCAAAACGAGTTATAATTTTTTCACCACATCCTGATGATGATGTTATATCTATGGGAGGAACATTTATAAGATTGGTGGAGCAAGGACATGATGTGCATGTGGCATATCAAGTATCAGGCGATTTAGCTGTTCATGATGATGTCGTAATGCAACATATGGATGCTGCATACCAGCTTGGTTTTGGTGATAGAATAGATGAGGTGCGTGCATTGATAGACTCTAAAAAGCCGGGTATGGCAGAGCCTAAAGAATTATTGGCAATTAAGGCAGCCATAAGAAGGAGTGAAGCAAGAGGAGCAGTTCGTTCATTCGGCTTAAATGATAAGACTAATGCTCATTTCTTAAATCTTCCTTTTTATGAATCAGGAGGAGTTGCGAAACTGCCTAGGACTCAGGTAGATGTTGATATTATAAAGAAATTTATAGAAGAGATTAAACCTGATCAGATCTATATGGCAGGAGACTTGGCTGATCCACACGGAACACATAGAGTGTGTACAGAGGCCGCATTGGAGGCAATCGAAGCAATTCGTTCAGAGGGTGCATCTTGGATAGATAATACTACTGTATGGTTATATCGTGGTGCATGGATGGAATGGGAACTAGGTAGGGTAGATATGGCAGTGCCTTTAAGCCCTGGAGAGTTAATCAAAAAACGTCACGCTATTTTCCGCCATCTTTCTCAGAAAGATATAGTTCCTTTCCCTGGAGAAGACCCAAGAGAGTTTTGGCAGAGGGCAGAAGAAAGAACTCAAGGAACAGCACAGTTATATAATGACTTAGGTATGGCAGAGTACCAAGCAATTGAGGTGTTTTTAAGATTATATTAATAAATAGGATATGAAGGTAATAATTAGAGATACAAAACAGGAGGGCTCTTTGTGGGCAGCCCATTATATTGCAGAGAAAATTAAAGCTAAGGCTGCTATAAGTTCAGAGCCTTTTGTTATAGGACTTTGTACAGGTTCTACTCCAATAGAAACATATGCAGAACTTATTAGAATGTATAAGGCAGGAGAGCTTTCGTTCAAAAATGTTATATCTTTTAATATGGATGAATATGTGGGATTGCCAAAGGAGCATCCTGAAAGCTATTATTCATTTATGCATAAGTACCTTTTTGATCATATTGATCAAAAAGAAGAGAATATACATATCTTAGATGGAAATGCAGCTGATTTGGTAAAGGAATGTTCTGATTTTGAGGCAGCAATATTGAAGGCAGGAGGTATAGATTTATTCTTGGGAGGAGTAGGAGAAGATGGCCATTTAGCTTTTAATGAACCTTTTTCTGCATTTTCATCAAGGACAAGGATTGTAACACTTACAGAGGATACACTTGTAGTAAATTCAAGATTTTTTGACAATGATGTCAATAAAGTTCCTAAACAAGCTTTGTCTGTTGGTGTCGCAACTGTAATGAGTGCAAAGGAAGTTGTTGTTTTAGGTTTTGGTCCTAAAAAGGCGAGAGCTATTAAAGAGGCAGTAGAAGGTCCTATGAGTCATTATATTACACTATCTGCCATGCAAGACCATCAAGCAGGAATTATTGTTCTAGATGAGGCTGCGGCTGGGGAGTTAAAAGTGAACTCATACAAATATTTTAAGGCTCTTGAAAAAGTAGAGGGCTAAATCTATAAAATCATTAAATCTTTATGACAAGGGCTGAAGAATTGCAAAGAATTGCTTCACAAGTAAGAAGAGATGTAGTAAGAATGGTTACAAAGGCTCAGTCTGGACACCCAGGTGGTTCTTTGAGTAGTGCAGACATTCTTACCTGTCTATATTTTGAAGTGCTAAAACATGATCCAGAAACTTGGACAAGAGAGGGGAGGGGGCAAGATATTTTTATCCTGTCAGCAGGCCATATTTCTCCTGTGTATTATTCTGTTTTGGCTAGAAGTGGATATTTTCCCATAGAGGAGTTGGCAACATTTAGGCAATATGGAACAAGGTTGCAGGGGCATCCTTCTGTTGCAAAAGGTCTTAAAGGAGTATTTCAAGCTTCAGGTTCTTTAGGGCAGGGAATTTCAGTAGCTGCGGGTATGGCATTATCAAAACGTTTAGATGGTGATGATAATTATGCTTATGTATTATGTGGTGATGGAGAGAGTCAGGAAGGTCAAATATGGGAAGCAGCCCTATTTGCCTCTCATCATAAGATAAGTAATTTGATTGCAATGACGGACTGGAATGGACAACAAATAGATGGTACTGTGCAGTCAGTGTCCAGTCAGGGTGATTTGCAAAAAAAATGGGAGGCCTTTGGCTGGAATACCATAGTTACAGATGGTCATAATATGGAAGAAATCTTATCTGCTTTTCAACAGGCAAAATCTTTAAAATCAACAGATAAACCTACTATGATATTATTTAAGACAGATATGGGACATGGGGTTGATTTTATGAGTGGTACTTGTCAATGGCATGGTAAGGCACCTTCGGAGGCACAATGTAAGTTAGCCTTGGAGCAATTAGAAGAAACTTTAGGAGATTTTTAGATTATGAAAAAGTATACAGATAAGGGGAAGAAAGATACAAGGAGTGGCTTTGGTGCAGCTCTTTTGGAACTTGCGAAAGAAGATGATAGAGTAGTTGCTTTAACTGCAGATTTGACAGGTTCGGTGAAAATGGATGCTTTTGCCAGTGAGTTTCCTGATAGATTTTTTCAATGCGGAATAGCTGAAGCAAATATGGTTGGAGTATCTGCTGGACTTGCTATATCAGGGAAGATTGTTTTTGCTGGTTCTTTTGCAGAATTCTTGTCAGGTAGAGTATACGATCAGATAAGACAGGAATTGGCATATGGTAGAGCTAATGTGAAGCTTGCTGCATCTCATGCTGGTATAACATTGGGAGAGGATGGTGCTACACACCAGACTATGGAAGATATAGCATTGATGAGGGCTTTACCATCTATGGTGGTTATTAATCCATGTGATTATAATCAGACTAAGGCTGCAACAAAGGCTGCGGCTAAGTATGATGGCCCTGTATATCTTCGTTTTGGACGTCCTTCTGTACCCAATTTTACTGATGAAGAACAGGAGTTTGAGATTGGTAAGGCTATAACTCTTAATAGTGGAAAAGATGTTACAATCTTTGCAACAGGTCATATGGTGTGGGAGGCCTTAAAGGCCTGTGAGATACTTGAATCTGAAGGGATATGTGCAGAGTTGATAAATATTGCGACAATTAAACCATTAGATGAGGAGGCTGTGGTCTTGTCTGCATTAAAGACAAAGGCTGTGGTAGTGGCTGAGGAACATAATATGTCAGGAGGTCTAGGAGAATTGATAGCTGGAGTATTAGCTAGAAAAGTACCTGTACCTGTTGAGTTTGTAAATGCCGGTGATAGATTTGGCCAATCAGGAAAGCCTGCAGAGTTAATGACTGCTTATGGTCTTGATGCAGAGCGTATTGTTGAGGCTGCGTATCAGGCTGTAAAGAGGACTTAAGCCCAAAGATAAAAGTCTTTTATAAGTTTACGATAATCTTGAGTAAAATCATGATTATCTTTAATACTTAGCTGTTCTTCAATAGGAGAACAGCTTTTTTTTCTTATTTCAAACACAATACGACTAACTTCTTTTTGTGAGCTTGTTCTAATTCTAAGTATTCTACTTATGTGAATATTTTTTGCTTTGCAGTAGCTTTTTACTTCATCTTCATATCTCTGAGGCAAAATTATGGCTAATATTCCCTCTTCATTAAGGTGAATGCTTGCAAAATTGATAAGCTCTTTATAAGAAAGACTATCTGTGTGCCTGGCCTGACAACTACGTGCATCAGTAGTTTTCATGCAATTATCAAAATATGGCGGGTTTGAAACAATAAGGTCATATTCTCCTGACCATGAGCTGATGTTGGATAGTTGAGCTTTAATATGCCTGTTCCATTTTGATGACTCAAAATTTATACTAGCTTCTTGAATAGATGGGATGTCAATATCTATGGCATCTATATTAAAATCCTTTGTTATTTTGCTTACTCTCTGTGCTAACATGAGTGCAATAGTACCAGTGCCTGTGCCAATGTCTAATATCTTGTGTATATCAGAGTTGATTTGACAGATGGCCCCTAGTAGAACTCCATCTGTATTTACTTTCATAGCAGATATTTCGTTGCGAACAGCAAATTCCTTGAAGTAGAATGTGGACATAATTAAATAAAAATACCATCTTTCATAAATAGACTTCTGTCGCACATAGAAGCAAGATCCTTATCATGCGTTACTATTACAATGCTTTGTCCAAAGTCCTTGCTTAGATTATGGAATAGCTGGTGTATTTCTAGCCTGGTTACGCTATCTAAGTTGCCAGAAGGCTCATCTGCAAATATTACAGATGGATTATTTATCATTGCTCTTGCAATGGCTACTCTTTGTGCCTCTCCTCCTGATAGTTCATTGGGTTTATGATTTACTCTATCTTTTAGACCAACACGTGCTAGTAATTCGTTTGCCCTGTACTTAGCAGTTTTTTCATTCTCACCTCCAATGAGTGCCGGAATAATAACATTTTCTAAGGCTGTAAATTCTGATAGTAGATGATGAAATTGGAAGACAAAGCCTATCTCCTTGTTCCTAAATTGTGCAAGTTCAGAACCCTTGAGTTTTGATACGTCTTTATTATTAATAAATAGCTGTCCCGAATCTGCCTTTGATAGTGTTCCAAGTATTTGTAGCAGAGTAGATTTGCCAGCACCTGAAGCACCCATTATAGAGATTAGTTCCGATTTGTAAATAGATAGATTAATGCCTTTTAGGACCTTAAGATTATCAAAAGACTTTTCAATGCCTTGTGCTTCTATAATAAGATTTTCATTCATATACATTTATATTATTCCTTCTCAAAGATAGTTAGAAATAATGACTTATAACTTATATTGTATAGTATATTATATTTTCGAAGATAACTTATTAAAGGATACTTAAAGATTTTAAATCACAAAGCTTAGATGCTTGTTATTAAGAAAAGCCTTATGAAAGTTAAAAAATAATAAAAAAGCTAAATTTTTATTTAAAAATTTTGATAATATAGAAAACTGTTATATATTTGCAGTCCAATCTAATCGGGGTGTGGCGCAGTTGGCTAGCGCATCTGGTTTGGGACCAGAGGGTCCTGTGTTCGAGTCACAGTACCCCGACAAAATTGCAGAGGAAGTATTTTACTTCCTCTTTTTTGTATATAACCATAAGATTAAGATAATATCTTATAATTCAGTATAAATTGCAAGTAATATACTTGTATTATTATATGTTATATCTCATTTAAGTTTCTTATATATATATTCTAACTTATTGTAAAATTCTAATATCGTCATTTTTAAATTAGCCTTGCACTTCCATATTGGATTTACATTTGAATTAAATTTTATTGTTGATTTTTAGAGGATATTGTAAGATACACTTAATAAACAAAAATATCTACTCTTAGATATTGAGAGTAGATATTTTTACTAATTTTTTCCTTGTGTGAGTCATTTGTATGAATGTCACTTATATAAATTTGTTGTAATTTGTCTTACATAAAGAGCATATAAGCGTGATATGCTATAAAAGAAAATATCCACGCAATGCACATAGTATATGTGCAACATAGTACAGCTAAAAGCCAGCTATTACTTTCTCTGGATATGACAGCAAATGTTGCGACACAAGGGAAGTATAATAGAATGAAAATCATAAAAGCAAGAGCACTAGGCTTGCTTATATCCTTGACTAAACTTTGTTGTAGCCTTGTATCTTCTTCTAATGTGGCCCCATTATCAATTTCTGAACCTTGAGAATATATTACGCCTAATGTGCTCACTACAAGTTCTTTTGCAGCTATTCCAGTAAGTAGGGCAACATTAAGTCTCCAGTTGAAGCCTAAGGGTTTCATAATAGGGTCTAGACTTTTTCCTAATATTCCTATAAAAGAATTTTCTTTTTGCACTACATGTAGGCTGTCTATCTTTACAGTAAGATTTTCTTTCTTTAAATTCAGGTATTCTATGTTAGTACTATTTTCATTATGTTGAGCAAGAGCTTCATTAATGTTCTCTGCCTCTTCTTGTGCAAGTACAAGCTCATCATTTTTAGGGTAATAACCTAAGAACCATATAAGCATAGATGCAAATAGAATAGTCGTTCCCATCTTGCTTAGATATTGCTTGCCTTTTTGCCATGTGTGCCTCCATATTGCTTTACTTGTTGGTATACGGTAAGGTGGTAATTCCATAACAAAAGGGAGGTCATCATTTTTGATAAAATGTCCTATTACAGCAGCAGTTATTATGCCAATAACTATACCTAAAAGATACATTAGGAGTAACATGAGTCCTGCATTATGAGGAAAGAAAGCTCCTGCAATTAGTACAAAAACAGGCAAGCGGCCAGAGCATGACATGAAAGGAATGACTAGCATAGTAATAAGCCTACTTTTTCTACTCTCAATAGTACGTGTTGCCATTATAGCAGGCACATTGCAACCAAAGCCCATAACCATAGGTATGAAGGATTTACCATGCAAGCCTATTTTATGCATAAGTTTATCAATAATGAAAGCCGCTCTTGCCATGTATCCACTATCTTCCATAATAGATATGAAGAAGTATAGGATAAGAATATTGGGCAAGAAAACAAGAACGCTACCTACACCATCAATTACTCCCTTGATTAGTAAGTCTTTAAACCAAGATTCAGGTAAAATGGTGGCTATCATATCTCCTATGTAGGATATAGCATTATTAATCCAGTCTACTGGATATGAGCCAACAGTGAAGGTCGAACTAAATATGATATATAGCAATAGTATGAATATGGGAAAGGCCAATATACGATTTGTTACAATTTTGTCTATTTTATCGGTAAAAGAGCCTCCATGCTTCTCTCCTTTTGCGGTATAAGTCTCAGATAAGGCACCTTGGATATAAGCATATTTAGCATCAACGATAGCAGACTCAATATTACTTTTCAGAAGCTTTTCTATATCCTTTTCTTCCTTTTCCCTAGCCTCTTCAATCTCTTTTGCATTATTTAAATGGCTGATTTCTTTTTCTATCTGAGCATCGTGTTCCAGATATTTAATAGCTAAGTATCTAGTAGAGAATTTTGCCCTAATATCTTCATTATCCTTTATCAGATTCTGTATTTTGCTAATACTCTTCTCAATGTCATTTGAATGCCATACATGTATATGTCTTAATGACTTATCCTCTTCATTATTATATATCTGTATGATTTTGTCAAAGAGCATATCTATGCCTTCACCCGTCTTGCTGATAGTAGGTATAATTGGCATACCTAACAATTTGCTAAGCTGTGCTATATCTAGCTTATCTCCCTTGTTTTGCAGCTCATCATACATGTTAAGAGCCATAATGCAACGCAGGTTCATATCTATGAGCTGTGTGCTTAGGTATAGGTTTCTTTCAAGATTAGACGCATCTACCACATTTAAAACTATGTCGGGCATATCCTCCATCAGACTTTTTCTAACATATAGTTCTTCAGGGCTATATGCTGATAATGAATATGTTCCCGGCAAATCTATTAAGGTAAATTTATATCCTTTGTGTTCAAAATGTCCTTCTTTTGAGTCTACTGTAACACCGCTATAATTACCAACATGTTCATGGCTACCTGAGGCTATGTTAAATAGTGAGGTTTTTCCACTATTAGGGTTACCTACGAGGGCAACTTTAATCTCCTTACTTTTATTATTTGCAATATTTAGCATTCTTTCCTCAAGTATAGACTTATCTATTTGAGGATTGTCTGTGTTTTGTGTAGATTGTTGCTGTAAGAGTATAGCTTCAGTGTCTTCTTTACCTACTACCTCTATCATAGAGGCTTCTTCTCTTCTAAGAGATAGTTTGTAAGAAAGGATTTCGTATTCAATAGGGTCTTTAAGAGGGGCGTTAAGTATAACCTTTACTTTTTTACCTCGTATAAAGCCCATTTCAATTAGACGTTTTCTAAAACTACCGTGTCCTTGTACCTTTACAATGATAGCTTCCTCTCCTGTTTTAAGCTCTGATAGTCGCATATTTTCTTATTCAAAAGAGTTAATATCTATAAGGTTGTTTAGCAGTGCATAAACAGTAAGTCCGGATACCGTTTTTATGCCTATTTTTCTAGTGATGTGTTTTCTGTGAGTAATGACAGTGTAGATAGAGATGTTAAACTTATGAGCTATCTCTTTGTTTAACATGCCTTTAGCTACACATACTAAGATCTCTTTTTCCCTATCTGACAATTGCTCGTCATTGGATTTTGGAGAGTCATTTCGGGTGTCGTAAGCACTTCTTAGTTTGCGTATGATAGCAGTGGGCTCATCATATATGCTTATTACCTCATCGTATTGTTTCAAAGCTTCTTCGCTCATAAGTATAGATGGAATTGCCACTACTGCTGCGTCAGTATCTTGTAGAATAGAACTATGAACCTCTGTCCTAGATGTAAAATCAAAAATAGTAGGGTCAATTATAATTACATCTGCAGCAATATTCTTAATACGTAACTCACTTGTTCTCGATAAGTCTGTAAGTATGCCAGATATTTCAAACTCACCCAAGTCTGAAAAAATACTTTCAAGTCCCCTTGCTATTACTAAAGAGGGGGTGATAAGTAATACTGTTTTATTGTTATTTGCAGCCATTTAGTTTTTGATCCTTTGTTAATTCTTTGACTGTATGTCTTCTTCAAGTCTATTTACTACGGGTATAAGTATGTTTTCTTCTATCTCTGTGTGCTTTGCAAGGTCTTCTTCAAGTCGATATAGATTTAGTAAAACATTGCTTATGTCTCTATTACTACATTGTTGAGGCATATATTTCATTATGATGTTCTTGAGGTCATTTAATTTCTCTTCAATATTAGTATGGTTTTCCTCATATTCCATAATGGTATAGTTCTCTGCACCGTTATGATTTATAACATTTGATACATAGGGGAATACAACAGCCTCTTCGTACTCAAAGTGCTTTCTTAGTTCTTCCTTATATTCTCTAAAGAATTTCCATATAATAGACTTGTATCTTTCTTCACAGTTGTTCATCATTTCTTGCATGCTGTCCTCTATTGTCTTAACGGCAACAGATATATAGTATGCGTGTGATTGGTGTAGATATTTTACAATATCTTTAATTTCAGCCTTTTGTAGATTATGTACAGATGGTTGGTATCCACTGAATGTATAGATATTACATATAAGTAGGAAGGTGTTAGCATTTATTCCTGCTCTTTTGCAAGCTTCTTCAATATTAAGATCTCCAAAAGCAAAGCCAAGACCTATTCTATCTATTATAGTTAGTAGGTTATAATTAATATCAATAAGTTCAGAGAGTTTCATAGTATTCGCAAAAACACTATTTGCAAAAATCTTGTCCTTATGTTTTTTTTCTTTATCTATTATTTGAGTAAGTGTCATTTCCTAAAAAATTAGTATATTTATCTTTTGTTACGCTAGTAAAGTTAGCATTTTTATTTAGAATATAAGTCGTTTAACAAAAAAGCCGACCTTTCACAAGGGCAGCTTTTTACAACAATTAAAGGATCTTGAATTTTAAAACTATATGGCTATAATCTCAATCTTCATTGCAAAGATATGAGCTATTTTAATGCCCATCAATCACTATAAATAATGATTTTTAAATAATATACTGTGCTTTTTTCTTGTGTAATATGCGTAAGTGATTGATTGTGTGTAATTTGTTTATCGTAAGACTTGGTATATAGGTTTTTTAATATATGAAAAAAAATAAAGAATTGGTCTTGGAGCCACCTTTAGGAGAGAGAAAAGTGCTGTTACATACTTGTTGTGCCCCTTGCTCTTCTGCTATTATAGAGATTATGTTAAAACAAGGCTTAGAGCCTGTAATTTATTATAGTAATTCTAATATTTATCCCTTTCATGAGTATCAGAAGAGAAAGGATGAGTGTACAAGATATGCTAAAGAAAAGGGCTTAGAGGTCTATGATGATGATTATAATCATCAGGATTGGAGATTGATAGCAAAAGGTTTAGAGCATGAGCCTGAGAGAGGGCAGAGATGTTTATTCTGTTTCAAGTATAGATTAGCAAGAGCTGCACTATTTGCAAAAGAACATGGGATTAAGGTGATAACAAGCACTTTAGCCTCATCTCGATGGAAGAATTTAGAGCAGGTCAATGAAGCAGGACTTTATGCCTGTTCTAAGTATGAAGATGTTTATTGGTGGGATCAGAATTGGAGAAAATATGGGCTTCAAGAGAGAAGAAATGCAATAATCAAGGAGATGAATTTTTATAATCAGGATTATTGTGGCTGTGAGTTTAGCATAATAAATAATAAAAATGCTTAGATTTGTGGGTAGAGATTATGGTATAGTATCATTGTGAAGACCTTTACAATGATATTGATAATAAATAGTTAGTAGTATTGTATGATAAAAATCAATGTATCACGCATCTTGCTTTGCATATTCTGTGCACTCTTTGGTGCAGAAATTTATGCACAATCATTAATCTCAAAAGCGGATAAATATTCAGCAGATTCATTATCTCAACTTCCTCTTAATCAGTTTATTGACTTGAAATGGTTGTCAGAAGATTATTTTTATTATACAGAGAGAGATTTGTCAGGGGAACGTTTTGTGTATATAGTTAGTACAGCTGATTGGGAAAAGCATATTTTATTTGATAACAATGAGTTAGCAAGATTGATATCTGAAATAGGCGTACATGTAGAAAACTTTAAACTAGCTCTCTATTCTATTAGATTTAATCCTGATAATCTTGAAGAATTTTCCTTTACTTATAAGTCAAAGAACTTTATTTATAATTGGAAAACTAAGAGCTTGAAGGAAAGTGCATCTTCTCCCTTTAAGAGTTTAAGGCGTGATTATATAAGGAGTAGAAAACGATATAGTGCAGATAGCCTATATTGGGTTAGTGCTGTTGGCAATAACTTATATCTACATAGTCGTACGAAGTCTATACGCTTGAGTAATGATGGTACTGAACTTAATTCATATTCTATTAGGGATATGAGTTTGGAACAGAAAAAGCAAATTAATTATGCTTTGGGTAGATGGATTGGCAATACTCATCGTTATATACTTATTAAGCAGGATAAGAGAAAGTTAGCAAGTCTTAGTTTGATAAATAGCCTGGCTTCACCTAGACCTCTTGCTACAAGTATACCTTTTGCAATGCCTGGAGACTCTTTAGTCTGTCAATACTCTGTTTATTTATTAGATGCTGATAAGGAGGAAATGCGAGAGTTAAAGGACTTAGCAGTTTATAAGGATCAGGCATATTTAATGTCAAGTATAAACTCTTATACTGTATCGGGACATTATGCCTATCTTCTTAGGTATAATCGCCAGAGGAATAAGATGGATTTATGTCGTGTGGACGGGAACAATGGGCAGGTGAAGATTATAATATCTGAGGATTGTAAGCCTCATTTCAATGAGTTTATGTTCTCATATAAGGTGTTTAACGAAGGCAAAGATATATTATGGTGGTCAGAAAGAACAGGTTATGGGCAGTATTATCATTATGATGGTGAGGGTAATTTGCTAAATTCAACTTCTAATAATCCACAAATGGTAGCCTCAAGAATACTTAGTATAGATAAGGATAAGGGTATTTTTATCATATCTGCATTTGGTGCAGAGAAAGGTCTGAATCCTGATTATAGATTTTATTATAAATTGTCTATAAATCATGAGTTTGAGCCAATACTACTGACAAAGCCTGATGCTTATCATAGTGCAGAATTGTCTCCTAAGGCTAACTATCTGCTAGATAACTATTCCAGAATAGATATGGCTACAAAACATAATATTGTGGATATGCAGGGGAATGTAAAATATGTTTTACCTAGTACAGATTTAAGCCTCTTGTTTGCTAAATCTTGGCAGTATCCAATTTTGCAAACAGTATATGCAGCAGATGGTGTTACAAGGCTTGATGGTATTGTTTATCTCCCTTTTGATATGAAAGCTGACAAGAAATATCCTATAATAGCCAATGTATATCCAGGTCCTCAAACAGATCAGGTGCCTAGAGAGTTTACCATAGACGATAATTATAATCAAAGCTTAGCACAACTTGGCTTTATAGTTATAAATTTTCCTTTTAGAGGTTCTAATCCTAATAGGGGAAGAGATTTTTTTAATTATGGTTATGGTAATCTAAGGGATTATGCCTTAGATGATTGCTATTCTATTATACAGCAGATTGCAAAAATATATCCTCAAGCCGATACTACTAGAGTCGGTATATACGGACATTCAGGTGGAGCTTTTATGACTGTTGCTGCAATGTTGCAACGCCCAGATTTTTATAAAGTCGGTATAGCTGCATCTGGTAATCATGACAACAATATTTATTCTCAATGGTGGGGAGAAAGTTTTCATGGTGTAGAGCTTAAAAAAGATGATAAAGGCAAGGAGTATTTTGTCAGTAGGATACCCACTAATATAGAAATAGCAGACAAATTGCAGGGCAGACTACTACTTATAACAGGAGATATGGATGATAATGTTAATCCTGCAAGTACTTATAGATTGGCAAAGGCTTTTATTGATGCAGGAAAAGATTTTGATATGCTTGTACTTCCAGGTCAGGACCATGGACTTGGCGGAGCATATTATATAAATAAGATTAGATATTATTTTATGGAACATTTACTTAATATTCCACCTAAAAATGTTAATATATTAAATTAGTTAGTGTGTATCTATGAGAAAAGTTGTATTTGTTATATTATTTTTATTCATAAGTTTTATTGGAGATGCTTTATTCGCCCAATCAACTTTGAATGTTCATGGACTTGTTAAGGATAAGAATAATGTTCCTATGGCAGGTGTTACAGTCCTGATAGATGGTACTAAAATAGGTGTTAGTACAGATTATGATGGAACTTATAAAATATCAGTAAAAAAAGGTCAGATATTAAAGTTCTATTTTATTGGTTTTGAGACATATAGTGTAAAGGTCGAAAAGGAGGAATACAATGTTGTATTAAAAGAGGAGAATGAAAGCTTGGAACAAGTAGTTGTTACAGGTTATTCGCAGGTAGAGTTGCGAAAATCAACAGGAGCAGTAGCAGTGGTAGATTCCAAGTCTTTGACAGATGCCCCCTTAAAGAAATTGGACCAGCTGTTACAGGGTAAGTTGGCAGGAATAGTTGTTAGCCCTAGCTCTGGGCGTCCTGGAGCAGCTGCAAAAGTTAGAATTAGAGGTGCTAATACAATTACAGGTAATGCCGATCCTCTTTGGGTTGTTGATGGAGTCCCTTTACAGAAAAATATACCGCAGATTAATTCAAGTCAGGTTAAAGCGGGCGATTTTGATAATATCTTTGCGACAGGTATAGGCAGTATTAATCCCAATGATATAGAGTCTATTACTGTATTGAAAGATGCAGCTTCAGCTGCAATATATGGCTCTCAAGCTGCAGGTGGTGTTATTGTAGTAACTACAAAAAGTGGTAAGGCAGGTAAGCCAAGGATAAGCTATAATGCAAATTTTTCTTTGCAGACAAGACCTTATAGAGATGCGAATCTTATGAATGCGACAGAAAAGCTTGATTGGGAACAGCAGTTGTGGAATGAGTACTCTAAGACTGCTTTTGAATCAGGTCTTAGTGGAGAAAAACAATATTTTCCAAGAATAGGAATAATCGGTCAGATACGTTCTGGATATGGACGATTTGTGAATATGACAAAGCAGGAGCAAGATGCGGAAATAGCCAGGCTTGCATCACAATCTACGGACTGGTTTGATGTGTTATTTAGAAATTCTTTTTCTCAGAGTCATTATTTATCCATATCAGGAGGTACAGATAACATAAGTTATTATGTATCGGGTGGACTTAATAGAAATAATGGAATAGTGCTTAGAACAAGTGCAGATAGTTATAATTTTAACACAAAATTAGGCTTAAGACCTTTTGCATGGATGAAGTTTGATATACAAGCAGACTATAACTATCAACAATCATTAGGCTCATCTAATAATGTTAATATGTTTAAGTATGCTTATTTTGCTAATCCATATGAGCATTTATATAATGAAGATGGCTCATATAGGGCAGATGAGACTTATTTTACTATGCCAGTGGCAAATGGTTCTAATCTTATAATATTACCTGACAATGGCTTTAATATAATGAGGGAGATTAATGAGACAGACAGTAATGCTAATTCAAGTGCCTTTAATTTAAGAGCCATTACCACTATTAATTTATTGAATAATTTGAATTTTAGTGGATTAGCTTCTTTTTCATATATCTCAGATGCTTCAGAAAATATAAATGGAAAGGACACCTATGCGGCTTGGCAGGACAGGCCTTTTGAGGAAAATGCCGTTATTTCAAAGAGAAGATATGGCTCTATAAGTCAGTTTTCTAGTAAAAATATGTCATATTTGTTACGAGGACAGTTAAATTATTCAAAGACATTCTTTGAACAACATAATTTAAGTGCAATATTAGGTTCAGAGATAAGAAGTTCTTTTGCTTCCAGTATATTTACAAAGCGTTATGGTTATGATCCTATAACAGGAAATTATTCTACACCTTTATATTCTGTGACATCAAATAAAGGGCTAGATGAAACATTGCAAATGTTTGGAAGCATTGTTGATGCCTTGGCTGGTCAGAATAAGGTGGAAGATGCTTTTGCCTCATTTTATGGTACAGCAAATTATAATTATGCTTCAAAATATATAGCAAGTCTTACTTTGCGAAGTGATGGTTCAAATAATTTTGGTAGTAATCAGCAGTTCAACCTTAACTGGTCTTTGAGTGGGGCTTGGAATATAGATGCAGAGTCTTGGATGCAAGAATATAAGAACATAGTTAGTAGCTTAAGTTTAAGAACTGGTTTTGGTTATACGGGAGGAGTAAATAAAAGCGTATATCCTGTATTGATAATGAACTATTTAACTCAACTACGAAAAAGTGATGAAGACTATTATAGAATGGGAAAAATCTCTAATGCACCCAATCCTAATTTACGTTGGGAAAAGAATAGAACCTTTAATGTGGGTCTAAATTTTGGGATATTGAAAGATAGATTTACAGGAGAAATATCGTATTATCATAATAAAAATCTTGATCAGGTCACAAGTGCAAAGATTGCATCAAGTACAGGCTTTACTCGACAAAGTTTTAATACTTCAGAACAAATAAATAGAGGTGTAGAACTGACTTTGGGTGCAAGCTTATTGAAGATAAAGGATTTTGCTTGGCGTGTTACAGCCAATCTTTCATATAACTATAATGAATTGACAAAGTATGATTCTCCTAATGGCAGTATAGTAGGTGAAACAAATTATGCAGTAGGCTATCCTTTGAATAAGGTATTTACAGGTATACCCTTAGGTATAAATAAGAGTACAGGTATGTATGAGTTTAAGCTTAGACCAGACGCAATAATACAAGATATTGAGGATTATAAGAAATATCAGAACTATTTGTATTATGTGGGAGTGTCAACAGCACCATATAACGGTGGTTTCTCTACAAGCTTTTCTTATAAGAACTTTAGCGTCAATCTTGTAGGTAATTATGCTATCGGGAATAAAATCTTAGACAATATAAAACCTCCTGTCGATGGCTCATCATTAGCTACTGTGAATGAAGTTGTTACTCCTGGTTTAAATGACTTATATGCTCACTACGTAAATGTGAGAAAAGATGTAGTAAATAGGTGGACAGAATCTAATCCAATTACAAATGCTTACCCAAGATTAATAGACCCTTTTGCTGCAAAGTTGCTTGATGCTGAAGGTCACTTATTGAGTGAAAAGAGGATAACCTCAGATATAATAACAAATAGTGTATTGTTACAAGATGTATCTTATTTTAAGTTGAGTTCATTGTCGATAAGTTATTCTTTACCGCATAATTGGGTGAAAAGCATGAAGTTATCAGATATTAATATTGGAGTATTGATGAATAATCTATATGTGTTTACAAATTATAAGGGTATAGATCCTGAAACGCCTGGTGCAGTATACCCTCAGGCCAGGAGTTTTTCATTTAATATCTCTATAAATTTTTAATATATGAAAAAGTGTATATTGTTGATATTCAGTCTTATTCTCTTTTCTTGT
This sequence comes from Candidatus Cryptobacteroides sp., assembly GCA_029257745.1. Classification (GTDB taxonomy): domain Bacteria; phylum Bacteroidota; class Bacteroidia; order Bacteroidales; family UBA932; genus Cryptobacteroides. Next base: position 15,397 of record JARIAS010000046.1, on the reverse strand, counting down.
TCTAAGTTTTTAGATATAAAACCTTATGGTAAGACAATACCACGCACAGCTGATGAATATGCCTCTCTTTTAAACTATCATCTTAATAGTATAGACGAAGGTGAGGAATATATAGTTGGAAATATAAGTACTGTAACAGAGTTAGCTTGCTATTCAGATAACCTTGAAAGAAATTTAGCAACTAATGATGAGTCTAACAAGAAAATTCCTCTGTATATAGGAAATAAGATAAATTCTATGCAAGTGGTTTATCAAAAAAGGTATGAACTGATAAGAGATTGCAATATTATTATAGATAATATGAAGGATATATCAAGTAAGGCATCTTCTGATGTCTTGGGGACTGCTTATGCTCTTAGAGCTTTTGCTTATCTTAATCTTCTGAGAGATTATGCTGATACATGCTATGCCAATCCAAATGGCTTAGCAGTGCCTTTAGTCAATACTTTTAATATTGAGGCTAAGATAAGAAGAGCAACTATTTCGCAAATTACAGCTCAGATAGAGTCTGATTTTAAAAAAGCTGTTGAACAAAATATTCAAGATCCTATATATCGTTTTAATAGCGATGTGGTAACGGCCTTGTTAGCAAGATTATATTTTTGGGTAGCTGATTATGATAAGGCCTTAAATTACGCTTCAGTGATTTTAGAGAAATATCCATTGTTGTCAGGAGAAGAATATAAGAAAATGATAGAGTCAAAGGCTGAACTTATTGGTAATCAACTGTTTCGTTCGTCTATATATCCTCAGTCTAAAAGTAATGAGTACTCTTCCTCTGTTTCTTATGCAGCAAAATGTCCTGTAAGTTCTAGTTTTGTTAAACTTTTTTCCGAAAAAGATCAGGATATACGTTATTCTATGTATTTTGATGAAAGTAGACATTTTACAAAATACCCATTCATAGGAATACGTTCAGCAGAGATGTTGTTTATAAAGGCAGAGAGCTTGTATCATCTAGATAGGAAAGACGAGGCCTTGGCTAGTCTTAACGATTTCAGATCTAAGAGGATAAATTCTTATATGCCATATACAATGGAAAGTCTGCCTAAGGCTAAGAAAACAGGTAGAATAGTTCGTAATTGTAAAGGGAAAGAATTAGATCCTTTATTATTAGCAATATTAAATGAAAGGCGTAAGGAGTTGTTTATGGAGGGAGATAGATGGTATGAACTTAAAAGAAATGGTAAACCGGAGTTTTGGGTAGCACAGCAAGGTCGTAAGTATATTACAAGGGGATTTATGTATACCTTTCCTATACCTGTAAATGATATATTGCTTATAAAGGGGCTTATACAAAATCCTGGTTATGATAAAGTTTATTAATATTTGGAAAACATATGAAAAAAGAGTATATTTCGTTGATTATTTTATCATTAGTTCTTCTATGTATATCTTGTTCAAGAAAGCCAGATGAACTTCCTCCTATTAAAGAGGGCTATGAAAATACAATACAGCTTCCTGAGCCAGAGGTATTAAGTTCTGCAGATAGACAATATTTGGAAGAATTAAGAGATGAGTATATAAATTCAATTAACAAAAAATAAGTTAGGTATGAAAAAAAGTGTATTATTATCATTATTAGCCTGTCTATTTGTATTGTTCTCTTGTAGTAAGGAGGCTAAGATGGATACGGTGTCTTTTTTACAATCAAACGCTATTAACAGAGGGGGACTAAAAGAAGTTTCAGTCTCATCTACATATCAGGGAAGTTCTGCTGTTGATGTAATGTTAGAGTTCTCAGGCACTGCTGTTAAAGGTAAAGACTATACAGTGTCAAGTGAAAAATTTGTTTTGGGTGGTCCTAATCCTGTAAGCAATATTACTATTACTCCTTTGGTCTTTGGTGTGGATAAATCAGTGATAATTAAGATTGTAGCTCCTCATGGCTTTCAGTTGGGTAAGATATCTTCACTTACTATTAGTCTAGGTAATAAGCTTGGTATTGTTTCTTTTAAGTTACCTAAGATAGATATATACGAGGATGCAGAAGAGACTCCAATAGTAATAGGCTTATATGATAATCAAAATAAGCTCTTAAAGACTGAACGTAAATTACCTCTTATTATAGGAGTTGATCCTAGCTCAACTGCTGTTGAAGGAGAGAATTTTGAATTTGTAAACAAGGAAGACTTAGCCTTTGCACCATCTTCTTCAGAGGCAATATTGCTAATCAAGCCAAAGAAGTATGATAAGGCTAAAAATAAATTAGTGTTGAGGATTTCTGAAGATAATGCCTACGATATTGGCTCTAATTATAAGATAAACATTACCTTACGTGAAGATGTACAACTTCTTATGAGTACTAAATGGCGTTTATCGGCTATTTCTCCAAGCAAAAAAGATTTTACAACTGTGTGGGGATTAGCAGATGCGGATATGGCAGGCTACCCTGTTATAGAAGATGGCCAAGATAATTTTATCACACTTGATTTTGCAAAGAATCTATTGACTACGGATTTTAAGAATACATTAAAGAATTTTTTTAAGGAAAGTTCTGCTATTGTAAAGGATGGTAAATTTGAAGTGAGAGATATAGGTGTGAAAAAAGAGATAAATAGATATTCTCTTGATAATGTCAATAGATATTTTTCTGCGACTGAGCAAAGTGAGGATAGGCAGGCATATATAGCTTTAGAGCTTGCAAAAGATGATAAGGAAGAAGATGTATTGCTATTGTACTTAATAGATTATAATTCAAAGACTTTTGCAGTGTCAATGGCAGAATTTTTGTACAAGCCCGAAAAGCCTACTGTAACTGATCAAGGCAGCTATATGACGCTTAGCTTCAAGAGAGCAGAATAAGTAATATGTGAGATATTAAGTTTAAAAGTATTAATAACACAATGAAAAAAATTAATGTACTATTAGCTACAATTCTGTCACTATGTGTGGTGAGTTGTGGACTTAGCTCTAATAAGACTAACTCTAGGGCTATTGAAGTTGAAACTCCATTAAGACCAGCAGGTCAGGAGAGTGTTCTAGGATTGGTTACACCAAAACTGGAAACTGTCAGAGTTGGCTTTATCGGTTTGGGCATGAGGGGACCAGATGCAGTAAAAAGATTTACATATATACCTGGTACAAAGGTTGTTGCTCTTTGTGATATAGAGAAAGACAGGGTAGAGAATACTCAAAAATATTTAGTGGAGGCACAATTGCCTAAGGCAGCTGAGTATTATGGTACAGAGGACGCTTGGAAGGCTCTTTGTGAACGTGATGATATAGATTTGGTATATATAGCAACTGATTGGAAAAATCATACACCTATGGCTTTATATGCAATGGAACATGGCAAACATGTTGCGATAGAAGTACCAGCAGCTCATACAATGGAAGAGATATGGGCTTTAATTAATACTTCAGAGCGTACCCGCAAGCATTGTATGATGTTGGAGAATTGTTGTTATGACTTCTTTGAATTAACAACTCTAAATATGGCACAACATGGTCTGTTTGGCGATATTTTGCACGTCGAAGGTTCTTATATACATAATCTTGAGGATTTCTGGCCATATTATCATAATAATTGGAGATTGGACTTTAATCGTAAAGTGAGGGGAGATATTTATGCAACTCATGGCTTAGGTCCAGCTTGTCAATTATTGGATATTCATAGAGGTGATAGAATAAAAACATTGGTGTCTATGGATACAAAGGCTGTTACAGGCCCAAAACTATGGAAAAAGTATGTAAATGAGGATATAGACGATTTTCAGAATGGAGATATGACTATGACTATGATGCGTACAGAAAATGGTAAAACTATTTTGATAGACCATAATGTTATGACTCCACGTCCTTATAGCCGTATGTATCAATTGTCTGGAACAAAAGGTTTTGCAAATAAATATCCTATTGAGCAATATCTTTTCCGTCCAGAGGCTTTAAATACTGATGAAGTTCCAAATCATGAGGATTTAAATGCTCATAGACCTGTAAGTGAAGAACTTAAAAAGGAATTAATGGAGCAATACAAAGACCCTATTGTTAAGGAATTAGAGCAGATGGCTAAAAAAGTCGGTGGACACGGAGGTATGGATTTTATGATGGATTATCGCCTAGTGTATTGTTTGCGTAATGGACTACCACTTGATATGGACGTATATGATTTGGCAGAGTGGTGTTGTATTGCACCTCTTTCAAAATTATCATTAGAGAATGGAAGTGCCCCTGTTATGGTGCCTGATTTTACACGAGGAGAGTGGAATAAGATTAAGGGCTACCGTCATGCTTTTGTAGAAGAGTAATTTGTTTTCATGATATTTTATTTTTGGCTATGTATTTTAAGTGCATAGCCTTTTTTATATGTTAATGTTTTTTTGCATAAATGCACAGGTATTAAGAGGTGGAATTATTATTTACATAAATGTAGACAATCAAGCAGTTCTAAGTTTCTTTGTATCCCTATGTGGCATTAAGAAGTGGAAAGTTTATTTACATAAATGCACAAGCCTCAAGAAGTTGCAAATCTAGGTATTAACAAAAAAAGAGACCAATTTGAATTGATCTCTTTTTAGTAGCGAGAGGCGGGCATGATCCGCCGACCTCATGATTATGAATCATGCGCTCTAACCAGCTGAGCTACCTCGCCATAATCTTTTTACTTAGTTGAGATAGAAGGACTCGAACCCTCACTGACAGAGCCAGAATCTGAAGTGCTACCATTACACCATATCTCAATCTTAATGAATGGAATGCAAATGTACAACAGATTTTTTCAATCTCAAAACAAAAAAGGTATTTTTTTAAATAAAATTAGTTTTTATGGTATATTAATGCACTAGCCCATACTTGACAACCTTCGCATCTGCCAACAAAGCCCAGTTTTTCATTTGTGCTGGCCTTTATAGATACACAGCTCTGCTCAATGTGCATTATTTCAGCTAGGCATTGCCTCATCATATCAACATATTTGCCAATTTTAGGTTTTTGTAGGGCAATGCTAATATCAACATTGCCGATGCCCCAACCTTTCCCCTCAATAAGACTTACAACCTTGCTAAGTAGTAGCTTGCTATCAACGCCAGCCCATGTGTCACTGGTATCAGGAAAGTGCTTTCCTATATCTCCTAGAGCCAATGCTCCTAATAAGGCATCGCATAGAGCGTGTATTGCAACATCACCGTCTGAATGAGCAATGAAGCCCATATCTTCATTTACAAGAATACCACCTAAGTACATTTTTCTACCGCTTTCTATTGCATGTACATCGTATCCATTGCCTATCTTAAAAGGACATAAAATATTCGTCATAATCAAATTTTTTCAAAATTAAGTAAAGACTTGCTATAATCCTAATAATAGAGCTTTAAAGAAAATATATTAAATTTGCATTAAGAATTTAGCAAAGCTATACTTATATGAGATTAAATTGGTTTGGAGATACAGAGCATAGGGTTTTTAACTATAAGCCTATGTATGATAAGGATAATAATACAAAGGAAGACTCATCATATGTCCCTGGAACTCTGTTGCAAGGGGCTTTCAGAGATGGTAATTACGCTAAAAGAAAGTCTTCGGGTAAATTGTCTAAGATTATATCAATAATAGGTATGATACTTTTCTTTGCAATTCTATTTATGATAGCTAAATTCTTTCAAATCATTTAGTTATGGATATAAGAATCTTGCCCTCAAATATCGCAAATATGATAGCAGCTGGAGAGGTTGTACAAAGGCCTTCTTCAGTTGTCAAGGAGTTGTTGGAAAATGCAGTAGATGCAGGGGCTACAAATATTCAACTTATTATATCCGATGCAGGACGTACACTTATTCAAGTTATTGATAATGGTAAGGGTATGACGCCTGATGAAGCTGTGCTTTGTTTTGAGAGACATGCTACATCTAAAATATCAAGTGCAGAGGATTTGCATAATATTATGACCTTTGGATTTAGAGGAGAAGCACTAGCCTCAATAGCCTCTGTTTCTCAGGTAGAACTTAAGACAAGAGTAGAGTCAGAAGAGCTTGGGGTTCAGGTAGTTTTTGCAGATTCTCAACATAAATCCACTGAGATGATTTTATGTCCGGTAGGTTGCAATTTTGCTGTAAGAAATTTATTCTATAATGTGCCGGCAAGGAGAAAATTCTTAAAGTCAGATAATGTGGAGTTTAAGCACATAGTGGAGGAGTTTACCAGAGTGGCATTGACTAGAGTTGATATAAAGTTTTCTTTGCTACATAATGATAAAGAAATTTTCTCTACAAGATTGGCACCTACATTGAAGTTTAGGATTAATGAACTTTTTAATAAGACTATTGTTGATGAGTTAGTAGAAATACAAAATCATACTAGCACAGTGGCAATAGATGGCTTTATTGGTAGACCTGACTTAGCAAGAAAGAGTCTAGGCAATCAGTTCTTTTTTGTGAATGGTAGATTCTGTAAAAGTCCGTATTTACATAAGGCTATAATGAAAGCTTATGAAAATATGATACCTGCAGGTACGACTCCGTCTTATTTTATATATTTAAATGTCGATCCTAATAGTATAGATATTAATATTCATCCGACTAAGACAGAAATAAAATTTGAAGATGATTCTGTTTTATTTCATATCTTGCATGCAAGTGTAAAGGCAGCATTGGCGAAAAATTCTTTTGGCGTGAATATTGATTTTGAGGACAATGAAGAGTATAGGATACCTGTTATAACACCTTCACAGGCAGCATCTTCATCTCATCGTTTGGATATTTCTGATTTTGAGCCAAATACTGACTATAATCCTTTTGATAATATGTCTTATGAGCAAGTCGATGAAGACTTGCCGCAAATCAAAGAAACAAGGGCATCATATAGCTCAACTTATCCTTCTTATAAAAGGGAAGACTATTCGGCTCTTTTTAAAGATGAGATAGTAAAAGAGAGGACAATAGTATTGTTAAATAGCAAGTATATCGCATATACTGATGAACAGGGTCTGATTTTTGTCAATATAAAAAGGGCTAGGGAAAGCCTTATATATGATAGACTATATGAGAGCCTATCCAAAAATGAGATAGTCTCTAATATTAGCCTTTTCCCTGTAACAATACAGTTAGGTGTGGATAATATACTTTTGTTAAAAGAATATCTGCCCTTACTTCAGTCTATGGGTTTTTCTATTGACTTAATAGGTGAAGACTCTGTTATGTTTAAGTCAGTGCCAGATACATTTTCAGCAGATGAAGAAGCCTTAAAAGATGCAATATTTCATATATTGCAAGCCTTAGATGAGGGGGCAAATGATTTGGATAAGGATTTTTATGCAAAATTGGTAGACAGATTATCTTCAGTAGCAGCACAGCATAGCGAAAAACTTACTACTGTATCAGAGGCTAAGGATTTAATAGACAAGTTGATGCAGTCAAGCAATAAAGAATTTACTCATTCAGGCCATAGGATATGTTCAGTTCTAAGCCTAAATGAACTAGAAAAAAGATTTTAATTATGAATGTTTTTAGACAGAGTGGAGGTTTCCTTTCAAATGTGCCTCCTGTTGTTAAGAATTTATTAGCTATCAATGTATTAGTTTTTGTTGGTATGCTAATAGATGAAAATTATATGATAGAGCATTTTGCTCTATACTTTCCTGGCACTAGACCTTTTGAGTTCTGGCAACTCATTACACATATGTTCTTACATGACGGCTGGTTGCATATCTTCTTTAATATGTATACCTTGCTTATATTCGGTTCTGTATTAGAAAATTATATTGGCTCAAAGAAATTCCTGTTATTATATTTCTTATCGGCATTCGGGGCAGTAGCTTTGCATTTTTTCAGTCAATATATGAGCCTCTTGTTTTCATCTCAGATGACATATTTGGCTCCTACTGTTGGTGCTTCAGGGGCAATATTTGGTGTAGTTATAGGCTATGTAATGATATTCCCCAATTCTATACTTATGCTTATTTTCCCACCTATACCAATGAAAGCTAAATGGTTAGCTATTATTTTCGTTGTTATAGAATTAGTTTTAGGTATCATTGGCTATATGGATGGAGTCGCACATTTTGCTCATCTAGGGGGAATATTTACAGGCTTCTTGCTAATGTATATATGGAAGAAAACTAATAGATTATACAATAGGGACAAGTGGTTCTAATCATGAAGTCAAAGGGAAAAACAAGGTCTTATTTATATTATTTTGAGATAGTTGCCATCTTTGTATCATCTATCTTGCTCTTATTGTCTTATATTTCAGCATATATTAATCCTGAACATATTTGGTTTATAAGTGTTTTTGGACTTTTCTTTTTTCCTATATTTTTATTAAATCTTTTTATACTTATTCTATGTCTATTACGTAGGAATATATTCGTGGTAGTCAGCATACTTGCCTTACTTCCTTCCTGTGTTTATATTCAAAAATATGTAAAATTCTCAGTAAATCAGGAATTAAGTAATGATATAGATTTGAAGATATTAAGTTATAATGTCGGGCGTTTTGCAAGTGGCAAGAATATGTCAGAAAAAGAATGTGTAGAGGCAATATCTCATCTTATATCTGATGAACAGCCTGATTTGGTATGCCTGCAAGAGTTTAGGCTAATAGGGGAGAATGACATAAATAAATTCGTAAAGAAATTTTTTCCAAATTATAATCTAGCCTATTTTATTTTTAATTCAACAAAGGGAGCTTATGGTAATATTACCTTAAGTCGTTTTCCCATAGTTGATAAGGGAAGTTTTAAGTTTGAGCAAAGTTCAAATATAGTAATTTATACAGACTGCTTGATAGATTCAAAGAAAGTAAGGATATACAACTGTCATTTTCAGAGTTATAGTATATCACTTTCATCTTTGCCACAGGCTATGAAGAGAGCTTATAAGTTTACAGTAAAAAAGACTGAGGGTAAGTTGAAAGATGCTATACAAAAGAGGACGGTACAGGTAGATAAAATTGTAAGAGATATCAAAAGAAGTCCATATAAATCTTTTATTATAGGGGATTTTAATGATGGACCTTTATCTTATACATATCAGCAATTAATGAAATATCAGTTTGACTCTTTTCAAGATGCAGGCAGTGGCTTTGCTGCTACTTTTTCTGTGCTATGGCCAATGCTAAGGGTAGATTATATACTTTACCCTTCTATATATAAGGTTATGGAACATAGGGTGTTACATTTAGATTATTCTGATCATTATCCAATTACAGCGAGTTTTAATATTAAATAAAATGGAAAATATTAATGAAATAGTTAAAATGCTCAAAGAGGGGGCAGTTATTCTATATCCTACTGATACAATATGGGGTATAGGATGTGATGCTACTAATCCACAGGCAGTTGCAAGAATTTATGATATTAAGAAAAGAGAAGATTCAAAGGCCTTGGTGCTTTTAGCTAAAGATTTAGATATGGTAGCAAGATATGTAAAGGAGCTACCCTTTATGGCTGCCGATTTGGTAGAACTTAACGATAAGCCTATGACAATTATCTATCCAGGTGCGATAGCAAGTAAGAGACCAGATGCAGGGGAAAAAGCTATAATAGACAAGCATTTTTTAGCTTACAATGTTGTTGCAGAGGATTGTTCTGTTGGAATAAGAATTCCAAATATGGATTTTTGTCAGCAATTATTGCACAAATTAGGCAGGCCAATAGTATCAACTTCTGCAAATATTTCAGGAGAGCCTAGTCCTGCCAGTTTTGCTGATATATCTCAAGAGATTATATCGGCAGTTGATTATGTAGTAGATAGGAGCTTTGAACAAAATTTGACTTCTAAGGCTTCTCAGATAATAAAGTTAGAGCTTGATGGACAAGTTAAGATTATAAGGGCATAATGGAATTATTTTATTCTCAAGATATACAAAATGATATCGTAGTATTTTCTGCTGAAGAATCAAAACACATGATAAAAGTTCTTAGGCATAATATACATGATAATATAAATGTCGTAGATGGTAGAGGTAGCCTGTTTCATTGTAGTATAATTGATGCAAATCCTCATAGTGTTAGAGCACAGATTAATTCATCACAGCCTAATTGGAATAAGCGTTCGTATAATCTGACCATGGCAGTTGCACCAACAAAAAATAATGATAGATTTGAGAACTTTGTGGAAAAGGCCTGTGAAATAGGCGTTGATACTATTGTTCCAGTTATATCTCAACATTCTCAACGTCGTGTTTATAAACGTGAAAGAGCAGAAAAGATAGCCTTGTCAGCTATGAAGCAATCTCTTAAAGCAAGTTTGCCAGTGGTGACAGATGCTGTTGATTTTAATGATTTTATCTCTAAATATAAAGATACTTCAGCTATAAAATTGATAGCTCATTGTATGGATAGTGATAAGCATTCCATAGTGGAATTGTTGAGAGATAATAAACAAGACTCATATATAATATTAATCGGTCCAGAGGGAGATTTTAATGAGAAAGAGCTAAATCTAGCACTAGATGCAGGCTTTAAACCAGTGCACTTAGGAACTTCTAGGCTTAGAACAGAAACAGCCGCCATATTAGCTGTTACCTCTGTGTATTTGGCTAATATAGATTAAATAAGCAAGCTATGAAGATAGGTCTGATTTCAGATACACATGGATTTTTTACTCAAGAGTTTAAGGATTTTCTGGAGCCTGTCGACCAATTGTGGCATGCAGGAGACTTTGGAGGTGATATAGACTTTGTCGATAGTATAGCTAGTTTTAAGCCACTTGTTGCTGTGTATGGCAATTGTGATGGTCAGGATATACGCAGGTCTTATCCCCTTGTTCAGTATTTTGATTGTGAGGGCTTAAAAGTCCTGATGACTCATATAGGTGGTTATCCCAATAAATATGATATAAAGGCTAGGGCTTTAATAGAGAGATATAGGCCGGATATATTTGTTTGTGGACATTCTCATATATTAAAAGTAATGAGAGATGATTATTTTAATATGATGACTATCAATCCAGGAGCCTGTGGTTATCAAGGCTGGCAGATCTATCGCACAGCCTTGCGTTTTGATATAAATGATAAGAAATTAGAAAATCTAGAATTATTTAAAATAGAGCGTTAAATATGGCAGCACTAGGTTCAAAAGAAAATACAGTATGGTTTTGTAAAAGCTGTGGTAATGAAAGTTCTAAATGGCTGGGAAAATGTCCTGCCTGTGGAGAATGGAATACTATGGTTGAACATAAGCAGGATAAGTCTAGTAGGCAAGTTTATGTTTCAAAATCTAGTAATAAAGCTATAAACTTAAATGAGATAAGTTCTTCAAGCGAAAACCGTATAAGTCTTCATAATTCAGAGTTAGATAGACTACTTGGTGGAGGTCTGGTCTTAGGTTCCTTGGTATTGATAGGAGGTGAGCCTGGAATTGGTAAATCTACGCTTTCACTACAAATACCTTTGCATTGCAAGGGTTTAAGAACATTATATGTAAGTGGGGAAGAAAGTGCTAGACAGGTAAAAATGAGGGCAGACAGGTTAGTCGGAGATGCTAAGGATTGTTATATTTATAGTGAGACCTTGATTGAGAATATCTTAGAGCAGGCAAACGAGATTAAGCCTCAACTAATGATAGTAGATTCTGTGCAGACCATATATTCCCGTAATATTGATTCATCAGCAGGTTCTGTAACTCAAATAAAGGAAACTACTGCAATGCTTTTACATTATGCCAAGTCTACTGGGGTGCCGATAATATTAATAGGCCATATAACAAAAGATGGTTATATCGCAGGGCCCAAGATTCTGGAGCATATAGTAGATGTCGTTTTACAATTTGAGGGGGATAATAAGGGGGCATATCGTCTGTTGAGGAGTATAAAGAATAGATTTGGAACTACTGCAGAATTAGCTGTATATGAAATGACTTCCCAAGGATTGGTAGAGGTGGATAATCCATCTCAGATGCTCATGCCTATATCAGAGAGTAATCTAAGTGGTACAGCAATATCTGTTATGATGGAGGGCTTAAGACCCTTCTTATTTGAAGTTCAGGCATTGGTAAGTACAGCTGCATATGGCACAGCTCAGAGGTCTGCAACTGGTTTTGATGTTAGAAGGTTGAATATGATATTGGCGGTGCTTGAAAAAAGAGCTGGATTTAAATTAAATGCAAAGGATGTTTTCTTAAATATGGCAGGAGGTTTGAAGATAAATGACCCAGCTTGTGATTTGGCCGTAGCCGTAGCTGTATTGTCTTCAAACTTTGATTATGTTATCTCATCGGATATTTGCTTTGCAGCTGAATTAGGTTTAAGTGGTGAGCTTCGCACTGTCAATCATATAGATAGAAGAATTTTGGAGGCAAGACGTTTGGGCTTTAAGACTATTTATATATCAAAGGCATCAAAATTTGATAGTAAAATAGCAGAAGGTATAAATATTAAGACAGCTAAAGATATTGCAGATCTTGTACGCAGCTTATTTAGAGCTTAATTTTCTTTAGCAAGGCTATAAAGTATTCTGTCAATAAAGTTTGCAATCTTTGCTTTTGGCTCACTACTATTATTTATCATAATGGAAAAAACTATTCTATTGTTTTTCCCCTTTTTATTTGCATCTATATAGCCACTATAACATTTTACACCATTCATGGTGCCACTTTTTAGATGTATTCTGTCCTTAATAGATTTGGGATATTTTTTAAGGAGATTCTTGTATTCTCCATTCCCTGCCCTCTCTAGTGTATAGATATAATCCTGTATTACAGGTGATTGTGCCATACTTTTAAGGAAGGAACAAAAGAATTTAGCACTGACTCTATTCTTTCTGGAGAGTCCGCTACCATCAGATATGTCAATTGCATTATGAGTGACTAAACCTAATTGATTTAAGGCCTTTTCTATGATTGTTGTAGCTTTATCATAGGAACTTTCCCCCTCTAACTGTTTTGCAATCTCTTTAAAAATAGCTTCGGCAAATATGTTATCACTAATGTGGTTACATACCTTACATAGTTCCTTTAAATTTGGAGAATAAACAGTGCTTATATAGTGCAGTTTGCTAGTATCAATAATTATATCAGACTTCATTTTATTTAAAATGTCCCTTTCGCTATTATTAGCATAGCAAAACTGCATATTTTTTATATTAAAAATATCTGAAGCCTTAGAAAATCCATTGATTTGGCTTATACCATAACAATTTATCCCATGATTGGATAAGAATTTTGCTAGGTAGTAAGCCGTTGTGAGGGCAGGATATTTATTGCTAAAACCAACTAGCTTTTCTTTGTATTCTTCACCTAAAGTCCCTCTTATTTGAGCCTTGTAACTGAAGTCATTGCCATACATATACAACTTATCCCCTGTGTATCTATCCCCTATACCAGCATTGCTTGATAGCTCTAGCCATGGACAATCAGGGTATGTTATGGAATAGTCAAGTCTGCTATGTAGTGTTTTAAATTCAATATCAAGGCAGTTTTTATAGAAGTTTAGACCACTAGCTCCTGAACCATAATAAGTGCCTATATCTTGATAGGCCCAATTACTATTTTCTACTGCATCATTAAAGTATCTTGCATCTCCTATAATTAAGCCATTAATAGTGTTTATTCCTTTGTCCTTAATGTCTTTTAAAAATATTTCCAGTATACTACTATCGCTTAGAGCAATATCTTCCTTACTGAATAGACTAGGATCGCCACCTCCTATTATATAGAGATTTCCATCTAAACTGTTATTGATAATTTTACCGCTATACGCTATTTTGGTCGCAAATTTGTGTTGGCTTCCAAGTAATCTTAGAGCTAAGCCCGTGCTTATGAGTTTCATATTAGATGCAGGTAGTAGCTTTTTGTCAGCCTGATATTTAGCTATTACTTTTCCCCTCATATTTATTGCCATAATTCCTATACTTGCGTTATCTAGTTTCTCTTTTTTTATTAGACTTTCTATAAGCTGTTGGCTTTTACTTTTTTGAGCAATAGCTAATATGTTTAAGCATGATAGTATAATCAGGATAAATATTTTTCTCATTATTTAAGATTTTATAGTACAAAAATATGATTTATTGTTAAATTTGTTAGTATAAAATTAATAATACTTATGGCAAAATATGTTTTAGTATCCGGCGGTGCAGGATATATCGGAAGCCACGTTACTGTGGAATTATTAAATGCAGGCTATGAGGTGATAGTAGCCGATAATATGTCTAATTGTGATGAGACTTGTTATGAGGGAGTTAAGAAGATAACAGGAAGGGCTGACTTACCACTTATTAAGATGGATTTCTGTGATTTGGAAGCTACTCGTAAATTATTTAAAGAGCATCAGATAGATGCAGTTATTCATTTTGCGGCTTTTAAAGCTGTTGGAGAGTCAGTGGCAGAGCCATTAAAGTATTATAAGAATAATCTTGAGTCTTTTGTTAATGTCATTACTGCAGCACATGAGAATGGCGGTTGTAATATATTATTTTCTTCCTCAGCAACAGTATATGGCGAGCCTGAAAAATTGCCTGTAACAGAGAAGTCTCCTCGTCAGCCAGCGACCTCTCCTTATGGTGAGACAAAGCAGATTAGTGAGGATATTCTTTCTGCTTGTGTTAAGGCATATACAACTGATGGCATTATTAAGGGTATAGCATTAAGATATTTTAACCCAATTGGTGCACATCCTTCTGCTCTTATTGGTGAATTGCCAAGGGGTGTGCCTAATAATCTTGTACCATTTATCACTCAGACAGCTATTGGTAAGAGAGAGTGTCTTAGTATCTTTGGTAATGATTATCCTACTCCTGACGGAACTTGTCTTAGGGATTATATAGATGTAGTAGACCTTGCTAAGGCACATGTTGCAGCAGTATCTAGGATGTTAGATGGCAAAATGGAAGAGAGTTATGAGGTCTTTAATGTCGGTACAGGTAGACCTGTATCTGTGTTAGAATTAGTTAATTCTTTTGAAAAGGTTAATAATGTAAAATTAAATTACAGATTTACAGATAGGCGTGCTGGTGATGTTATGTCTGTATATGCTGACCCGTCTCTTGCAAATGAAAAACTTGGGTGGAAAGCAGAAAGAAGTATAGATGAAACCTTAGAGTCTGCTTGGAAATGGGAAAAGAGCTTGGCAGGTAAAGAATAGATTAGGCAGATAAATCTTAAAAAAGCTATTTAATCAACTGATTAAATAGCTTTTATCTTATTTACTTGAAGATGAATTTGCTACAACTTCGCTCAGCTTATTATATAAAGCATCAAGTTTTTCAAGCATTTCTTTATATAAAGCTCTAAAGTAAGCTCTCTTGTCACTTGCTACCTTAGCATTTGCCTTGTCCTTCAAGTCATTGAAAAGATCTATGGCCTCTTCTATAACCTCATAAACCTGATTAGGATCTCTTTTAGGATTGACTACGGTAAAAAGATAGCAATCATCTATAAATTCACCTACAAGGTAGTCTATGTGCTTTTTAAAAGTTCTTAATTTCATATTGAAAAATTTTTATTAGGACAAATGTAGTGTTTTTG